>CAIYTF010000001.1 GCA_903929035.1 uncultured Ignavibacteriales bacterium
GTAATATTCATACTGTCTATTCCCGCCAAAGACTGCTGAAAGAAAACTGAACCGTTTTTATATAGGTTGATTTGCTTTGGAGTACTTTGCGCGTACATTGAAACGCCAAACATTAACACCGCCATTGTAAATAATATCTTCTTCATTTTGTATTTCCTTCAACTTTACTTAATTAATAACATTTTCTTATTGATTACTGCTGCATCGTGCTGAACGCGAAACATATACATACCGCTTGCAGCTGCCTGCCCGCTGCTGTTTTTGCCATCCCAAGTTAACCGGTAATTTCCCGCCTCTTGCACTCCTGCAAATAAGGTTTTAACCTCCGCGCCGTTTATATCATAGACTATCGCCTTGACATTTCCTGTCCTCGGGATTTGATAATTTATCACCGTTGACGGGTTAAACGGGTTTGGATAATTTTGCGATACCGCGAAATTCTTTGCTGTTGACAAATCAACACTCGATGCCGCTAAATTTGTAAGAACCCCGTTATCAGAGAATGTGATTTTTTGTATATCCGCGGTGTTTTGCGTGTATAATGCCGCGTTGGAAAGATAATAATTTACCTGCTCCTCATTTGAGCTGAAGGTTATTTTTGTAAGTGTACTGAGAAGAATACCTTTATCGCTCCCGTTTGTCGAACGAACAATCATATAATTCTGGGCACTCAATTGTATCGAGAACAGAACAAGCAGGCACGATGCCATAGCATTGCCGCGGCTGAACCATATAAACGTGTTTTTTCGTATCATACCTTTATTCCTTTGTTTTATGTTTAAAAAATACCGTTTTGGAAATTAATGAATCTTTTATTATTTACAAACTCACCTTACGAGCAATTTGGGCTAAAGCCCGATATCTATTTGCTCGATTTCCCCGGACTAAAGTCCGGAGTTATTTTTCACAAGGCTTTAATAAATTACGGCTTTTGCCGCATTTCGCGTAACGTGAGTTACAATTATAGATGAAAAATAATTTCTGCATATAAGTATTTCTACTTACTTATACCAACTATTTTTTACGTATATTTAAAGCCTTTTTTTGCAGGCTTTATCTTCCTGCAAAGTATCGAAAATATTCCCCTGCAATGCATTTTATCATAATATTTTGAACTGACAATCATCGTCCGAATGTTTGATTTTAACCGCCCTCAGCCCCTAACCAAAATGATGTGTTACTTCACTATTATTGCAATGATTATGTTAACAACCAGCGGTCCGAAAAGTACAGCTAAAATAATCCACTTATACGTATCTATGAATTCTATTATCCGGTCTCTATTCTTAGACACTTGATTCCATATAATAAAAATTGTCCCGAACATTAGAGATAACGATATGCTGATAATTAAGACGACAGCGCATAAATTCAAAAACTGATTTTTTGTTAAACCCGGATTGAAAATGTTTGACAAAAACAAAGAATATAAGTCGAATAAATATTTCGCGAATAGAATCGGCGACGCGAAATAATTATATATTACGGGCAATATTTTTTGCACACTTCCATACATAATCAATACTATAGGTGTGCCGAATATAAAGAAAAAACAACCCGTGCAACCTGCCACCGTATCCCCCGTGGGCGCACCGCGGTGAGGACATTTTTGCGCATAATTGCTAATTTGTTTCTTACAATCAGAACAAGTGATTAAAGCCATTTTTCAAACCTTTCTATCTTTGAAGCGATTTATTATTACATCTAAATCATAAAAAATTATCCGCAATAGTAAGCAATTTTCTTAATGGGGTTTCACGGGGATGTGAAAGGGAATGTTTGGATGTTGGTATATTATTATTCGGGTAACCTTTATAATTGAGCTTTAGAAATCCAATGCTCCCAAATAATCACCATCGCGAGCGTATCTAACTTGCAGTACCGCAGCAAAGCCTTAGAAATATCGTTCTTTGCCCGGGCATTGCCTTTGCTTAATCCGAACATCAAATCCTCGTAAGCGCGCATCGCTCCGGTGCCGTCTTGAACTCTTTCGGCTTCTTCAAAAAGACAAACACGCGGCAACAGGTTATACGGATTGTTTACGATGCCCGTACCGTTTTTGCTGTACAATGAAAGTCCGGATTCAAAGTTTTTCAGCCAATGCTCTATTCGCGGTGATTTGTATGATTGCAGCACCGCAGGAAGTGTATATTTAATCGAGGTTTTTCCCTTCATTGCAGGATGAAAGTAATTCTCCAACGTGAACCTGTTCATATCGATAAATTTGCCGAAATCGTCTTTATCAAACTTTACGACTTTCTCAAGCCAGCTTTCAAGCATCGGGTTATCGTAGTTATATTCTTCCATTTGTTCATAAATATTACGCAGTACAGTGTTTTCGTGAGTTGCCCACATTAAAAATGTTCCGTCCAACCCGACTTGTTTCATCAGACTTTCGGCAAACTTGAAGTTCGGGAAAGCGGGTTCGAGATTCAGCCACTCCGAATGAACGGGTTCCGCGTTCGGCTTGGGAACAGTATGACAGCTCCATTGGAATGCAACAAATTCATAAGGACGCATCCCTTTATGAAACGGCAGCGCGGTAATTGTTGTTTCAAAATCAATGAAATGCAGCGGGTACTCCCAATTTTTCATTTCACTTTTCATCGAGCCGCCAAACCACTCGGTACCGGATTTGGTGTTCTTAAGCTGAATCAACTGCCGTTCGCCTCTTTTCCCGCCGAGTACGCTTTCCGAAATATCGAAAAGAGAAACTTTCTTTTCACTTATAAGTTCATTCGCGTATTGGTTTTTCCCCACGGTGCCGATATGATATAATTCGCTTATATGACGCTCCGGTTCGGGATAGTCTGCCCAACATTCACCGTAACCGCTTTCGGTATGCAGCACGTCCGTTACGCGGTATTCACACTTGAAACATTCTTTGCTTATCGGGGTATCGATTTTCTTGATTCCGCTTCGCAAACTTTCCGTGAACCGCTCGACCTCCGCAGCTATAATCGGTTGCAAATCTTTAACTTCTTTGCCGACATCAACCAACGTCATCAAATCTTCTTCCACTATTTCAGGCAGTCGGGATTCGTCAAACAGGATATTGAAAGAACGAAATTTTGTTGCCTCGTCAACAGCCGTTTTTTCAATCCTGAAAAGCAGATTCAATCCTTCGATTTTCGCGCGTTTTGCCTTGTCGGGGAGAAACAAAAACGTATTGATTTGAAACATCGGATAAGCTTCTTTCAGAACAAGATACTGATACGCGGCATCGCGTATATAATCATTCATCATTCCCCTTTTTTGCTTTTCCTCATCGCCGTAACTATCCCACGATTTTGATTTAACTTCAATCAGATTAACAATATTCCCTGTCTTTTCCAGAATATCAATCCTGACGATTTTACCGTTAGATAAAACGGCTGCCTCAAATAACACGACATTCTGCTTCTTCAAAAGCTCGCTTGTCAATGCAGCTGCCTCATACTGGCTGCCGCCGGAATCAACCGATATCCCCCCCTGATAAAGCAGTGTCGCCAATTTCCCAACCATATAACCGCCTCGGGCTAAATGTTCGAGATATTCGTTTCCCTCCGTGGAGGACGGATAGTTTTTCTTCTTGTAATATAGTTTAGCCGGACAATCGCAGGCAAGCATAAAGTCCGATTTGGAAAGAAGGGATTGAGTTGGATTTGCCATAAATATCCTTTAACAGACTGTTCTTTCTGAGTCACTTATAGGGACAATGGCTAATCGCCCTACTTCCGTTTTATTTCGAATTTTTAATAAATAAATTCAGAATCAACATAATAAAAATCCAGGTAATAAGTGCCATATCCGCATCCTTTCCGATAAAATTGGCAAGTCTTTGACTCAAATATAATATCGACACATACATCTATTTCACAGAGTTGTGAAGCAAATTGTGATTGCTTGGTGTTAAATGCAAGAAATGGATGATCTACCCTGAAAAGAAATCTTATTCTATTGAGCAATGACTAAAATGTCAACAACCATCTTATTCCCCATAGCAGGGTCAGCTTATTCCCACACCCAAGATGCTCGTACCGGACACAATCACGGTACAAAATTTAGGATGCGGAAAAATTGTTTGCCAAACTTATATGAAGCGGCAATTGAAATTAAATAACCATTTTGCACCTAAAAGTGCGATTCAGTATATGAAGTGCAACAAATTATTCGTGTTTTCAAAATTAACCATTATTTCCCATCCCATTAGGTATGAAATGTTTATAGCATTGACAAAAAAAATGAAAATGATAAAAATATACCGGTAATGGAATGGTATGCTTGAAGAAAATATTGTAGGGGCAACCGGCCCTGTCGCCCTTACGCGTCCCAAATGGAATGCATAAATAAATTACAAACTGAGTCAAAAATATCATATTTTACATATCATTACATTTATTTTTCCGATAGAAGTTATCTTGATAATAAAAATGGATTATGCAAGGTAACCGAATTGAAATTATGAGAAAATATCTATTTAACGTGCTTATTTTTCTAACCGGCACAACGCTTTACGGGCAGCTCTATCAAGGACCGGCATCCGGCAGTATCGCGGGCGGAGTGCTTGTTAACACGAGTTCATTCCTTGAGTCATCAATGCCAGCGCGGCAGGAATTGCAGGTGCATAATAAAGCCCAAATGAAGATTGAGCCCGACTACATTCCCGGGCTGAATAAAACAGGAATGAAAGAACAAATTTATGTTACCGATAAAGGCACGCTCGGGCAAGAAGTAACTAACGGTGATAATATTCTCATACAGAGTTTTGCCGGACAGCCGCAAGGGAACTCCATTCCCCCTGATCCTTATTTGGCAGTTGGACCACAGCACATTATCGGTGTTGTGAATACTACTTTCGGCATCTGGGATAAGAATGGCAATAAACTAAAATCCATTGACATCAACGCGTGGTACGCCTCCGCTCTTTCAGGTGTATCAGCATTTGATCCGAAAGTTATTTATGACCATTACGCTAAACGCTGGGTAATGGTTTGGCTGGATCAGGCACAGTCTCCCGCGCGGGGAAATATTTTAGTATCTGTTTCAAAAGATTCTTCCGCGATTGGCGAATGGTATAATTACGTGTTTCCTTCAGGCTTGAACGGAACTACTGCCTCAAGCACGTGGACTGATTATCAGGGTGTTGGTTACGATAAAGATGCAGTCTATATAACCGGTAACCAATGGAATTTTGCTGCTGATAACGTGTTCCAATATGCAAAAGTGCGCATCATTCCGAAAACCGCGCTTTACGCGCGCACCGGCGGTGCGATTAACTTCTTCGATATTTGGGATATTCGATATCCGCAAAGTCTTAGTTCAAAGGTTTTTGGGGTGCGACCCGTTAGAATGTTAACGGAAACAACTAACGAATACTACTTGGTACAAATGAACTCAAATAGTGCCAACTATGTAGTTCTCTATAAATTGAAAAATGTAACTACTAATCCTTCTATGACCGGTTTGTCCATTCCAATGACAGCCTATACAGCTGCCCCTGACGCTAACCAACTCGGCGGCAGTACAACTCTTATAGATGGCGGCGGCAGTGCTTTGCGCAATGAACCGGTGTATCGCGATGGCTATTTATTTGCAGTGCATTCGATTGAAAACCCTTATTATGCAAGCTACTCATCTCTTCACTATTTCAGCATCTATGTTGCAAATAGTATTGTTGCAGAAGATTATGCTTTTGGCGAGACGGGCTATTATTATTTTTTTCCCTCTATCGCTGTTGATAAAGACAGAAATTCAGTTCTGACATATAGCCGATCGGGCAACAATGAATATGCCGGCGCATTCTATACTTCTCATAGAATGCTATCAAAAACATTTAGTGGATCGAAACCAATTGCCCCTGGTTTAGGAAATTATGTAAAAAAATTTACCGGAACCCGCAACAGGTGGGGTGATTATACCGGTGCCTGGGTTGACCCTTCAAATGATTATGATATTTGGCTTTTTTCTGAATATGCTGCCGGCACTAACACTTGGGGTACTTACATAGCTCAAGTTCGTGTTACACCATATTATGGTGCTAATGTACGCTCAACTCCTGACTCTGTGCAATTTAATCCTGTTGAGGTTGGCTATACAAGTCCGCTGCTATCTGCAGGAATAGTAAACTCCGGCAATATCAACATAATAGTTGATAGTATGAAATTCACCAGAGGCGAATTTAAATTAATCTCTCCGCCGACTTTGCCTGTTACCGTGCAGTCTTTTGATTCTCTGCACTTTCAAATACAGTTTAAACCGACAGCTTATGAAAATGTTAAAGATACTCTCTTGATCTACAGTGACTACGGCGTTCTTAAGACGGTGCCCGTGCAGGCAAAAGGATATACGATTGCTCCGGCACCTTTGACAACTTTGTTTGCAGTTACCGCCGATGGCAAAGTAATAACAATAAATAAAACTACAGGCACTGCAAATTCAGCAGGTTCAAGCGGATTTTCAACATTAGGCGGTCTTTCAGTTCACCCTAAAACAAATATTATCTACGCGTTAAGGACAAACGATTTAAGCCAGACTGAAATATTGAGGATCAATGCCGAAACAAGAGAGGCATTTGTTTATGCAGCTGCTGCCATAAACGGTGCTGCATCAATGGCGTTTGATACACTGGGAATGATGTATCTGGCTATGAAGAACGGTCTAATGTATTCATTCAACACTGTTACAAAAGAGCTGCTCTTTAAAGATTCAATAAAATCAACGGTAAATGCAATTGCTGTAAACCAATTAACAAATCAAATGTATGGTTCTGTGTATAAAGTAATCGGTGCGGGGAAAGATAAAATCTTCAAAATAAATGCTGCTGCCGGAGATACTGCTAACATAGGAAATACAGGATTTGCTGTAATGACGAATTCATTGGTTTTCGATGAAAACGGGGTACTCTATGGAACAAAAGGAGCTAAGGATACTGCAAGTGATTTAATTTCAATTAATACACAAACCGGCAGCGGGAATTTGATAGGCACGACTGCAGCAAATAATATTATAGGGATGGCATATTCTACAAGTACTGCACCCGGTGTTGTGACAAATGAAAAAATATCCATCAAAGATTTTGTTTTGGAGCAAAACTATCCAAATCCGTTTAATCCTTCCACCACTATTAACTTCTTGTTGGCAGCACCCTGTTATATATCGTTGAAAGTTTTTGATATTCTAGGCACCGAGGTTGCCAGCTTGGTAAACGAAGAAAAACCAGCGGGTAAATTTGCAGCCAAATTCAACGGGAGCAGAAATGCCGGCGGTATTTACTTCTGCCAATTAAAAGTAAGAACAGCAGCAAGAGAATATTTTGAAGTCAAGAAGATGACGCTGCTTAAATAATTGTAAATTATGAATGGTAAATTGTTAATGTTTGAAGTCCAATATCTGCTAAATTTTTATTTAGCCTACACTAACGGCTCGTTCTCAAATAACTTTAACACTTTCTCACGCGAAGACGCGATGACCGCGAAAGGTTATATGTTGGAAAGATGTGAAGGTTATTTCTTGACGATCTCTAAGTTGGCAAAGAATTATTTATTTTGGGCGGTGGTTTTTTCTTATGCCTTGGCGGCACAATCTCTTTCTCAAGGTCCGGCACAAGGCAGCGTGACAGAATTTAAAGTTGTAACTACAGATAATTATCGGGTTGCTTCCAAACCTGTTTTTGCAGAAAAGATCGGGCGAAACAAAAAACGAAATATTAATAAATCAGCGAAATTTATTGATGCTGTCTCACCATTTAAATCAATGGATATTTACCGCGATGATGGAAAAGTAAATGCCGCGGGTGATTCGCAGGCAACAGTTCTATTGAGAAACTTTCAAGGAGATGCCCAGACAAACTCAATCCCACCGGACCCTAATATCGCTGTTGGACCGCGGCATATAGTTTCTTGCGTAAATTCACAATTCAGCATTTATGATAAAAATGGCAATCGACTAATAACAATTGATGCTTCAACCTGGTTTGGGGCTGATCCTTTTGATCCAAAAGTAATTTATGACCACTACGCGAAACGCTGGGTAATGGTTTGGTTAGACCAAAGCGATGCAAATAAAACAGGCTATTTTCTTATTTCTGTTTCAGATGATTCTATCCCGCTTGGCAGATGGAATAATTTTAAATTACCGGCTCACGATAACGGCGATACTTATGACGGTACTTGGAGCGACTATGAGGGTGTTGGTTTTGATGACAAGGCAATTTATTTAACAGGAGATCAATTTTCATTCGCGGGCAATTACGGCTATGCAAAAATTCGAATTGTTCCAAAAGACAACCTATATGCAGCAGCACCCTCTGCTGTCAATTATTTCGACTTTTGGGACATTCGGGAACCTTCTAACTTATTTAATACAGTGTTCAATATTCGTCCAAGCATATCGTTCTCTAATTCAGCAGATTTTTTCCTTATTAATTGCGGTTACGGCGGCAATTATGTTAATTTGTATAAAATTTCAAACCCGACAACTGCCCCTGCTCTCAGCGGCGTTACCGTGCCTGTTGTTCCTTTCGATGGTGCCCCGACACCCCGCCAATTGAACGACAACCCTTCTCTATTGATTGAAGGAAGTTCATCGCCATTGACAAATGAACCTGTTTATCGTAACGGGAAGTTATATATGGTACACACTATTCAAAACCCCATTTTCCCGCAAAACAGTGCTGTTCATTATGTTGTAATTGATCCTATCAGGGACCAATCGGTGGAAGAGGGAATATTGGGGGCTGACGGTTACTATTATTTGTATCCTGCAATTATGGTTGATAAAAGTAACAATATTGCTGTCTCGTATAGCCGTTCCGCTGCAACAGAATATATTGGAGCATACTTCTCAAGCAAACTCGCGGGAGATGTACCCGGACTTAAATCAAGCAAACTCTCGCGTGCCGGTACAGCATCATATACTAAAGACTTTGGCAGCGGCAGAAACCGCTGGGGTGACTATATGGGCATCGCGCTTGACCCTGAAAATAACGAACACGTGTGGATGCTTACTGAATATGTTTCTTCGCGAAATGTTTGGGATACTTGGATAGGCGAAATTCGTATGACTCCATTTCAGGGAGCTACAACATTCACTATTACAAAATCAATAAACTTTTCTAATATTGAGATAGGTTACTCAAGTTCTCTTATGAATGTAGATATTTCAAATTTTGGGAATCTGCCATATACTATTGACAGTATAAAAAATTTGCATAGCAATTTTATAATTACAAATCCGCTTACTTCAGCACGGATAATGAATTCCTATGACACTCTTTCGGTCAAGATGAAATTTACTCCTACTCTTATCGGAAACCAAACAGATTCTCTCTTTTTCTATTCCGGCAGCAGTGTTATTTCAGTGGTTCCTTTGGAAGCAAAAGGCTACGCGATTAGTCTTGCATCAAATAACTCGCTCTATGGCATTGATCAATCGGCGAATTTTTTGTCTGTGAATATAACTAACGCGCTCGCGACTCAAATCGGCTATACACTCACACCATCAGTCGTTTCAGCAGCAGTGCATCCTAAAACAAAAGTGGTGTATGGATTGACGAGAGAAACTGATGCATCTTGTAATTTGTTGAGAATAAATGCTGAAGGCGGTGATGCTTACCAATTAGTCCCAGTATCAGTTACGGGGCTGGGACATTTGGCATTTGATACAGCAGGTGTTTTATATGGCGCGGCAAGAACAGGACTGTTATATAAAATAAACATCAGCACAGGGGAGGCAGTAAAAATCGATTCTATTAAAACTATGATATCATCCATAGCGTTTCACCCTGTAACAAATGAATTGTGGGCTGCGGCATTCAAAGTGATTGGAACTGGAAAAGACAGGATCGTCAAAGTCAATATGACTACAGGAGATACAACACTTGTCGGCAATACCGGATTTAATCTTCCAACACTTTCTTTGGCTTTTGATGAAACCGGACAATTGTTCGGAATAAGAAACTCCGGTTTATCAAGCATATTATTTACCATCAACACGATCAACGGAACAGGGACTGACATAGGTTCTGCCGGACGTTATCTTTCGTCTTTAGCTTATTCAGGAAACTCAATATTTGCCGGTATTAAGCCGCCTATAGTTGCAATGAAAACTTTTTCTTTGGGACAAAACTATCCAAACCCATTTAACCCGAGTACGACTATTAAATATTCTTTAAGTTCAACAGCAAAAGTAAGCCTAAAAGTATTTGATATTCTCGGTAACGAGGTACTTACTATGGTTAATGAAGAACAACCTCCGGGCAGCTACGTAAAACAGTTTACAGGAACAAATCTAAGCAGCGGTGTTTATTTCTATAGACTGTCTGCAGGCGGTTCGACTGCAACAAGAAAGATGACACTGCTAAAATGAGTTACAAGCAAAGTTGATCTGGCATTATGGAACAGACAAGAAGCAAATGAAATACAAGACATTTAAAGAAATAGTATCACGAATAACTAATCATTACGATCATTGAAAGAAAAAACATTTGAACTCGTTTCAGGTTATCAACCTGCCGGCGACCAGCCCGAAGCAATCAGGCAATTAACCGAAGGAATCATCAAGAATGACCAATTTCAGGTGCTGCTTGGAGTTACCGGAAGCGGGAAAACATTTACAGTCTCTAATTTAATTAAAAATGTCAATAAGCCTACACTGATCATTTCGCATAATAAAACATTGGCCGCGCAGCTTTATTCGGAGTTTAAATCGTTTTTTCCAAATAACGCGGTTGAATTTTTTATAAGCTATTATGATTATTACCAGCCTGAAGCTTATGTAGTTTCCCGCGATGTATTCATTGAAAAAGATTTCTCCATCAACGAAGAGATTGACAGGCTGCGCTTGAAAGCCACCACCGCGCTCATCGAAGGGCGGAGAGATGTAATAATTATCGCCAGCGTGAGTTGTATCTATGGAATTGGCGCACCTCAAGAATACGCGAAACAGATTATTTTTCTTAGAAAAGGCGAGATATATCCGAAGAAAAAATTAATGCGCGACCTTATAGATATTTATTTTGTCCGTAACGATGTAGAGTTTACCCGCGGAACATTCCGTTCCCGCGGTGATGTTCTCGAAATAATCCCCGCTTATGAAAAAGAAGAGGGAGTACGGATTGAGTTTTATGATGACGAGATTGAAAAAGTAAGCGTTATTGATGTTATCACGGGGGATGTGATAATGGAAGCCGATTCACTTCCTGTTTATCCGGCAAAGTATTATGTTTCAGATAAAGATAAAATGTGGCAGGCTATTCTTGATATTGAAGCCGAGTTAGCTATCCGGTTAGTTGAACTGCGGGAAGCCGAAAAGTATATCGAGGCACAGCGGCTTGAACAGCGTACCCGGTTCGATATTGAAATGATGAAGGAAATCGGGTATTGCAGCGGTGTTGAAAATTATTCACGCCATATTGACCGCCGTGACCCGGGATCCCGCCCTTATTGCTTATTCGACTACTTCCCTGAAGATTACCTGCTTATTATCGATGAATCTCACGTGACTATCCCGCAAATTCGTGCAATGTATAATGGTGACAGGGCACGAAAATCGACATTAGTAGAATTCGGATTCAGGCTTCCCTCGGCTCTGGACAACAGACCAATGAAATACGAAGAGTTTTTTGAATTAATTAATCAGGTAGTGTTTGTCAGTGCAACCCCCGGTGATTACGAGCTTGGACTTACAGGCGGTGCAATTATTGAGCAAGTCATCCGCCCAACAGGACTATTAGACCCTGAAGTCGAAATACGTCCTATCAAAGGACAAATTGACAACTTAATCGGCGAAATTAGAATACGGGCAAAAAAGAATGAACGGGTATTAGTTACCACTCTCACAAAAAAAATGGCTGAAGACCTCACTGACTATTTAGATAAACTTGAAATAAGAGTGCGCTATATACACAGTGAAGTGGAAACATTGGAACGAGTTGAGATTTTGCGCGATTTGCGGCTCGGTGAATTTGACGTGTTAATCGGTGTTAACTTGCTGCGTGAAGGGCTTGATATGCCGGAGGTTTCATTGGTTGCTATTCTCGATGCAGACAAAGAAGGATTCTTGAGAAGCGAACGCTCGCTTATGCAGACAGCCGGAAGAACCGCGCGTAATGTTAATGGCAGAGTTATTATGTATGCCGACAAGCTGACAGGTTCTATGGAACGTATGATTTCAGAAACAGTCCGCAGGCGCAAATTGCAAATTGCATACAATGAAGAACACGGCATTATAGCACAAACAATTTTTAAAAGTATCGATGAAATTATGGCTTCAACTTCCGTTGCCTCGTTGCTGAAAAAAGACGACAAAAATGATAATGCCCCCTTCACGGCTGTTGCAGAGCCTATAGTCCGATATATGAACAATGAACAAAAAGGCGAACTTGTTGAGCAGTTAAGAGCAGAAATGCTTCAAGCTGCAAAGGACTTAGAGTTTGAACGAGCAGGACATATTAGGGATGAAATTGAGAAACTTAAAAAATTGATGAAGGATTAACCCTAAATCTATCGCCCTTGCAGGATAAACCAAATTAAAAAGGCTGCCAAATGGCAGCCTTTTTTTAATAGCATTATTCCGGAACTTCTACGCCGGCAAATCTTGAATTGCCCTTTGCATCGGTAACTTCCATCAATACCGCTTGACCTTTTTTGCTCAGGATAATTTTCTCAAGTTGTGATACCGAGTCAATTTTCTTTTTATCAGCCCGAGTAATAACCAATCCCTCGCTCAATCCTTGCTGCTGCGCTTTGCCATAAGTCGTAACTTTGGTAATAAGCACACCATCAGAAACCTTGAAAGCTTCCTTTTCTTTGTCAGTCAGGTTTTTTATAGTTAAACCCATTTTTTCAAATGTTACAGATGATTTCGAATCATCTTTTACATCATCTTGTTCTGTATCAACGGCAGCGGTTTCAGAAGCTGTTTCTTCACGCGGTTTCAGAAGAACCTCGCGGTCAATTTCTTGGCCATCGCGGAAAAGCCTGAGAGTAACTTCCGCATTTGCCGATTTGCCCGCGACATAACTTTGCAATTGATTTGGCTGTGAAATTTCCACGTCATCTACTTTTAGAATTACATCACCGCGTTTCACATCAGCTTTGGAAGCAGCTCCGCCTTCTACTATTTTCTCAACGATTACACCGCGGGGTCTGTCAAGTCCTAATGATTTTGCAAGTGTTCCATCAACTTCACGAATCTGAACTCCGATATAGCCTCGGCTGACTTTTCCGTGCTTAATTAAATCAATCGCGACAGATTTTGCAAGGTTCATTGGTATTGCAAAACCATAGCCAACGTAGTTTCCTGTTCCCGAAGCAATTGCCGTGTTTATTCCAATCACTGCACCGGATAAATCTACCAATGCTCCGCCGCTATTGCCGGGATTTATTGCAGCATCTGTCTGAATAAAGTTTTCCACTCCATACGTGTCTTTTATCAAATTTAATTGTCCCCGATTGAGCGCGCTGATAATTCCGGCAGTAACAGTACTTGTTAATGAAAGGGGGTTTCCAATTGCCATAACCCATTGCCCGACCTTCAATTTTTGCGAATCACCAAGATATGCCGCGGGTAATGATGTTGCTGGAATTTTAATTACAGCAAGATCAGTCAACTTGTCTTTGCCGATTATTTTTGCATCATACTTTCTTTTATCGGAAAGCAGCACTGAAACTGATTTAGCGTTTTCAACAACGTGGTTGTTAGTAAGAATATAGCCATCCTCACTAATAATAATTCCGCTGCCTGAACCTAATTGTTCCTTCGGTATTTGAAAATCTTTATACGGGAAAAAGAAAAAATTCTGATGCGGATCATTTTCCGATTCAGCCACAACCGTAATATTTACAATTGAAGGTGTAACTTTTTCCGCAACTTCTGTAAATGCCTGACTAAATGCGCTTGCATCAGCATTCAATGTAACAGGCGGTTTTTTTGCCCCGAGTAATGTATCATCCCCGCCCGGTTTACCTACCCCGTAACCCGTTAACATCGCGGCACCAAACATTACACCTGACACCACTAATACAATCAACCCGATAATTTTTTTCTTAACCATAATTATTCTCTCTGTTTAATTTACTGTTTATTTTCATTACAAGAATTGCCTGAATTAACAATTATAATGCTACATCCGTAACGAATTAAGTCCGCGAAAATCACTAATATGGATGGCAGCATAGCGTTCCAACATCTTTACTATTTGCAAAGATTCTCTTTCATCCTGTATTTGAATATCATTTCCGTTCTTTAGACATTGAAAACGCTGGAAAAGTTCCTTAGGTAAGGATGTTCTTTCAAAAATTGACGTGGCACACTCGGAGCATAGAACTCCATTTGTTGCTGTGAAAACTGTTTCACCGGCAATGAGTTTTTTTCTGCACAAATTACATTCAATGACACTTACAGCAAATCCCATTTCCCCCAGGAAGAATAGAAAAAAACGAGTGAAAGCATCGCTTGGAAGTTCTTTTATGGTGTCCATTCTCTTCAGTATTCGCGAAACTGCCCGATAAATTTTCTCCTCGTTTTCGTTATAGAATGATACACTATTCACTAATTCGATAACTGCCAGCGCGTATTTTATCGCGTCAAAATCTTTCTCTATGGCATAGTGATGAACAAGCAAATCGGCATTTGAAAGAAGCTGCACTTCCCTTCCGGGTTTCATATATATCACGGCTTGAATTACATTTAAAGGGTTCAATGCAGCAGATTGATTTGACTTGCTCTTACGTACACCTTTTGCAATAACAGAAAGTTTGCCGGCATCTTTCGTCAGCAGGGTTACAATTTTACTCGTATCACTATAATTTATTGCCGATAGAACGACAGCTTCAGTGGTGAGTATTGAACTCATTTAGAAACAATAGGGAGGTTTATGCAGTTTTTCTTCGGTAATAATCCCCGATATTAATGATGAAGGTACGACATCAAAAGCAGGAGTATAAGCCTTTGTGCCTAAAGGAGCAAGCAAAGTTCCGTGCAGGCTCAACAGTTCCGCGGAGGCTCTTATTTCAATCGGAATTTCACTGCCGTTTTCAATCGAGCAGTCAATTGTTGAAGTGGGAGCGGCTATATAAAAAGGAATGTTATGAAATTTGCATAGAACTGCCAAGCTGTATGTTCCTATCTTATTCGCGGTATCGCCGTTTTTTGCAATCCTGTCAGCACCGGTAATTGCAATATTGATTTTCCCTTGTTTCATTAGGAAGCCCGAGGTTGAATCTGAGATTACTTCAAACGGTATGTCGTTCATACCAAGTTCAAACGCTGTAAGACGCGAGCCTTGATTAAGCGGGCGAGTTTCATCTGCATACACAAATGACACTAACCCTGCTTTATACCCAATACGAATTACATTAAATGCTGTTCCTTCTCCGCCGACTGCCAACTTGCCTGTATTGCAATGGGTAATTACCCGCGCCTCTGCCGGAAATATTTCAAGACCGTGCTTCCCTATCGCGTCACAGTTAGCGATGTCTTCATCGTGAATCTTAACTGCCTCTTGATAAAGATGCTTAACACTAATAGCGGGGAATTTTTCATCAAACAATTTTTTCATCCGATTTAATGCCCAAAATAAATTGACCGCTGTTGGACGGGTACTCGCTAATCTATTATATGCACGAGAAAAGCTATCGGAAGAAATACCGTTTTTTTGAGATAATGACAAAGCGTAAGCCGCGGCAATCCCGATTGCAGGCGCACCGCGGATTTCTAATACTTCAATTGCTTTCGCGATTCGTTCATAATCCTCTGTTTCAATGTATTCAACTGAATGAGGCAGCAGAACCTGATTAATAAAAACTAATTTTTCATCTATAAACTTTAAGTTGAAATAATCACTCTTTATCATCAAAACGAGAAATTTCCATAAAATCTAAAAATCTATCGTGAATCCTAAGAGATGAAAGCCCTTCTAAAGCTTTGGTGGAAAACTGTTCAACCGAAAAAGATGCCATAGTTGAACCATAGACAACCGCTCGTTTGATATTCTCAATACTTGTATCTTCAGTTTTTTCAAGATAACCAATAAAACCGCCCGCGAAAGTATCGCCTGCACCGGTCGGGTCAAAAATCATTTCAAGCGGATATGCCGGAGCAGAAAATACTTTATCTTCACTGAAAAGCAAAGCACCGTGCTCCCCTTTTTTTATTATAAGATATTCCAGCCCCCAAGACCGTATCTTCTTTGCCGCTTTAATTAAATTAGGCTCTTGAGCTAGCAGCCGGGCTTCAGAATCATTAATGATAAGCACATTCACCCGTTTGATTAATTCCAGCAGCTCGGGTTTCTTGCTTTCAATCCAATAGTTCATTGTATCGCATACAACAAATTGCGGGCTGTCTAACTGGTCAAGCACGCGCATCTGCAATATAGGGTCTATATTTCCTAAACATACAAATCTTGATTTGCGGAGTTCCTCAGGAATTACAGGATTAAATTTCTCGAATACGTTAAGTTCTGTCAGCAGAGTATCGCGAATATTCAAATCATATTGATACTTTCCTGTCCATCGGAAAGTCTTACCGCCTTCAACAATTTGCAATCCTTTCAAATCGATATTATATTTCTCAAACAGGTCAATATATTCTTTTGGAAAATCATCACCCACGACACCAACCATATAGACAGGCGCAGAAAAATAACTTGCCGCTATTGAAATATACGTAGCAGAACCGCCGAGAGCTTCTTCAACTCTGTCAAACGGTGTAATAACAGTATCAAGACCGAGAGAGCCAACCACTAATAAACCCACGGGAACACCTTTAATAATTTATAAAACATAAAATTACTCATTTATTTAAATTTTAGAAAATCAAATTTGAACTTACTTCAATATCTTTTTTGTTACTGCAAAATTATTCAGAAATAACGTAACTGTTTAGGTAATGATATGCTTTAAGAATATATCTTGTAGGGGCGACCGGCCGGTCGCCCTTACGAATCCAAATCACTGTTTCGCGCAAAATTCTTCAGTACCGTGATACCGGCATCGCCTGATTTTAGAAGATCAAACATTACTGATTGATAATTTTCTTTTCTGCAAACCGCGGCAATTTGTTCATCTCCCAAAAAACTTGCTTTCACAATTTCTATATTTCGCGGCAGTTTTAACGCGTATTCAAAATGAAACATCGTTCCGGTCAAAATTCCGGAAAGAAGCGGGCACATATTTTCAATTTTGAGCGGATAGTTCCCGTCTGGAAATGTCATTCTTTCAATACCAAGTTTTTTGCTGAGTTCAGGAAAATAGCAGAGAGCACTCTCTTTTTGTTCAACTGCAAACTCCAGCATAAATTCAATACCGGATGCTATTCCTAATACCGGTTTCTTAACCATTCTCAGCATAGAATATAAATTTAGCAGATGAATTCTTTTGATGACCTTTCCGATCTCATTCGATGGCGGGAAAATCAATTGTTGCGAACCGCACAGCATCGATTCATTCATTCCTGCCCGCGCGGGAAATCCAAGCTCGATTAAGGTAGTCACTAATCGATTCGCGTAATCTTTATTATAATTCAGTACTGCTATCATACAAATTTAGTCATTCCGTAAAGCTCCATTATTATTCAAACCTATTCATCACGTCAATCACGCGCTGAATGTCCTCGACACCGTGTCCAAATGAAATTGGCAGACTTAGCTCTGTTTTGTGAATTTCATCTGCAATCGGGTACTCGTGAGAGTCTAAAATGGACTGCATTGCTTTTTGCCTGTGAGGTGCAACAGGATAATGAATTTCAGTTTTCACTCCGTTATCAAGTAAATATTTTTTCAGCCGGTCGCGTTCAGGATGGCGGATTGCAAAAATATGATAAGCATCATAATAGCCGTCTTCAATAACAGGCAGAATATATTTATTTGAAAGCTGATCCAAATACATTGCTGCCAGAACACGCTTATGCGCGACCAGCCTATCTAAATGAGGTAATTTAATATTCAAAAACCCTGCTTGAATTTCATCTAACCGTGAGTTGTACCCGATTATTTCATTGTAATATTTTACATCAGAGCCATAGTTGCGATACCGCCTGATTATAAGTGCAAGTTCATCATCATTAGTGACAACCGCGCCGGCATCGCCTAAAGCACCTAAATTTTTTGTCGGGTAAAAGCTGAATGCGCCAAACTCACCAAATGTTCCGGAAGGTTTACCGTTATATAAAGCACCGTGTGACTGCGCGCAATCTTCAATTAATTTTAGATTGTATTTTTCCTTTAACTCCATAATGGGGTTCATATTGCAATGCTTGCCATAGAGGTGAACAATCATAATTGCTTTGCTGCGGAACGTGATAGCAGCTTCAATTTTGGAAGGATCAATATTATAAGC
This sequence comes from uncultured Ignavibacteriales bacterium, assembly GCA_903929035.1. Classification (GTDB taxonomy): domain Bacteria; phylum Bacteroidota; class Ignavibacteria; order Ignavibacteriales; family Ignavibacteriaceae; genus CAIYTF01. Next base: position 18,321 of record CAIYTF010000001.1, read on the forward strand.
AGCTATGTCAGGTTCTACCAAAACCGGTTTAAGTCCGCAGTGCAGGATAGACAAGATTGTGGCAATGTATGTATTGGATGGAACTATCACTTCATCGCCGGGGGTAAAATTGAAAGCACGTAATGAAAGAATGAGTGCATCAAGTCCGGAAGCGACACCTATACAATGTTTTACTCCAAGATACTCGGCAAATTTTTGTTCAAATTCACGCACCTGTTCACCCAAGATGAACCAGCCGCGCTTAGCCATTTTTTCAAATGCCGGAACCATTTCATTTATAAAAGGAGCATTCACATCGCTTAAATTTTCGTATTCAACCATTCGATTTAAATCTTTCATTTAGATATACGAATTTACATAAAAGAGATGATATGTTTTCTCAATATTTTTGTTCTTTATATGGCGGCAAATGACTCGTTCACAAATATCGAAACTGTTTAGCTTTGGAAATAACTTTTACATCTTCTAAAAGATAACCTTCGCGTCTTCGCGTGAGAAATTGTTAAGGTTATTTATGAACGAGCCCTTAAAAACCGAGCAACTATGATTATAAGATAATATTATTTCGTATTTTTGAAATACACGAAAAAATAATGAATTGAACATCACGAAAAGATAAGGAAATTAGATAGGATAATTTAAGAATTATCCTGTGAAAATATGGACAACGAATACAACGATCTAAATAATGATATTCCGAATGATGAAGGTCTATCACACGCGGATAAAATAGCGGCTTTGGCAAGGGAACCGGCTGCTATGTTCACGAATGCAGCTAAGTATCCTATCAATACTGTTGATTGGCTATTACCACTTTTCATAGTTCTTCTTTTCACTATCATATCTTCCGCGATAATAATGTCCGTTCCGGAAATTAAAATTGAGATAAAAGAAAAAGCAAAGGTGCAGATATACAAGCGGTTAGATGAAAAACTTAAAAAGGGTGCTTCAATGGATGATATTGTGAAAGAACGCGCGATTGCCGAAAAACAACTTGACTATATCGGCTCGCCTATCGGGCTTGTTTTTCAATCGGTTTCTATACTTGTTGGCGGTTTCATTATTTTCTTTTTTATCACCGCTTATTTTCATTTACTCTTCAGATACGGTTTTAGGGCGGATATTGAGTTTAAGCAATCTATGTTTATTGTTGGAATAACGGAATATGTCAGCGCGATTAATATTTTTATTTTCGCTCTTATATCTGTATTTGCTAAACACGCGTTTGAAGGATTAAACGGAAGTATGTTTTTTTCTCTTGATAAGCATTCATTTGGTTATTTCTTTCTGTCAAAAGTTGATCCGCTTACAATTATTTCTTTCCTGCTAATTGGTCTTGGTTTTGCAAAGTTTGCCAAATCCGAGAATACCAATAAATTTATCATTGGCTCTATCGGAAGCTGGATAGGAATAGGATTTATATGGTTTTTAGCAATTAAATACGTGCCGTTTTTCAAGGCATTTTCAAGTTAAACTTTTAATACCAAACCGACAACAAGATAATCAGAAAACTAAAAGTAACGGGATACATATAAATTAGTTCTCCGTTAGGAGATTCAGGTTTGTAGAAAATAAACAAAACCCCAATACCGTTTTTCCGTTAGGAAATATATGTTGTTTTTTATCTCGATAACGAAACATATATTCCTATACGGGAAAATCCCTGTCTTCCTTTTGGCGGTTTCTACAATCATAAATTCCCTATCGGGAAAGATTCAACATCAAAATAACAGGATAGGATGCAGTGTGGATACACGAATAATTAAACAAAAAGTTACTCAAGCGGCTGAAATTTTACAGGAGCTGGATATTGATGTATGGTTAATATTTGTAAGAGAAAGCCATACTATGCCCGATCCGGCAATTGAATTGGCAGTTGGTACAAATGTTACCTGGCAATCGGCTTTTATCATTCATCGCTCCGGCGATACAACGGCGATTGTTGGGTCTCTGGAAGTGCCTAATACAGCCTCTGCCGGTATTTATAAAAATGTAATAGGTTATGTCCAATCGGTAAAAGAACCGCTTTTGAATTATTTTACCAAAACCAATCCTGCTAAAATAGCCATAAACTACTCTCTCCATTCTAACTTGGCAGATGGGCTGACTTATGGAATGTATCTTTCCTTATTGAATTATTTTGAGGGTACGCCATTTGTTAATCGCTTTATTTCATCAGAAGATATTATTGCACATTTGCAGGGCAGAAAATCAGATGCGGAAATCGCGTTTATGCAGACCGCTATTGATGAAACTTTAGAGATTTACAGCAGGACTACCGGATTTATTTCCGCGGGTAAAACGGAAAAAGATATAGCGGACTTTATTAAATCCGAAGTAAATAATTTGGGAAGAGAATTGGCTTGGGAAGCAGAACATTGCCCTGCAGTTTATACAGGACCGGAAACTGCCGGCGCACATTCGGGACCAACCGACAGAATTGTTGAAAAAGGTCATATAATCAATATTGATTATGGAACCAAGTTTAACGGATATTGTTCGGATTTACAGCGTACTTGGTACGTTCTTCGCGATGGCGAAAATTCAGCTCCTCCCGAAGTGCAGCACGGATTTGATACTATCGCGGAGGCTATTAATCGCGCCGCGAATAAATTGAAACAGGGAACGTGCGGATGGGAAATTGACGCGGAAGCACGTGATTACATTGTTTCGCGAGGTTATGAAGAATATCAGCACGGGCTTGGTCATCAAGTGGGGCGCGTTGTACACGATGGCGGCGCGGGCTTATTCCCGCGATGGGAACGCTATGGAAATTTACCGTTCATACCAATCACCAAAGGACAGGTTTTTACCATCGAGCCAAGATTATTAGTGAAGGGCTTTGGTGTTTGCACAATTGAAGAGATGGTGCAGGTAACAGAAGACGGATGCAGGTTTTTATCGAATAGGCAATTGGAACTTTGGGTGGTATAAAACTATCCGGTGTCTCGGCTTCGCTGAATTACCGGCAGTCCACGCTCTCCGTTCGTTGAGCAGAGTCCGAAACGACCGAACAAAAAAAGCCTCCCTTTTTCAGGGCGGCTCTTGAATGGTTTACTTTATTATACCAAGCCGACAACATTATACCAAGCCGACAACAAGTTGAAAGCAATGCCAAGTTTGTAATTTATTGAACCACATCCTGCCCGCCTCTCTGAAAGAGGCAAACTTCTTTTACAAGCATAGTTTTCCGCCCGCGTTAAATTGTCTTATCTACGATAGACCCCTGCCTATTCAATAGCGCGGTACGGTTCATCATAACAATCGGAACCAGTAAAGATACAGCAGAATTTGTTTCGGATAACATTGAATTTCATTGGAATAACTCAATAAAAAAAAATTACCCTGATGCAAAAAAAATGCTAATTTTATGTGATGGCGGCGGCGGCAATAATTGCAACCATTATGTAGTAAAAAGAACAATTGCAAAAACTGTCTGTTCGATTAAAAATTGAAATAGTTGTAGCACATTATCCTGCATATTGTTCAAAGTGGAATCCAATAGAACACAAAGCATTCTGTCATATTTCAAGATCATGGAAAGGTGCAGTATTCGACAGTTTAACTATA
>CAIYTF010000002.1 GCA_903929035.1 uncultured Ignavibacteriales bacterium
GGCTAAACTTTTAGAAAATAGTTACGATAATGTAATTGGAAGTAAAAATAATTGGTATTACTTCCACCCGGTCCAGGCAAGGATGCCTACCGGAATATTTTATCACTACCCTAAAATACACGGAGGTTTATTATGGGTTTCAGGATCAACACAAATGTAGATGCTTTAGCTGCTTACAATGCTTTAGCTAAAGTTAACAAAGAAACTGCAACTGCTCAATTAAAACTTGCTTCTGGCAAAAGAATCAATTCTGTAGCAGACGACACATCAGGCTTCAATATCGGCAAATCTCTCGAAGGTAAAATTGCTGTTATGAAAGCCGCCCAAGGAAACGTTTCAGGCGCGAAGAATTTACTCTCAACGGCTGAAGGTTCTCTGCTCTCTACCAACGATCTTTTAATCAAGATTGAAGGAAAACTTTCCGACTCGACAAACCCGACTGCAGATCGTGCTGCACTTGCTTCTGACATCACCTCACTTGCAACTGAAGTTCAGTCTGTATTGAATGCATCGAAATTCAATAACACGTCTCTGCTCACAGGTACAGCCGATGCGAAATCAGGATTCTCTTTCCAAGTAGGCAATGCCTACACGGACAAGATAAGCCTTGACTTTGCACAGAGCATTCTTTCCGGTTCTTCCGGCGGATTCAACACTTCTATCGGTAATCTTTTGGCGGTTACTTCAACAAGTGTTACAAGTGCCGCGACAATGACAACCCTGCAAGCCAACTTGTCAACACTCAGGAGTGAAGTTGCAAGTGCTTTAGGCAAGATAGGTAACTTCGTGCAGAGATTAGACATTAAAGAGGATACTCTTAACACGTCAATCTCGAACGCTCAAGCCAGCTTTAGCCGTCTTTTCGATGCCGATATGGCAATGGAACAATTGAGTGCCACGCGCGGGAGTATCCTAGGTCAAGCAGCCACCTCGATGGTGTCACAGTTGAACTCGGCTCCGAACGCGGTACTGTCACTGTTCAGATAATCTCGGTTCTAAATAATTGATTCTCGCCCGCGGCAGCGCGGGAGGGAGCTATAAATAAACAACAAATTTTATAATAATTGCAGATAGTCGGTAAATACTATGAACACTACATCATATTCAAAGAATCAAACAACACAACTCAATCCATATTTAGTCAGAGAGATATTAGAAGCATCCCCGCAGAAATTGCTGGTGAGGATATATGATTTTGCAATCACTAATTGCAGGCTGCACGATATGGTTAAAACAAACAGGGCGTTGGACGAACTAATAAACTCGCTAAATTTTGAAGATCCCAAAGCACGTGAAATATCAATCGGATTATTGAAATTGTATCAATACTGTCAGGATCAAATGCGCAAGCAGAACTACGAAGTTGTTCACACGATTTTAACTGACCTTCGTGATGCTTGGCTTACTATTTTTAATATGAAACGTTAGTTGATCCTACGATAACAGAACAGCTCGGCACTTCGCTTACCGATTCGATAGTGCCGAGGTTTTCTGAATATATAATTTCAATACACCATATCGGAACAAATGCATTTGAGATAAATGCGCCTACACTTGAGGATACTAACAGCATTTGCTGCAACACTAAGCCCTTGTAAAGAAATAACCTTTACATTTTCTAAATGTTACCTTTCCGGTCTTCGCGTGAGAAAGTGCTAATGATATTTCTTAGAGAGCCATAAACCTTATATCTTTGATTTCTATAAATTTCTTATGTTGTGCCGTTTTCCGTCAACCGCCTGTTATACAACTCTCCTATCACCGCTCCAATAACAAAAACAGCCGCGGAGTAATAGAGCCAAAACGCGACTGCAACAAGTATCGCGTAAGCTCCATATATCTTGCCATACACAGCTATATTATATAAATAGTAGCCGAAAATCTGCTTTGCTCCCTCCCACAAGATTGCCGCCCACATCGCACCCACGAACACTGCCTGAAATTTTATCCTTTTAATCGGGACAAAGTGATATAGCATCGAAAATAAAATCAGAATTATGCTAGTCGATATTGCTGAAGTGAACACTGTCTGGAAAATGCGGTATTTCAAAAACTCCAGCTCGACAAATTGCTCCGAAAATGTTCTAAGAATGGTCAGAACCGGAGCAACAAGCGTCACCGCGAACATCAGTACAACACTCACGAAAATCAATACGAAATCGCGGAGTTTGCCGAGAAAGAAATTCACGTCAACTTTTGCTCCAAAAATATTATTTAATATCGTACGAATACTCCCTGCAAAACCGGATGCCGCGAAAAGCAAACCGCCCATACCAAGTATTCCCGCGGTGTTTCTGAATTGTATAAGTTCGCGTGCGCGATTCTCTAATACTTCTTTTACAACATAGGAATAGTCTTCATAGGGAATAACCGTATCTACCAAATACCCTAATTGTGAAGAAATAGTCTCTGAATTCAAGAAATTCCCAAGTACCCAAAACAGAATAAGAATAAACGGAATAACGCAGAGAAGAATAGAGAATGCTAATCCTCCCGCGAAGAGAAATACGTGATGTTCATCAAGACTGTTATATAAGCCCGCGAAATAGTATTTGACTGCCCCCGCAAAGTCCTGTGCCCGCTTGGACAATTGATAAATCAGCCAAAACTTCCGGCGATAACGAACGTACATTTTCTTAACCATAGAAAACCTTTTTAATTGTTAATGGTTAATTATTAATTGCATACTATAATATTTCCATTAATCAGGTAGTTCGCTCGAAAGGCAATGGAGAGTGCCTAATCCCCATACCAAATCCACCGCGTGAATACCATATACCTTTCTTTTCGGGAATTGTTCAGCTATAATTCCCAAAGCAATTCTGTCGTTTTCATCATTAAAAGTCGGGACAAGAACAAGGCTGTTGGCAATATAAAAATTCGCGTAACTCGCGGGCAGCCGCAATCCGTCATAAAAGAGCGGAGCAGGCATCGGAATAGAAACCACCTCCGGTTTTCCCCCATTAGGAAGCACGGATGATTGGAGGCGTTCAAAATTTTCTTCAAGAATGCTATAGTTATCTTCCTTGTGATTTTTCTCTCTGCAGGCAAGAATAGTATTTTCATTTACAAAACGAGCAATGTCATCTATATGCCCGTGCGTATCATCGCCGGCAATCCCTGCAGCAAGCCAAATAATATTATTAATACCGAGATATTTATTAAACAGCAAAAGATAATCATCTTTGCTGAATCCGGGATTACGGACTTGCTGAATTTGATCTAACAAACATTCTTCCGTTGTAATTAGTGTCCCTTTGCCATTTACATCAATTGCCCCGCCTTCGAGAACAACTTTGTAATTATTATGTACCGCATCCACAATGGGAATGTCTAATTTCTTACCCATAAATTTTGGAAGTTTCTCATCCTTTTTGAAGTTGGAATATTTAGACCAAGCGTCAAAATGGAAATCAATTGCTATCAGCTCCTTTGTTTTAGAGTCCTTGACAAAGGCGGGACAGGAATCGCGCATCCAGTTTCTGTCTGTTTCAAAAATATGAAACTTGATAAGATTCATATCGATATAACACTTGGCTAACAGTTTGGCTGCAAATTCTTTCTGTTTCTTATCTTTAACTATAAGAATAACAGGTTCAGATTCTGCCAGCTTTCTTATAATTTCAGTATATGCCCAATACACCGGAATGAATTTTCCGGGCCAATCGCTTTTATTGGAAGGCCAGCATAGAATTGTCGCGCTGTGCTTTTCCCATTCCGCGGGTAATCGGTATGCCATTATAATATAATCTTTCTGCTGCTAATATTAAATATTAATCTCTAAAACGTTTGGTAATATCGCCGTACGCGTCAATCCTTCGGTCACGCAAAAAGGGCCAGTTGCGGCGCACTGTTTCCATTTTTTTCAAGTCAACTTCACAATGCAGAATTTCTTCTTTGTCAATTGACCCTTGCACGAGCATAACACCTTGCGGATCGCATATAAAAGATGAACCCCAAAATTGGATGCCGGCTTGTTCGCTTACAGGTTGTTCAAACCCGACGCGGTTTGCTGCCCCAACATAGCAGCCGTTAGCAATCGCGTGACTTCGCTGAATTGTTATCCACGAATCGCGCTGTTTTTCGCCGTGCCGCTCTTTCTCCGCCGGATGCCATCCGATTGCTGTAGGATAAAACAATATCGATGCACCTTGCAGTGCTGTCAATCGCGCACCCTCCGGATACCACTGGTCCCAGCAAATCAACACGCCGATTTTTCCATAAGATGTCACAACCGATTTAAACCCAAGATCGCCCGGAGTGAAATAGAATTTCTCATAGTAGGCGTAATCATCAGGTATATGCATCTTGCGATAAATATCCGCAATTAAGCCATCAGAGTTAATAATGACTGCACTATTGTGATATAATCCGGGGGCTCGTTTTTCAAAAACAGGAACAACTAATACCGTTTTTGTTTTTGCTGCTAATACCTGCATTCTTTTAACAGTATCACCATCAATTGATTCAGCCAAATCAAACAGATTAATGTCCTCAGTCTGGCAAAAATATTGGGACCGGAACAATTCCGGCAAGCAAATAATCTGCGCACCCTCGCCTGCTGCCTGTATAATATATGCTTCCGCTTTTTTTAAATTCTCTTCCGGTGCAGGCGAGAATGCTAATTGAAGCAAGGCTGCCCGAAATTTGTTTTTATCTTCTTTTGTTTTCATACATCATAATTAACAATTACCTTTAATATTTTTTCTCGGATATAATTGTTCCGTTTTCGGAATATTCTGTGCTTGATACTAATTTACCTTCAGAATAAGTATCACGATACCACAAAGTGCTGTCTTTCCGGAAAATTTCAGTTATGCCCTCAAGCGCGTTCTTAATATACGATTGCTTTGTCCACACTGCACCGTTTTCATAATATGTAACCGCCGCCCCGTTTTTATTGCCGAGTTTATAATTTATATTTGCTTTTAAGGTGCCGTCAGGATAATAAATAGTATTAACGCTGTCTGCTTTGGCATAGTTAAAGTATTTAATTTCTTTCACTTTCCCATCGGTATAGTATTCAATCGATTCGCCGTGCAAATTCCCTTCAAGAAATCCGCGCGTAGTTTTTATTTTGCCATTTTCATAATATATTGTTGAAAGACCTTCTTCGCGATTTGCCGCGAATGTAACTTCAATATTCAACTGCCCATTCTCATAATAATAGAATGCTTTACCCTCACGCTTACCTTTAACAAATACTGCAACTGTCATCACTTTTCCTGATTGGTAATATCCTGTGAAAACTCCGTTTGGTAACCCATTGGAATATGCCCCTATTTCTTTAACTCTTCCATCATCGTAATAGGAAGAAAAATCTCCCCGCATTAAATTATTCCGGAAAGTAGATATTTGTTTTACGATTCCTTTTTCGGAATATAAATATTGAACCCCGTTTAATTTATCTCCGTAATATAATGAAGATTCAATTAGAATTCCAGCGGGTGAATAGAATAGCTTTTCAATGTTATTTGCAAGCGAAGTTATTTTAACTGACTTTAATATACCGGTGTCATAACGTGCAATGGTCGTATCTTGTGAAAACAATACCGCTGAAAACACTGCCGCTGCAGTTATAATTTTTAGACCGCTCATTTTTTCTCTCTGCTATAATCAAAAAGTTCTTTTATTGTTCCGTTCGGGTTGAACGTTTTTTTTGTCAACAAAATTCCGTTACTATAATATAATTCGGCAAGGAGTGAATCTGCTTCGGAATATTCCCGCACGAAGCCTTCCACTTTCCCTTCATAGAATCTTTCGGTTTTTTTCAATGCCCCGTTTTTGTGGTAATATGATGTAACTAAAAGAACGCCGTCAGAAATATCCGATATGAGCAGCAGCAAATTATCTTCACGGTATTTTTTCAGTTCACCGTTAAACACACCGCCGGAGATTGCAGCGACAGTATCAATATTTCCGTTCTTATAATAAGTGAAATATAATCCGCTTGGTTTCCCGTTTTCATAATAAGTTTCCGAACAAATTTCTCCCGAAGAATAATATCTCTTCTCAATACCGCGCGGTATTCCGCGTTGATATTCAACTTTAGAAAAAAGTGTTCCTTCCTCATAGAAATTGTTCACCATCCCATCAAGTGTATCGTTAATAAAGAAGGCTTCTGTCTGCAAAAATCCTGATGGATAGTATTTGTGAATATAGCCCTGTTTTTTGCCATCGCGAATCAGATAATCTTCCTTCAATATTCCATCGGAATAACGATTCCTTATATACTGTTCCATTGATGTCTGCTTTCCAAGATAATCATATCGTATTCTATCAACAATCTCACCGCGCTCATATCTATCTTTAACCCTGATATCACCCGCGTAATCATAAATATACAATACTCCTTCCAGCTTGTCTTCGGTATAAGCTGCATCCACCGCTATTTTTCCGTTCTCGTGATAGACGTAAGACTTGCCTTGCAGCTTATCGTTCACGAAATATTTTTCGACTTCTTTTTTCCCTGAAAGATAATATGTCAGCGAATAACCGTTCAAGAATCCGTTGTGATATCGCCATTCAGCCTGCAGTTGGCCCGTCTTAAAATATGTTTTGGTTATTCCTTCAAGTTTTCCGTTTGTATAATTTTGTACTGCCCATAACTCGTTTGTTTCATAGAACCAACGCGACTCTCCTTCTCGCTTTCCTTCACTATAATTCCACTGAATACTAAGTTTACCGTTTTCAAAATACCAGTAAGATAATCCGGATTCTTTCCCGTTCTTGAACGACCAATCTTTCCAAATTGTCCCCGTGGGATAGTATTCAATATATCTCCCGTTTAATTTGCCGTTAATATATTCACCTTCCGTCTTTACTTTGCCTGATGGGAAAAATGTTTTCTGCACCTCCCGCTTTTCAGGAGACACTGAATCAGCAAGGATTGGTTTTGCTGTCGTTTCGGGTTCGCTCAACAACAAGGGAATCCGAAATATTGTCAATGATGAGTCAACATTTTTTTTATATATGAACGTTGTGTCCATACCTTTTTGTAATACAAGAGAATCAAATCTTTCAGCTTTAGCAAAAACAATGCCTGAAACAAACCAAAAATAAAGGGCAAGCGGCACGATTCCCCAAAAGTGAAAAGAACGAATCATTCTTCTCCGCCTCTAAATTCATACAAGCAAGTATCTCCTAACTGCCGATACGGTTCAATGCCAAACGCGGCGGAATCTTTTTCTTTTGTTTGTATCGAGCGTTCAATTATCATTATCCCGTTGGGAGCAATTAGTTTCCGTGCCTGAATTTCCGTCACAACCTCGTAAACATCAAATGCAAAAAAAGGCGGGTCGGCAAGAATTAAATCAAACGGGGCACCTGACCAAGTTCGCGCGGTTTGAATGGCAGATTGTTTACGGATTGTACAAAATTCTTTGACTCCCAGTTTCTCGATGTTTTCAGCCAATACTTTTGCAGGAACATAATTTTTTTCTACAAATATTACGGATGCCGCACCGCGGCTGAACGCTTCGAATCCCAATGAGCCGGAACCTGCATATATATCTAACACGCTGATATTTCCAAAATCGATTTTATTTGCAAGAGAATTAAATATACTCTCGCGAACACGCTCTGTTGTCGGTCTTGTAAGTTCTGTTTGCGGCGCGGTAATGATTCTACCGCACAGTTCACCGCCGGTGATTCGCAGTCGCATTCCTTAAAACAAACGATAACAGGCACCCGCGGCAGGCGCGAATGCATAAAAATAATCTTTCAATATCTTTACACTTGAAAGTTTTGAATGAATGGTAAAACGCTTAAACGGATTCACGGGAAATATTTTCAATCGCGTGTGTTCTTCCAAGGAACTCAAAAAGGAGGGAGACAGTCTATCGGCATATATGAATGCCGAAGATATTTGTGCAATGGGAATATTGTTCTCAGATAAATACTCTAATTCTACATTTATTGCTGTATGCAGTTCCGCTGTATTTTTCAATTTCCTTGTACGCGCGTAAACGGGCTTTCCATTCATCAAGAGTTCAAATGAAAGGGCACCGCTATCAACCAACAGAGTAATATACGCGCCATCACTCACCGCCGGATAATTAAGCAGTAACGCGCTGTCACAGGAAAAGTGCGCGTAGTCCACGGTATGCAGTTCAAAATTATTCTTTTGCGCGAACGATTTTGCAATCCTTAAAAATTTTCGATTAAGCGCGACAAGCAGCGCGTGCCTATTTCGCGAAAATATGTTTTCGGCAATTTCATAGAATGTTATTGCATAGTCATCAACCGATTCGTGCGGATAAAGAAGGCTAAACTCCCACCTGAACTGCGTGAGCAAATCCTGTTCAAGCAGCGTGTTGTCATAAGGCAGCCGCTGAATATAAAAGCACTCTGCCGGCAGCGAAATAAATAAAGTCTTGCCCGCTATGTTTGTTTTAACAGCTATTTCGTTAAATGCCGCCTGCAGATTACTCAATATCTTAGTCTCTTTATCAGTAACTAAATCTATTTCATCATTAAAATATGCTTCATCAAGATATTCAAGAATATATTCATTATTACGAAACACGAATTCAACAAACTTTATTTTTGTTGCCGAGAGATTAATACCGGTGCGATTTTCTAATGTCATTATAAGCGTTTATCTTCTTTACGTGTACAAATAATGCTACTTAATTGATATATGATTTTTAATGTTCTCAAATTTTTTCTCACCAATACCTTTAACATCCTTTAATTGCGTTGCTGCAGTAAATCGTTTGATATACTGCCTATACGAGATGATTGCTTCGGCTGTAGCTATCCCGATGCCTTGCAAAGTTGCTAATTCCGCGACAGTAGCAGTATTTATATTCACCCTGTCAATTGATCCTTTTGCTAATTTTTCAATAGGCGCGTTAATTGAACTAAGGCGAAACGCCGCCAATGTGTCAGGTTCTCTTACGAGCAATGTATCCTGTCGCGAACTGTTCACTATGTCATCAACATTCAGGCGGTTGCTTCGGCGTTCGCGGGAATCTCTCATAATTGATATGTAAAGACTGTCCTCCCGCTCGTAAGAAAACTTTTTTCCTATGTGAAATGATGAATCCGCGATTTTATAAATCCCTCCAATAGAAGCTAACGACAGGAAAAAGATCACGACCGTGACTTCGCTCGTGGTAAATCCTATTTTGTCCCCGATCTTCTTTAGCAGTTTCATTTTGCAAGAATCCTGACAGTTTTATAATCCGAAATGGCTGAAAATTCCGCTTGAAGATTCGCTGCCTTTGGGATTAATGTTTGGCATTGTCTGAAGTTCTTTCAGCATATCCCGCTCTTTGGTAGTGATCTTTTTCGGAACGATCACGTTGACGCGGACAAGTTCATCACCGATGCCGTGCTTGTTCAAGTGTTTTATTCCTTTCTCGCGCATACGGAGGATTTTCCCGGGCTGTGTGCCGGGATCTATTTTCAGTCTTGCCTTGCCGCTCAACGTTGGAACATCACACTCTGTTCCTAAAACAGCTTCAGGGAAACTAATTGTCAAATCAAGATAGATGTCATCACCGTCACGCTTAAAGTATTCGTGCGGGATCTCTTGGAAGACCACGAGCAAATCACCCGATGCACCGCCGCGTAATCCGGAGTTTCCTTCGCCGCGTACCGTCATATAACTTCCTTCTCCAACTCCCGCCGGTACTGTAATCGGGATTGTTTGCTCATCCTGCATTCTGCCGTCACCCATACATTTTTTGCAAGGTTTATCAATCACGGATCCTTCGCCGTTGCAATTCGCGCAAGTTTGAATATTTACGAACTGACCGAACACGGACCTCGATACCGTGCGGTGTTCGCCGGTTCCCTGACAAGAAGGGCAAGTCTTTGTTGACGAACTGCCCTCGGAGCCGCTTCCGGAACAACCGGAACAGGCAATGAACTTTTTAATCTTGATTTTTTTGGTTACGCCGGTGGTGATTTCCTCAAGCGTTAGTTTCAGGTTTACTTTCAAATCAGAACCGGGTGTTCCGCTGCCTCTCCGTTTTCCGCCCTGTCCGCGTCCTTGTCGGCTGCCGCCCGCGAAAAAATCATCGAATATCGAAGAACCGCCAAATACATCAGAAAAGTGAGAAAAAATATCGTTGACATTGGAATAGCCGTGGAAATCTTGTCCTTCGCGCATACCGCTAAAGCCGTATCGATCGTAGCGTGCGCGCTTTTCATCATCACTTAATATTTCATAAGCTTCAGTCGCTTCTTTGAACCTGTCTTCTGCTTCCTTGTTGTCAGGATTCCGATCAGGGTGATTCTGCATTGCAATCTTCCTGTATGATTTTTTTATTTCATCTTTGGTTGCCCCTTTCACGATACCCAATACTTCATAATAATCTCGTTTTGCCATAGTGTTATTATTCACCTTCTTTCATTTCTTCATCTATCCGCGGTTCCGCCGAAACAATCACCTGGGAGTGTCGAATTACTTTTTCCTTATATGTATAACCGGCTTGCACCTCTTGCAAAATCGTGTTTGGCGGAACCTCAGCCGTTGGCTGAGGATAAAGCGCATCGTGCAGATTGACATCAAACTCTTTGCCAATAGTATCAATTTTCTTTACTTCATTATCAGTTAAGAATTTAATAAATTTTTCGTAAATAAGCATAACGCCATCTTGCAAACTCTTCACATCGGATTTATCTGTTATGTGCTGTAATGACCTTTCAAAATCATCAACAACAGGGAGTAATTTAATAATAAATTTTTCACCTGAATATTTCAGAATTGCCTGTTGTTCTTGTTCTGTACGGCGTTTAAAGTTATCGAACTCTGCCATTTTCCTCATAAATCGATCTTTGAATTCATCGCGTTCTTTTTCAAGCGATGCCGCCAATTTAATATTTTCTTCAAGCTCTGCGCGCAACAATTGCATTTCCGTTTCTTCCGGTGCAGATGCGGCTGGGACATCTTCTTCATTTACCATATCATTATCGTTAATTATATTCGAGTTTATTTGTTCACTATTTTCCATTTGTATTTTATCAGATTCCTTTTGATTCCGAGTTTTGCTCATAAATAACCTTTCAAATATTGTCATACCGTGAGTAATGTTTCTATATTCAAAGTGTTTTTAATAAATGTATTTTAATGTTGTTTTAGATTCTTATTGTTTCGTCAAAGTTTCAGTTAAAATATCTGAAACATAATTAACAATCGCCATAATTTTCGCGTATTCCATTCTCTTTGGTCCGATAACTCCAAGCGTTCCTGTTATCTCGCCAAATTGATATTCTTTTGCAACTAAGCTAAAATCTCCCAAGAGCGGAAATTCATTCTCAGCCCCGATAGTAACGCTTACCGCGGATTGATTGACCTTTGATGCTTTTTCAAAAACGTGAAAAATAACATCTTTATCTTCTATCATTTCAATCACACCTTGAAAACTGTCGGGACTATCAAACTCCGGTTTTCTTAACAGGTTAGTTGCTCCCGTTATAATTGCTTTCTCAGCGGGATTTGCATCCTTGAATATCTTGTCAATCGATTCAAGGAATACTGTCAGGACCGGATGTAAATCAGTAGAAAAGTCCTTCATCCTTTCAGTGAATGTTGTCCTGATTTCTTTCAGTGAAAGACCGCCGAGCCGCTCGTTTAATATTGTTTGAACTTCCTGAATTTGTGTTTCTTTTATACCGGAGTTAATTTCAAGAGTTATTGTCTTGACCATTCCGGAAGAAATGCTCAATACAATCAATATTCGAGAAGAACTGACGCTGATAATTTGCAGCCGCTCAAGAATACCGGAATCAAGTCTCGGGTAAAGCACACACGCGAGCTGCTGGGTGATGTTGCTCAACAATCTGGAAACAAGTCCAAGCATTTCTTCTCTTTGATTCTGAAAAGAGTCTATCTGAGCAGAAATTGCCTCCCGTTCAACAATTGGAAGTTCTTCCATCCGCATCAAAGCATCAACATAGAACCGGTATCCTTTGTCCGTGGGAACACGTCCGGCAGAAGTATGCGGGTGATTAATAAACCCGGAATCTTCTAAATCGGACATAATATTCCTAACGGTCGCTGCAGAAAAGTTGAGGTTATACTTCTTGGCAATATTCCTCGACCCGACAGGGGAAGCAGTCAAAATAAATTGCTGCACGATAAACTTGAGAACGTTTTTCTCGCGTTCTGATAATTCTTCTTCAAACATTGAATATATTAGCTTTAAACCTCTAAATATACTCAAAAAAAAGCACAATGACCACAGATTTTCATAATTTAGAATTTTGCCAACAATCCGGTACAAGTGGTACAAATGGAATTGGACAACTTAAAAATGGCTAATAGATTACAAATAAATGGGTTATGAAGAATCGGAATTAGAAGTTTTACACAACTTGCCACGATATTTCTAATTTGAGTGCTACTATTTCAAAAAAAAATCGTAACTGTTTAGCTTATCTAACTACTTGTAAAATAAGTAGTTACAAATATCAAAAATTAAGCATACAAATATATCAAATTTATAAGTGCTTATAATATAACGGCTTATATTTTTAGGCATTTTTTGCGAAAAAAATTGAATATTTTGTAAGTGTATGATATTCAATAGGTTACATCGGTTGCAGAGTACCTAAACAGTTACAAAAAATCATTTATTTTATTTTTCGCTTGACATTAGTTCAAGTTCGTATTATTTTAACTTAAAGCATTTAATTAAATTCAATAAAAATATATATGAGGTCTCTATGAAAACTGTGAAGATGTTTCTTGCAGTATTAGTTGTTCTAAGTTCGGTATCATTCAGCCAAGTAAAATGGAATGCCGATGCGTCACATTCAAGTGTTGTTTTTCGCGTAAAGCATTTAGTAATTTCTGAAGTAGCGGGTTATTTCCGCGAATTTTCAGGAACAGTCGAATCAAAAAAAGATAACGACTTCTCTAACGCGCAGATAGATTTCACCGTGAAAACATCAAGTATCAACACCGATAATGAAAAACGCGATGCTCACTTGAAATCGGACGATTTCTTCAACTCTGAAAAATATCCTGCAATGACTTTCAAAGGAAAATCAATGAAGAAAATCGGCAAGGATAAATATACCCTTGTTGGTGATTTAACAATCCGCGATGTAACTAAAGAAATCAAGCTTGATGTTGTATATAACGGCACTGTTAAAGACCCTTGGGGACTTACCCGGGCAGGATTCAAACTAACCGGCCAGCTAAATCGATTCGACTATAATTTGAAATGGAACACGCTGATGGAAACAGGCGGTGCGATGGTTGATAAAACAATCAAGATTGAAAGCAACTTAGAGTTTGTTGTATCTAAATAAAGTTAGCCCTGTTAAACATTATCCATATCTCTATCAAGAACCCCCTGCTGAAATATGCAAGGGGTTTTTTGTTTTAATATTTATTTCTTTAGCTCTTGGAAATATTGGTTCAATAACGGATAGTGCAGATAATCCAATTGGGGCTTACCTGCAATGAAGTAAATCATATTTACAGTTTATACATAAATATTATTGGATATTACTTCCTCAAAAGTGTTGTCAATTTTTCTAAACTGCCGCGCTTTACTTTGAATGTAACCATAACTTTGTCATCTATATATTTTTCTTCAATTGCATCGGCAAAAGTTTTCGCACGCTGAATTAAGTAACTGTTTTGAGTATCAAGTTCAAAGGACTCGATGACAAAGTTATTTTCAATAAAGCCCTCTATTCTAGATTTCAACGCGGTGATATTGAATCCTTTCATCGCGGAAACACATATCGCGCTTTCGTACGCGTTCAGCACGAATTCAATTTTGGTAAGGTCTTTTATAGTATCAACCTTGTTAAAAACTTTTAAGACAGGTTTATCTTTGCAGCCGAGTTCATTAAGTGTCTGCGTTACCACGCTGATATGATCTTCGTAAAACGGATGTGACATATCGATAATATGAAGTATTATATCGGCTTCGCGAACTTCGCTAAGCGTGCTTTTAAAAGATGCCACCAGATTGTGCGGCAGTTTTCGAATAAATCCAACCGTATCACTAAGTAAAATTTCGACATTCTTCTTTAATGAAAATGTCCGCGTGGTAGAATCCAATGTGGCAAATAATTTATCTTCCGCCAAGGCATCCGCCCCTGAAAGCAAATTGAATAAAGTTGATTTTCCTGCATTGGTATAGCCGACTAAAGTTGCCTTTACAAAATCTTTTCGTCCTTTAGTTTGTATTTGCCTGTCAGATTCAATTTCTTCAAGTTTCTTTTTCAGGTAAGAAATTCTGTCGCGAATCAACCGCCTGTCTGTTTCAATTTGTGTTTCACCAGGTCCTTTTGTACCTATACCTCCTAACTGTTTGGAAAAGTGCGTCCAAGCGCGAGTTAATCGAGGCAGCATATATTGGCACTGTGCCAGCTCAACTTGAGTACGAGATGTTCTTGTCTTGGCGTGTGAAGCGAAAATATCCAAGATAAGCCCGCTCCTATCAACAATCTTTCGTTTTATGATTGTTTCCAGATTTCTGGTTTGAACAGGTGCCAAATCATCGTCAAAGATTATCAAATCAATGCCGTGATCCTCAACCAAATCAGCTATTTCTTGTGCCTTTCCCTTACCAATATAATAGGCGGAATCAAAATTATTCCGGTCTTGGGTAAACTTGAAAACAACCTCAGCTCCGGCAGTTCTTGCAAGCTCCTCCAATTCCGATAAATGTTCATCAACAACTTCTCTGCTGATAAAACGCGTGCGAGCTGCAACCAGAATCGCGCGTTCAATAACTTTATGATTTATTTCGTGCATTTTTTTTGATAATCCGGTTAATTATAATAGTTTTTGATTTCTAACATCAAGATACTGAAATTAATTCCTCTTGCATAGAAAGGATTAAGTGTTTGCCAACAAATAACTTTTACATCTTCTAAAGATAACCTTTGCGTGAGAAAGTGTTAATGTTATTTCTGAACGAGTCCTAAGAGATTTTCCCCAATAAATTAGTAAGGACGACCAGCCAATCGCCCCTACAGCTTACAGTTATATCAACTTGGGTTAGCAAATCTATATAGATTTACTTAACCTTGAACCCGTTCTTGAGCAAGTTTTTCTTCGCATCTTCCAATGAAACTTCTTTCAATTTCATTTTGCACAAAGAACATTTACCCGGCGCATCGGAAATAACATTCCAATCCATCTGGCATTGAAACACCTTGCCGTCTTTATTCTTATCAATGGCGGATAAGTTGATTGTACCTTTTCTAACCATATCCACAACTTTAGATGAATCATCTTTCGCTTCCTTTTTGGGCATATCCATCTGTTTGTGCATTTTTTTCTTTACGACTTCTTTCGGCTGTTCCTGTGCAAAAGAACTTATTGAAAAAGCACTCAACATCACGCAGCCAATAATCACTAACCACATCGTCTTCATTATTTTACCTTTACCTTTTGTTTGTTATTTTGGCAGCATCTATAAAGGCTGCCCGTAATTGATGGTTAATTTTCAATGGTTAATAGCTATTCTAATACATTAATCTTTAACCAATAACATTTATTTATTTTTCGTTCCTGTCTTTAGCTGACTCTCTGAATCTATCAAAAATCCTCCGGATGCGGCAACTTCATCGTTTTCATTTAATCCGGCAAGTACCTGATATTTATCGCCATATTTATCGCCAACTGTAACCAGATGTCCTTCAAACATTCCGTCAGGCATCTTTACCCAGACAATAGTTCTTTTGCCGGAAAAAATAATTGCTCCCGCCGGAACAAGTAATCCCTGTCCAGCGTTTATAGAAAATACTGTTTCTCCATACATTTGCGGTTTCAATTTACCGGCAGTATTTGAAAACTCACTTCGTACTTTTACTGTTCTTGACTGAGAATTGACTACAGGATAAATAAAAGTCACTTTCCCGATAAAAACTTCTTGAGGATATGCTTTCAAATTAAGTTTAACAGTGTTACCAACCTTTACAGAAGCTAAATCCTTCTCATTTACTTCAGAGATGCTCCATAACGAAGATAACTCCGCTATATCATATAAGGCGGTTCCCTCGTTAACATACATTCCCTCGCGGACTTTCTTTTCGATAACGGTACCACTGACGGGGGAGTAGTATGTTAAAATTGATTTTACTTTATTACCGGTTTCAATTTCTTTTATTTGAGTGTTCGTCAAGCCAAAAAGTTCCAATTTACTTTTAGCGGCGGTCGCCAGAGAAATATTCTCGTTATTACTCAAAGCCAGCAGATAGTCATTCTGTGCTTGTACTAAATCCGGACTGTATATTTCAAAAAGCGCCTGTCCTTTTTTAACATAATCGCCGGTTTTATCCACTAACAGTTTTTCTATCCTTCCATTAAATCGCGCGGAAATAATTTTTCTGCTTTGCTCGGCAAAATCTAAATAGCTATAAACAGCAACCTCTTTTTTCAAAGTCTCTTTTGTTACACGAACCGTGGACACATTTGCAAGCACTTGTTTCCTGCCCGATAAAGTTACACTGCTTACCGAATCGTTTGTTTCTCCGGCACCTGATCCTTTATCGTTATCAATTTTTTTTATAAGGTCCATTCCGCATATCGGACAGGCACCGGGTTTATCCATCCTTACCTGCGGGTGCATTGAGCAAGTCCAATATTCTTTAACCGGTGTAAGGGACTTATCATCTTTACCCTGCTTTTCGCTCTTCGTGCATCCGGAATAAAGAAAAATTATTGCCAGAATCGGTATCAGTAAATATATAATATTTTTCATTTTCAATCTCTTTTAATAATTGTAAATTGTTAGTTGTAAATGATTAATTAACTCACATTAACCATTAACCATCATCTCTATTTCAGCCAATGCTATCCGCGTATCAGCTTTCGCCATATAATAATTCATCTGCTGCATTAAGAGCATTCTATAAGAATCTATAACCGAGGTAATCGCGGTTTTATTATTATGGTAGGCAGATACTTGCGCTTCTGATGCTTGACGATACAAGGGAAGAACTTTTTCTTCATATAGTTTAAGAAGTTCAGCGGATGTCCGGTATTTCACGGCAGCTTCTTTTATTTTTGCTGACATCTCACGCTGCATTTCTTCTTTCTCATACTCTAAACTGCTTATTCCCGCGGCAAGTTCTTCGGATTTCGCTGTATATTTATTTATCGACCACGGCGCGAATGGAAGGTTGACAGAAAACATCAAAGAATACATAACTTCGGTTTTGGGCTCTAACATTGTTAAATCCGATTTAGCCGTCAGAATCATCCCGCGCGGCATTCTCATCAGCATAGCCTGAACCATTAAGTCAGGAATCAATTCGCGGTTGTTTGCCGCTATCATAGCTTTGTTCATTTCAATCATATCACCCATCTTTTTCAGTGTCGGGTTTGCCTCACTCAATAATTCTTCCAATTTTGATTGGGTTATAGAAAACTCCATTGTAGAAAATTCATCAATATTTGCAATACCTTTATCCTCAAGTTTCCTGCCAAGTAGTTTATTCATTCTATAGTTTTCAGATTCCTGTTGTTTCCCCAGAATAAACAGCTGCGTTTCAGCGGATGCTATCTCGCTTTTAATCGTGAGTATATCAGCCTGATTTATACGATTTATGGAAAATGTTAATTCCATCGATTTTATTAAGTCTTCCAAAAACAAAATACTTTTCTTCTGTATGTCAATCTTCCTTTCGATTAACCACAAGGTGTAATAAGACATCTTTACTTGTCCTATTAGATTTATCTTAAAAATTGCGGCATTATCACCTTCAATTTTTACGTTTCGTCTTTCAACTTCCGTCATTGCTCGTATTTTGTCTCCAAGTGGAAACATTTGTGAAACTGCAAAATTATTCGAGATAGATTGGTTCAAAAGATTTATTTCATTTATCGGCACCTGCGAAAATTCCAATGATACATTTGGAGCGGGATAATTATTGACCGATTCCGCTCTAAACTCTGAAGCTTTTACTCTATACCGGAGTGCTTTTAACTGAGGATTATTAGCAACTGCCTCCGAAATCAAGGAATCCAAAGATTGGGCTTGCAGGCTAAAATGCGCGAGAGTAATTAAAATAAGAAATAGTTTTATCGACTTCGTTTTCCTAAACAAATAACAAGATAGGTAAATTAATACTTTCTTGGTTAGGAGATTGATGTTAGAAGAAGAAAAGAAACACCCCGCCAGTACCGCTTTTTCGTTAGGAAATAAATATTGTGATTTAGTTCCGAATGGCTCTAAACATATATTCCTGTACAGTTCATACCCCTTGCTCGGGTAGAAATCGCGAGTCTGCTTTATTGTTGTTTCCGCTAACATAAGTGTCCTTTCGGATGAATATTAATTACATTTATTTCCACGCCAATAAATGTAATATAGCACTTTAAAATTAAAGGCCAAAATAGGCTCTTTAGCAATTCCGATTCCGATACTTTTTAAGTGCCTGCAGAAATCATCATTGAATTTAGAAGATGCAGAGGTTATTTGTGGGCAAACACCTTAGAAGTATTTCTCAATTATTGCTCCATATCGCAAACCCCTTGTACTCACAATAACTTTATCAAAATTCAAAAAAGACATAATCTCTGCCAAAATGATACTGCCCGTTAAAAGAACATCCTCCCGCCCTTTGACAATTGTAGAATATTTTTCTTTTACTTCTTCTGCGTTAAGGAGCGCGAGGCTTTCAATAAATAGTTCAATGTCGTTTATTGATAACTCTGCCTTATGTATTTTTTCTTCGTTGAATGATGAAAGACCAAGTTTGATACAAGCCAAAGTTGTTGGAGTTCCGGCTATTGCAATGGCTTTGCTTGCTTTAATATTATGAGGATAAAAATTTATTATCATATTTTGGATTTTATCACGAATTTCTTTCAAATTCAAGCCGGAAACAGGGTAATGTTTAATTAGTTCCTCTGTTAGGTTAACAACGCCAATGGGGGCACTTATCTTTATTGTAATTTCTGATTTATTACCTAAAATCAGTTCTGTACTGCCACCGCCAATATCGATTACACAAACGTTGTCTTTAGAAGGTATATCCGAAATTGCGCCAAGAAACGAAAAGTTAGCTTCTTTGTCTCCCGATAGCGCGGAAATTGTTATTCCGGTTGAGTTAGCAATTAAGTCAATCACATCACTGCCGTTTATAGCTGTTCTAAAAGGGTATGTTCCGGAAGCAATTATTTCGGTGCAGCCATATTTGCCTGCTTCCGCGGCATAGCCGGATAAAATTTGTCTTAATAATTCAATCTTGTCATCCGGAATATATCCGGATAGTGCTAAGCCTTTTCCGATTCTGGGAATTTCATACTTATTGTATAATGGATTAAGCTCCTTTTGGGTAATATCAATTGAAGCGATAAGCATTAATACCGTGTTTGTTCCTATGTCAATTGAGGCTATATTCATTATTTTTTAGTATCTTTAAAATGGTAGAAATAAATAATTCAATATGTAAAAGTAACTATTCCGCACTCGAAATTGCAATTACTCGGGTAATTCTTATGAAAATAAAAGAAAAAGAATTTGAAGATATAATACAGGAATTAAAGGAACTCTCTGTTCAATTGGGAGCGAGTGTTCGTTTTGAAAAAGGAGATTTCAAGGGAGGATATTGCATAGTGGAAGACAAAAAGCAAATAATAATAAATAAACTCGCGAATACTCAGCGGAAAGCGATTATTTTGGCATCGGCATTGAAAGAGCTGGGCGTTGATAAAATGTATTTAAGCCCGCGAATTAGAGAAATAATTGATGAAATGATTGAAACGGAGGGAAAATGAATATTCTTATCGTGCAGGGACCAAATCTTAATTTACTTGATAAACGGAGTAAAGAACACTATGGGGTGCTTTCTATAGAAGCTATTCACGATCTCATCGTGCAAAAATTTCCTGATGACGAATTTACCTTTTACCAGTCCAATGATGAAGGTGCATTGATAGACATAGTTCAGACTGCCGACCTTGATTATGACGGAGTAGTTATTAATCCTGGGGGCTATTCACATACTTCGGTCGCCTTGCACGATGCCCTTGAGCTTTGTTCAATTCCAAAGGTTGAAGTACATCTATCTAATGTTCTATCGCGTGATTCATTTAGAAAAGAATTAATCACGGCAAAGGCTTGTACAGCTTGCATAAGCGGTGCGAAAGAACATAGCTACCTATCTGCTGTTTATTTACTGAAATCATTTGCTGGGTAATCTATAAATATTACTAATGCTTATGAAAACAGTTAGGACTCGTTCCAAAATAACGTTATCACTTTCTTGCGCGAAGACCGCGATGGTTAGATTTAGAAGATGTAAAGATTATTTCTTTACAAGGACTTAGTATATATGTTAGCTGTTGCTCTTTGCTATACTTTGTATATAAATAATAGATTATGTATTTTAGTCTAAATGAATTTTTAAGGTTATGAGAGAATCCGGTCTAAAAAAGCTATATTATTCAATTAGTGAAGTAAGTAAAATTACTGAAGTTGAACAATATGTTCTTCGGTATTGGGAAGGTGAGTTTGAGCTGCTCAAGCCTCAAAAAAACCGTTCTGGCAACCGTGCTTATTCAAATCAGGATATCAAGCTGATTTTTGTTATCAAATTGTTATTGCGCGAAAAAAAGTTTACAATTGAGGGTGCAAAAATTATTCTTGCTGAAAAAAGCTTAGAAGAACTTATTAGTGATCATATTGATACACCTAATAAAAGCGTAACTCAAGAAACTATAGGGAAAGCTACTGTTGAAAAAAAAAAGGAAGATATTATAATAAAAAGGGAAGATTTAAGTAATATTTTGGGTATATTAATCAGTATTTATAAAAAATTATAACGGAACGTAGCGCAGCCCGGTAGCGCACTACCTTGGGGTGGTAGGGGTCGCAGGTTCAAATCCTGTCGTTCCGACAAAAGGTGCTTTTTTTGCGCCTTTTTTTATTTCCGGCAACTTTATAGTTCTCGCCATCCAAAAAATACTTTTTTCTCCATATCAACAAAGCAAAAAGGTCAGGAAACGATATAGCAATTTGCTGATGAACTGGAAGGGAAAGGTAGTTCAGCCCAAATTCGTCTATGATTTTACTACTGCAATTCCTGCAATAGATTCAAAATGGAGTTCAGCCCGGTTTAGTGATGCAGCAGGAAACAAATCGAGTATGTATTTCGCTCCGGCATCGCAGGACAAAAGCAAATTTGAACTGCCCCCTGTTCCTCCTGCAGGAATTTTTGATATTCGGTTTGCGTCACAGTCTTTTGTCGCGAATATTGACGGCACCGCGAATGTAGCAGAACTTGTAAATGGGCAGATGGATGCAGGGTACCATCAGGTCATTTGGAATGCGGCAAATTTGAGTTCAGGAGTTTATTTCTATGAATTAAAAACAGAAAAATTTAGATCTGTAAAGAAATTAATTCTAATGAAGTAAGTTTCAAGCAGGGCTTGAACTGACCGCTAATTTCATTTATGAAATTAAAAGGGATATGGCTCGCCATATCCCTTTTTTCATTTTAAATTTTTGTAATAGTTGAACTATTATCTAACTTTAGCTTTTTATTTTAAATAATTCTGATTATCGGGTTAGTTCAAATTATAATGAATATATTCTTCAAAGCAGCTCCTATCGAGGGAACAACCAACGCGTTTGGAAAATTAATCGATTATTTCTCAGAGAATAACATCGATTACTTTTACTATAGATGCAATCGCGATTCTTATTCTTTCATCGCGTATCAATTCGAGGAATATATTGACGCTGACACGCGAAATTATGTTGATGTGTTAGCCAATATTAAAGCATCATTACAGGATTATTTAACCGGATTACCCAGAGATATCTTAAGCAGTTTCCCTGCAATGCTTTCATTTATCCCCTTTGATGATACCAAATCGGAATCGTGGTCTGATTTTTCGAAACATTTAGTTATCCCGAAGACTATTATTGTTAGTATCAGAGATATGCTGTTTTTAATTGAACGAATTGGTAGTGATAATTTTCCATCAGAAGCTGAGAATATTAAAGCTATATTTATTGATAATTTGGCTCATAAATGCAGTAAAATGCCCCGTTCTGAAAATTTGGTAAGTGATAATTTGCAGCATAGAAAGCAAGAAAGTATAAATAATATCGGATTAGCGATAGAACAAATTCTAAACGGGCAAATTGAGAAAGTTGTTCTCGCTCGAAAAATAGATTTGAAAATCTCCGGTGAACCTGCGTGGTCAGTTGTCAAACAAGAAATGGATAACTATATCAATAGCCACCGCTTCATAATTCGTCAAAATGGTTCTACTTTTTTTGGCACATCACCTGAAATATTATTTTCTTATCGTTCGGGAAAAATATTTAGCGAAGCATTAGCAGGCACTATTGAACGATCGTTAGCAAATTCAGATGATATGCAGGCAGCGGTCTTAGGCAATTCAAAAAAAGACGGTGTTGAACAAAGCATTGTCGTAGAACATATTATTTCCGTGCTTTCTAAATATTCAGATTCAGTAGTTTATGACAAACAAGCCCGTATTAGAGTTACTAACAAATTGCTGCACTTGAGAACACGAATTTTAGCTCGACACGTAAATAAGAAGCAATTAGGGGCTATCTTCGCGGAACTATTCCCTACTCCCGCGGTGTGCGGGCAGCCGAAAGAAAAAGCACGTGAACTGCTCAGGCAGCTTGAGGAATATGAACGCGGGTTATATAGCGGTGCAATAGGATGGACTTCCCCTGATGGAGGAATGCTATATTTTGTTCCGCTGAGATGCGCGCTCTACAAGGCGAAAACATTAAGTATATTCGCCGGCAGCGGAATAGTAGCCGATTCAGAACCAAACACAGAATTTACTGAAACAGTTGTAAAAGCAGGGTCGGTCGCGGCTTTGGTGTTTGATGAAAATTAACAGAAATATATTTTATTCTGAACAGCTTGTCGGGCAGTTCATTCGATACAATTTGAAATATGTGGTCATATCCCCGGGTTCCAGAAGCACTCCGCTGGTTTTCGCATTTCTGAACAATAAAAAGATAAAGCCTATTTCTATCCTTGATGAACGCTCTGCCGGTTTCTTTGCTGCAGGGTTAGCGCGACAAACAAATTCGCCGGTCGCTCTTGTATGTACTTCTGGTACCGCCGCGGTTGAATATTATCCCGCGATTGTTGAAGCATATCAACAGCGAATTCCGTTAGTTATCTGCACTGCCGATCGCCCACCTGAATTAAGAAATTCCGGTGCCAACCAAACAATTAATCAGTTTAATTTGTATAGCAATCATATTCGGTATTTTGCAGAATTCGTGATTGGCAAGCCCGATATTGAGAATGTTGCAGCCTTTAGGAAATCAATCACTGAAGGTTTGAATATTGGTTTCTATAGAAATAAAGGTCCCGTTCATTTTAATATCGCTTTCAAAAAACCTTTTGAACCGGATATGTTTACCGATGAAATTGACATACTGCAATATGACCAAGTATTGGATAAACATATTTCTAAAACCGATACCAAATTACAGGTTAGTAAGTCAATTTCTATGACTGTAAATTCCTTATGGAAACAGTCAAAATTGCCTATAATAGTATTGGGAGCGGGACAATATTCTGATTCATTTCTTAATGAATTGAATAAATTCAGCAAAAAATATAGAGTTCCTATTTTTGTTGATATAAATAGCAGCGCGCGTTTTGCCGCTAACATTGACTCAGCCTTAGCCCTATATGAAAATTATCTTAACAATCGCGTGCCGGATAAATACATTCCTGATTTGGCATTTATGTTTGGCAGGTATCCAATATCGAAAGCTTTGGCAGACTATCTGAAAGGGCTAAATATTCACAAAATTATCGTGAACGACTACGGAGATAGGTTCGATCCCACAAGTGACGGAAGAACAATCCTCGCGATGAACCCGCGGGATATTTTCGGGTGTTTAGAAGATAAACCTGTTGTGGAGATGATTGTCAAGGAATATTTAAAAGAATTGCAGTCTTTAGAGAATGAGTTTGCATCAGTGATTTCTAAAACGCTCTCTCGAGGAAAGTTAACCGAGCTTTCAATTATCAAAACCGTTGTTGACCAGATTCCCGAAAACTCGAATGTTTTTATTTCGAACAGCCTTATAGTCCGAGACTTTGATAGAATAGTACAAAACATAAAAAAGAAAATTACGATATTTCAAAACCGCGGCGCGAGCGGAATCGATGGCATCATTTCTTCCGCGCTGGGTATGGCATTTGATTCAAGAACTCCTTCATACTTGGTAATTGGTGATTTAGCTTTTCTTTATGATTTAACCGCTTTGAGCATTGGAGTATTCAATAATATCAACCTCAAAATAGTATTAATAAATAATAATGGCGGTCGAATATTTGACTATCTACCTTCAGCAAGATTTAAAAATATTCAGCCATTTTTTGTAACTCCGCAAAACATTAATATTAAACAAGCCTGCAAAGCATTTGGCACTGCTTATTATTATGCAAAAAGTATTAACGGCTTACTGAAAAAGTTCAGTAAGCTAAGGACAGAGATTGGCTTGACTGTATTGGAGTGTGATGTTGATAATGACATATCGAGAGAAGAAAGAGAAAAGATAACTTGCTGGTGACTGTCATACAAAACCGGCACGAGTCAATGTTGTTAATAGAGATTCAGCACTTTTCTTCCACGTGAAACTCTTCATAAACTCATCGGCAGCATTGCCGATAGTATTAATTTCTTGCCGATGATGATATGCCCATTCTAATTTGGAAACAATTTCATCAAGTGAAGATTCACGCCAATCGGCAATCAAGTTATTATTATTTTCATCATAAAGATAATATGGATTCTGCTCTAACAGCGGCAGTGAATTTTGGTTAGTCAAAACATCGGTATGTCCTGAATTATACGAAGCGATTACAGGTTTTCCGCAAGCCATATATTCCATTAACACGAGATTAGTCCCCCCCTCGCATCGGTTTGGAAATAATCCGATATCAGTTTTTGAATATATATCCGGCAATAAGTTATTATTCGTTAATGGCAGCGTGATAACACGTGAAAGATCAAGTTTATTATCTATGCAAAGATTTGCTACAAATTCCAGCCAGTCATTCCCCCTTGGATTGAAGTAAATATGCTTGGACTGCCGCATACTTGTCATTGTCCCAAGCCATATATTAAACCAAGCATTAACCAAAATAACATCAGAATACTTCTGTTGTAAAATTGAGACTGCCCGCAAAACAAGGTCTTGTCCTTTTCGCAATTCAAATTTTCCGCCGGAAAATATAGTAAACAAGGAATCTTTACGAATATTATCCCGAGGATAAAAAATAGTTTCGTCTATCCCTTGTATCAAGCATTCAGCGGCAGCAAATCCTTTTTCTTTAAGTTTATTTCTATTCCAAATTGAGCCGCCTAAAATAAGGTCAAGCTGCTTGCCGTTTTCTATGGATTCATCGGAAAGCTCGTTTTCAAAGAATGTATAACCGATATTTTGCTTTCCGCGCACGGTATGGAGAGTTTTCAAATCAGCTCCCTGTAACGCGTGGAATATAGTACCATTAAATACCAATGTGTCACCAGCTGAATTGAATATTTGTACCTTGGTGAGCTGTTGAACTTCTTTTATTAAATATTTACTGCAAACACCCCATCCAAAATTTTCGCCCGCGGAAAGCGCGAGCATCAATGGTATCTTCGCGATGTTCTGATTTGGATTCAGTATATCAAGAATAGATTTTTTTACGGCGGAAACTACATTGCTCCATACACGCTGTTGTGTCTGCCTGAATATGGTAATAGATAGATACCACTTTGACTTTGACCCATCGCCTATCCATCTCCAGTCAGGAACTTTGGCAGCCATAAGAAAAGTCTTTTTCCCGAGGGCACCGCAAAGATGTGCAACTGAAGAATCTATGGTAACAATAAGGTCCATATTGCTTATGATAGCGGCTGTATCGGCAAAGTCCGCAATTTCACCCGACAAATCTGTGATTCTATTCTTTGCAAAACAATCAGATTGTAATTCTTGAGCGGGACTGCCAACCTGGATACTGAAAAAATCTATATTAGGAATCTCAAGCAAAGGTAATAAATCAGAAATATTGCAATGCCGTTTTTTGTTTATGTTTGAAAACGTGTTACCGGTCCAAAACAACCCTACCCTAAAGTTTGTTGATGTTGATAAATTTAACCTCCATTTATCAGCTAAATCTTTTGGGGGCTTCAAATATTCGCGATATTCTGAAAGTTCATAGCATTTTTGCCATAATATTTTAGGAATGCTTAGCAGTGGAGAATAATAGTCATAGCTATTCGATTTCGCGGTTGTATCATCACTTACAATTGTATCTATTTGTGTAAAATATTTTAGCAGTCTGAGATGTTCCGGCTTAGAATGAAATGTTATAACAGCTCCATTTTCTTTCAATGGAATTAAGTAGCGAATAAATTGGAACGTGTCGCCTGACCCTTGTTCTTCAAAAACAAAAATGCTTTTTCCTTCAAGTGATTCTCCCTCCCATTTTCTAATTGGATATTTCCGATTCTTAAACAAATCGAATTTTAGTCTTGATTCATAGCAGTTCCAGCCCGCCTCGAAATTACCAATAGACATCTCTATCTCTGACAAGGCAAATTGAACGAGCTGATTCTCAGGCGCGAGTTCAAGCGCGGTTGTTAGGAGACTTCGAGATTCATTGAATAATCCCATTTCCTGTTTGGCAAGTCCTGCATTAAAATAGGCTTCCCAACGAGCCGGATTGACAGTAATAGCACGATTAAATAGCTGCAGAGCAATATCAAAACTCAATCGTTGAAAATTGATTTCTCCAAGATCGATTAGTGCTTCATAATAATCCGGATTAGCCGCGAGTACCTCGGTGAGGTATTGTTCTGCTTCCGCGACATTGTTTGTTTCTATCCTGAGAGAGGCTATGTTATATTTAATGTCAACTGAATTTGGAGCTGAGCTAAGTGCTTTGAAAAAATATTCTTCCGCCATAGAAAGAGATTTCTTTTTACGATAGATTAGTCCCAAATTTAATAAGCATTCAGAGTGACAGGGTAATATTCTTAAGAGCAGCAAGTAAAACTTTTCCGCCTCGTCCAATCGCTCAAGTTTATGCAGGCACAGCGCAAAATTATATATTGCTTCCGGTGAAGAAGGTTCTATAGAAAGTGCTTTATTGAGCATCGCGAAAGCATCATTATAGTTCTCCCTGCCGGATAGTAACACGCCATAATTTGTGAGAACGCCAACGTGGTTAGGCTCAATACGGAGAGCAATTTCGAAACATTCGGCTGATTTTTCATAGTCATTCAATGAGTGGAATACAAGCCCCAATGCATTCAGTGTATCTGTGTTAGCAGAGTCTATAGAATAGGAATCCATCAAAAGCTCGCGTGCGGAAATCATATCTCCTACTTGATATTTTAGAGTGCCAAATAGGCGGAGGATTTGAGCATTTGATTTCTCAACGGAGAGCAATTGATTATATAAATCTTCGGCAGCTTCAAAATTAGCGTTACGATGCTCTGCTATGGCTTGTTGAAGTAATTGGGAAGTATTAAAGTTATCCACTAACTTTTTTTAAGCTCATTATTTTGTTATAGTAACCGCGTTAACAAGATTATTGATTTTCTTTATAACAGAATCAATAATTTGAATCTTGGAAACATCATCCTTAAATATTTCTTTTGAATCAGCCAGAATGCTTATACAATCGTCAATTTTATTCTCTCTGATTAAAATTGAAATCTTTCGCAGAAGAAGCGAAAGATTCTTTGGACGAGCAGTCAAAGATTCGGAGGCAAATTGCATTGCAAGCAATTCATTCCCTGTTTCTTCATACAGCAAAGAAAGTGCTTCCGCGATATAGCTGTCGGAACTCTTTTTATACAAACCGGATAATAAATCTAAAGCAAAAGATTTGTTAGGAAGACGGGCTATCAGCTCGCAATAAACTTCATTTTTCCCTTCTATAAAAAGAGAGATTAAAAAATCAAGTTCTGATGATGAAAGAGTTGTATTTGAGAAAAACTTACGCAGTATTCTTGTTTCTTTCTTTATTGAATCATCTGAATTTCCTTCGGATATTTCAAGTTCATTTAGGTAAAATTCAAGAGCCGGAAGATTTTGATAACGAACGGAAAATGATATTCCTTGTAAAGCAAGTTCGGCAGGGTCTATCATAATATCAAATGGACTGACAGCCTTTCCTTGTAATAACGCGAGATTATTCTTATATCCTTTCAAATAAAAATCAAATCCGGGCAGCAACTCATTTTTTCGGAAACAAACTTTTGCCGCGATCACGTTCACTAACGGGGCATCTGGATTAGCTTCTAAAGCACTCAAAATAAAGCGCGATGCTGAATCTACATCATTTTTTTCAAGTGCTACTGCAGCTAAGAATCGGTTAGCGTGGGCATTGTAATGTGAAGCTAGCGAAGCATCAGTCAGGCAATATTCAAAATACTCGGCTGCCTTCGTGTTATGTTGCATTACAGCATAAGAACTCGCGATCTGAAATGCAGTGTATCCGTCTTTTATTTCATTGAAATCTTCAAGGAGAAGAATTAGATTCCGCTCAGCTTTGGCTTCTAACTGTTCTCGTGGAACATCATAACCCAAATGGATAAGTTTTATTCCGGAATCGTGTATAGAATATCCTTGTTCATTTAACGAGCCGAATATTTGTTCGTGAACTCTCCCTTTAAAACGAATATCAGGGTGCGCGCGGAAGAGGCGAATATACTTCATCACGTTGGGCCGTCCGCCTTGTTTATCAACGCTTTGCAGATTGCAATAAATACCCGCGAAAATATTAGATTTAACTATATGTAACAGTTCTTTAATTGATTTAGATGAAAGTCGTTCATCTGCATCTATATAAAATATCCACTTCCCTGTCGCTTTTGATAAGGCATAGTTTCTTGTATAGGAGAAGTTATTATTCCAAGGCATATCAAACAATTTAACGGAAAATTCATTGGCGATTCTTTTAGTGGCATCGGTTGATCCCGTATCCACTATAATAAACTCAGGGGAAACCGGCAACAGGGATTTTAGACAATCACGAAGATACTTTTCTTCGTTCTTGACAATCATACAAACACTTAAATCGGGCATAAATGAATTAGCGGTACTTCAGAATAGACTGCAGTCCTATATGCGCCGCTTCATTTTGCGGATTTATTTTAATTGCCCACTCATACATTGTTTTAGCTGCATCGAAGTTGCGTTCTCGTGAAAAGACATCTGCCAAGCCCACGCAAGCTGGTGATGATTCCGGATAAACTGTCAAGGCTTCTTCAAACGACATTCGGGCTTCATTCAAGAGGTTAAGTTTCAATTGCGCGGAACCTTTAAAATTTAATAAACGGGACATCATCACGCAATCGGCATCGTCACGCTTGCGAAGTTCATCTTCCGCGGCAGTAATTTTTTCCAATGCACTGTCAAAAGCATCTTTAGAAAAGAGATCGAATGCTTCGCTTATCATTTGTTCAACGAATTTCAATATCTTGGAACCCTGGAAAATAGAACTTGTTTTAGGAAGTTTATTTAATCCTCCAAGCGCAAATTTGTTATCGGGATTCAAGCGTATAGCTATCTCGAACATTTTTTTTGCTTCATAATCTTTGTTCTCTATATATAGTATTTCGCCCAGTCCTGCATAAGCCTGGGAAGATTCCGGATTGACAGTTTTAGCTTTCTCAAAGTAAGTTCGTGCCATCTCTTGATTATTTTTAGCCATATAGATAAAAGCCCTAAAATTTAATATTGAAGCATATTGTTCTTTATATGTTTCTTCAAGCTCTTGCACGCTCTTTAATGCCGAAGAGTAATCTTTACGAGAAAAATCATTGTATGCCGATTCAAGCAGCTGGTCACTCCGGTGTGCATCCAAACCATCCTGCAAAGTTGCTTCAACTTTTTGCAGCAAAAGGCGCGCGTTCTGATTCATATCATCGTTCTTTAATGCCCATTGCAACATAACTTTGGCATTTTCCAATTCGCCAAGTTGAAGAAATGTTTTTCCTAAGTACAAACAGGCATCTGTAGATTCCGGATTTTCTTTCAGTGCTGCTTCATAAGATGGAAGCGCGGCATCAAAATTTCCCTGATTATATAAAATACTGCCGCGAAGCATAAACAATTCCTCCTTTGATAGACCTGCACTTTTCTCGAGCGGAGTAAATGCATTTTCTGCTTCATTAAGCAGTGCTAATGCCTTATCGTGATTATTTTCTTTTGATTCACGAATCGCGCTTTGCAGGCATTCTAAGTATCGATTCATCTATTAATACTCTTTCTGATGTTAGTAATTCTTATTTTCATATTATGATGATACGTTGTTGCTATTCATTATACACAATTTTTTATGCAGTTCAGTAATTGCAGCAATCTCTTTTTCGGAAATATTAAATTTGTCAGTTTCAATATACTTGATAATTTTTTCTGTTTCTAATTGTGCAGCAAAATAATCGTTCTCACTCAAAAGTGATTGTAATCTTAAATTTAGTTCAATATAGCGGCTTGAATCGAAAGGAATAAATGTTTTTCTTTTGTTGGGGGAAATGCCTTTAAGCCAAATGTCTTCCGGGTCCGCACCCCATTTATTGATGAAAATTTGCTTGTTTGTTTCAAGTCCGGCAAAATATTTCTTTTCACCTTCAGCAAGAAAGCTTTTCGAGCCGAAGTGGTGAATGAAAACATCCCGTGCTATTACTGTTTTATATCCCGATAATTGAAGACGGAGACAATAATCATCGTCTTCAAAATTACCAGGCGCAAAACGCTCATCTAAACCGCCTAACAAGGTTAGCACTTCTCTTTTTAATAAAACACACAGAAAGGCAGCACGAGGGAACTCCGTGTAGTTACCTCGCTCATTGACTTTTAGTTTGTCAGCGTGTGAAAACATTTCTTTAATTGTTGAATATTTTGCTGTCTTATCAATCTGGACACCGCTCACATAGTTGGACATCGGAGCAGCAATTCCATATTCTTTTTTTTGCTCTGCCAATGAAATAAGTTTTTCTAACCATTCTTTGGTGAAAATCAGGTCGTTATTCGCGATAACAAGATATTCACCGTTTGCAACTTTCAATCCTTGATTTACCGCTCCCGGAAAGCCGACATTCTCAACATTATGAATTGTGGTATAGTTAATACGTCCTTTTTGTTTGGCAAGTTTATCAATATATGCTTTTGTGCCATCGGTTGAGGCATTATTTATAAGTATTATTTCAAACGGCAATTGTGTTGAAACTTCAAGAGAGTCAATGCATTGTTTTGTATATTCAAGATTATTAAAAAGAGGAATAACAATTGACGTTAATCTTGGCGAACCGTCAATATACCGAGTACCTTTTTGGATAGAATTCCTGTTCATTTGCCAATTTAAAACATCTTTTATTCGGCTTTCTACAAAAGATACAGATTGCAAATCAGCAAAAGACTCATAAACATTTCTGAGATTTTGTAATATATCAATATTCCCTGTAGAGAGGCTCAAAAGGTTTTCGAAATTTAGTATTAGTTCCTTTTTTTCGGTTTGAAGCATTAAGAACCGGCGAAATGATTGTGAAAGAAGACTTTCCCTAATTTCGTGTGAGTTGAATAATATTAGCTCATTCACATCCCACAAATATTTTTTTTCACCTTGAATAAACTCGTCATATTGCACGTGCCATCCAGCGGCTCTTTCCTCTTCAGCAAATCGAGCTGCCCTATCTTGCATCACTTTTTTATATCCGTGTTGTTCGCTCCTGATAGGATAGTGCCGCAGGAGAAAAGGAATTGGGAAAATATTTCGATCTGCAAAACTTATTGAATGACCACCGGATGTGACAAGATCAATTTTCTGTTTGGTGTTTTTCCAAGCCTTGATCTGATTATGATCGAACCAACGTCCCGGTTCATAATAGGTTAGATATTTTCTTACATCCTCAAAAGGAGGAAACGAATTATCAATCGGTCTGAAATTATATAGGCTAAAATTGATAGCATTATATCCTAATTTATCGACAAAAGCGATACCTTCCGAAAGAGAAGTGTTTGGGAACGGACTTTCGCGAAATTCATCAGCGTCCGCGTGGATAATCCAATCCGCTTCGGACTGCATCGCGATTTGTTGTTTCCGTTGAAGGATCAAATGCCACAAATATTCTTTCTTGGCACGTACAGAATATTCAGCGTCATCAGGAAATGTCTCGATATGAATAAGTCCCTTCCCAAGCAGCTTTTTTGCTTTATCAACCGTTTTATCGGTTGAGCAATTATCTATAAGATAGACATCAACACCATTATCTATCAAGTCTTTAATCACGTGGTAGATGACATCTTCTTCGTTAAATGAAGATATAATTGCAAGAATAATTAGCTTATTATTTTGAGGGGTCAAAGCGTTTCCTTTTCTATATTCAGTATTTAAACACTGAAATTTTTAAAAAAAACGCTACCCGCGAGCTATCTGAATTTTGGGTTACTGATAGAATAACTTCGTTTTTAAGTTCCAATATTATATTTCCTCAAAAGGGGTTCGAATTTCTGTTTATGTGCTTCATTCTTGATTTTAGCGATATAAGTAAGTGCCCCTGTTATATCGTTTAGTTGAAGAAATTTCATAGCGATGTTCATATTGGCGGCATCCATAGAAATCTCTCTTTCATATTGCCAATTGAAGTTTGGGAAAAAGAAAGATAAATCCCTTTTTTGTAAAATATTATTGATTATTCGAGCATCGAAAGAAAGGTCGATATGCGGTTTCATTCTGCCGGAAAGATTGTCCGCGTGAATTCTGTATTGAACCAAAACTTCCGGCAGATATTTCACGTTGATATTCAAACTTGGCAAAATTCTGGACCACAACTCATAGTCGTGCGCACGATGAAAAGCGGTGTCGTATTGAAATTCGCGTAAAATAGTTCTTTTTATTAACAATCCCGGATTGGGAATTGGCGAACCGTACAAAAGATAACGGATAGCATCATCTATTCTATTTTGCCAATCCTGATATTGATGTATCACATTCGTTTCTTCGCCAATGGAAACCAATTTGCAGTATATCGCATCAGTATTTGGATAGTCAATCAGCAGTTTGCGATATTTTTCCAATATCTCCGGATATAGAATATCGTCTGAATCCAGCCAAAGAATATAGTCACCTGTTGCTTCCGTAACTGCTCTATTGCGTGTGTCCGGTGCGTTAGTGTGGCTTTTAAAAATGATTCTGACTTGTTTGTTTGAGGAATAATTTTGCAATAAATCCTTTGTTCCATCGGTAGAACCATCATCTACAATCACTATTTCGAAATTTCTAAATGTTTGGCTTAATGCACTATCTACCGCGGCTTCAATAAAATCTTCACGATTATAAACAGGAATACAAATAGAAATAAAAGGAGTATTCTCTTTTGTCTGTTGTTTAGTTTCGATAGATACAGATGTTTGAGACGGATTGTTATCCATCGAATTTAACAGTTGGCAAATAATAGATTCAACTTGAGGAAGAATAATATCCGATCCATATTTTTTTTCTACCAGAGAACGGTATCTTTCAGAATCATATTCATTAGCTGTTATAAGTTCAACGGCTTCATCTATAGTGTTGAACACCAAGTCATCTCCATAGATATTTCGGAGATTGCCGTAACCGTTATGAATGACGGGCTTAATACCCATCATCATCGCTTCCATCAGTCCCAATCCTTGAGACTCGACTATCGATGTGGAAAGTATTATCGATTTATCACCTAACCATTCTTCGATGTTTTCAACTGTGCCTTCATAAAAGAAATTATTTTGCAATCCCAATTCATTGATTAAATGAATGCAATAATCATAGAGTTGATAATCCTGAATACGTCCAACCATATAAATGGAATAGCGAGGGTCT
This sequence comes from uncultured Ignavibacteriales bacterium, assembly GCA_903929035.1. Taxonomy (GTDB): domain Bacteria; phylum Bacteroidota; class Ignavibacteria; order Ignavibacteriales; family Ignavibacteriaceae; genus CAIYTF01. Next base: position 33,811 of record CAIYTF010000002.1, read on the forward strand.
TTTTTTACCAAAGCCGATAGAACTTGAATCATCAATTGAGGATTCTTGTCTTTCTGAAAACGGGAAATATAAGCTATACGGAAATTATTTTTATGCTCTCTGAATTTTATTTGTGAACTTACAGAGTTTGGAATGTGAACTATGGAAACATTGTTATCTATTTCCGGCTCGTGATATTTCTTTATTACATTAATAAATTCCGGATTAACTGTAATGAGTTTTTCAACACCAAACCAATTAATGTTGTTGATAGTTCCATCGTATGCCTCATAGCGGTGAAGCCGAACAATCATTGGGGGCCTATGTGCCAATTGGCTTATGGTTATAGCGGGACCGTTCGCCCATTCACACCAAACCAAGTCGCTTTCATCGAGTATTTTTAAAAGTAATTCTTCGTTTATCTCCGAAGCGTTATAACAGTTTACGATATAACCGCGGTTTTCTAGATAATTTTTTATCGGAGCAAAGAAACTGAAATTATTTTCATCGCCGGCGAAACAAGCGATAACAAGTTTTTCATTTTTTGACGGGGGTAGAACCACGGGAAATATCCCTTTTTCAATTTGCGATGAAAAAAGCGAAGTGTCCAAAGCCTTTTCATTGCGAAACACTTTTAACAATTCAGTTAGATTATTCCGGATCGCATTTGATTTTGGAGAATATTTTATTGCCGATTGAAAACAAAATGCTGAAAATTCTAAATCTGATTTATATTGTTTTGACCAAGGGGTTTTAAAAAATAATGACTTTACTCCGACTTTAAGAAGAGTATCCGCTACCTCTTTCATAGTAAAGCAACTATTCCCGTCAAATTTAAGGAGCTTAATAATATTGGATTCATTCCGGTATTTAGCTTTCATTATTTTCCTCTCTTCTAATTGAATAGAGGAATCATTTGTCAGGGAATTGGGATTTTGAAAAAACAGGCCCAGTCTTTCGCCAAAGTGAAGTGCTTTTCTTTTATGCAAATTAAACCGTATATTAAATTCTCCATCTCCTACTGCCTGCAAATGCGGGGCAAAAAGTCCAATTTGTTTATGCAGGCTTTTCCGCCAAAGAGGCTGATGCCCAAATTGATGATGATGAAGACAATTCTCATAATTGAACTCAGGATAGGTATAATAATTAATAGAATTGCATTCGGCAAAAGTTTCATTCATAATTGAACTTTCAATTGCATCTGCAAACACTAATTCAATTTGAGGATTATGGTTTAAAACTTCGGCAAGAGTTTCAATAGCATCTAATCGATGCCGATCATCGCAATTTGCAATGGTTAGATAGTTACCGCTTGAATGTCTTAAGGCAAGATTCCACGCCGAAGAAAGAGTTTCCCGTACATCGGTTCTATAATATTTGATATTATGAAAATTATCGGTAAATCTTTCAATGATTGGTTTCTCGTTCCCGGGTGATGCACTATCTACAACTATTATTTCCAATTGCCCTTGTTTATACAATGTTTGGTCGGTTAAATCGACCAAACATCCTTCAATGAATTTCGGAGCATTGTAAACAGATACTAATGCACTAACCATTATAGTGGAGCTTGACACCATTAGATATTTTTTCTTGAGTATTTGTATTGTTCATATAGTAAACATAACTTATACATTGATTATTTGCAAATATTGCATTCGATTTTCAAACAAAAAGCGTATATTTGAAAATGACAGAGTAGTTAGTTAAGTTATTTTGAAAAATAAAGCGAACTTATGGATAGTAATAATATTTCACTACAAGGGTGTGATTTTTCTTCAAAAGATTACTGGGAAAATAGATACAAAAGTTCTGGAAATTCCGGATCGGGTTCTTATCATAACCTTGCAATGTTTAAGGCTGAGGTTTTGAATCAGTTATTTGAACAATGTAAAATCAAAAGTGTAATTGAGTTTGGTTGCGGTGATGGTAATCAGTTGGGCCTTTTGAAATGTCAGAGATACATTGGTTTAGATGTATCTCTAACAGCTATAGAACAATGCAGGTCTTTATATAAGGGAGATAAATCAAAGAGTTTTTTTTTATACGATTATCGAGGTTTCATTGATAATGCCGGACTCTTTAAACAAGAATGTGCTATTTCGCTCGATGTATTGTATCATCTGGTAGAGGATGAAGTTTATGAGTCCTATATTAGACATTTGTTCTCATCGGCCGGCAAACTTGTTGTTATTTATGCAGCCGACTTTGATCACATCCAAGTTGCAAAGCACGTACTGTATCGTAGATTTACTAAATATGTGAAAGAAAATATACTTGGATGGACGATGGAATTTACCATCAAAAACAAATATCCTGCAAAAGGGTTTGATGATGACCAAGGCAGTATGGCAGACTTCTTTGTCTATATAAAGAATTTGTAGTCTTTTTAATTTCAAATGCGGTTTAATAGTCTATGATATGGATTGATATTTGACATTCACTTATAGTTTTTTACTTTATAATCTGGCTTGATTCGAACCCTTTAATTTCCTTTTGCAGAAATGCCAGCAAAGCATCTTTTTGATATTTCGGAGAATTTAATAAATCAATAAAATTTTGCAGATAATTTTGCCATGCAATCGAATTTTCTATTAGTTTCTGTAAACTTTTTAAATCCAATTTGCATTGTGTATCGAGAGATTTGATTGTCCTATTCTCATAAATTCGTCTCTGATATAAGGACTGGTTATTTTGGTAGTATTCTCTTTCGCGGTTGATGATGCCATCTGCCTCAATTTTGTATTTGTCAAAAGAGAGAGTTGCTTTTTGGTTACCGTGCATTCTGTAACCGCCAAATAAGCTATCAACTGTGAATATTGATGTGATACGAAAGAAACGCATCCAAAGGTCGAGATCACCGGCGAAATTTAAATCAGGGCTTAAAAAAGCACCTGCAAGGTTCCATAGCTCCCTTCGCCAAAAGGTGCTTTCCTGCTGAATATATGGAGAATCGTAACCGAATGATAGGAATTTATTTAGATCATAACTGTTAACGAATGGAGTTATATGTGATATTCCATTATTTTTATTCCAGAATGTTGAGCGTCCAGTCAGCCATAAAACATCGGGAGCAGATAAAAAGATATCGGCTACTTTAAAAAATGCATAAGGATGATATTTATCGTCAGAATTGAGCCAACTCATAATTGTCCCTGTTGAGCGATTGAATCCACCATTGAGAGCAGCGTATTGTCCGCCATCAGGTTTACTCTGCCAAAAATCTATATGATCTGAGTGCTTTTTGATAATCTCTATCGAGTTATCGCTGCTCCCGCCATCCATAACAATATATTCGAGGTTTGGGTAATTCTGGCTAAGAATTGAATCTATACATTCTTCCAAAAAAATTTCTTGGTTGAATGATGCGGTCACTATGCTAATTTTTGGGTAACTAAGTTTATTAATATTTGTAGATTTGATGAAATTTTGTTCACCGGCTGCATTATTAGGAACATTGTTTACAATTGAAGCTATATGCCGTTCAATGGGACGAAACAATTCCTCAAAATCAAAAACTTTTGGTACGATGTTTGGGATATTTTGTTTATAATATTCTAACTGATCGTTGCCGATAGTAAGAACAAAGGGAGTATTTTTATCATAGACTAAACCTATGTTATACATTTCGATCAGATTAGACAATTCACCAATTTGATTTAAACATACAGGCAGACCATTTTGTAGGTAAGTGAATATTTTCCCTGATGCTAAGCCGATGAATTCGAGATTTTTACCATCGTAGATACCGATATTTGTGGGGTGATAGTAAGCAATTCCTAGGTCAACAGCCTCCAGTAGTTCCGTGAGTTCACTAATAGAGTTATAAGGCTCATATGAAAAGAAAACCTTTTCTTTAAGGCTGGATAACTGGAGTTTCTCCATAAATGAGTCATTGGGATATCTTGCGTGGATAACCAGAACCCATTCATTGCTCCAGTATTGGACGCTATTGATGAGGTATTCAGTGCCGCTCCACTTCGAGAGTGTGCCGGCATATAAAGCGATCTTCTTATCTTTTGGTATGCCAAGCTTATCATTTAAGAAATATGATCTATTATGGGGGTGAAATCCTTGATTTATAACAGGCATTCTGAATATTTTCTCTTTAGAGATTTTGTTCTCAACAGAAAGTTTATCCGTCCGCACATCATCTTGACAAATAGCAAAGCTCAGGTTTTTGCAAGCGTTGATTTCCGAAACTTTGAATTCATCTCCTGTTTCATCCGCGAAAAAAATTTCATACGAGATTAATCCAAGTGGTATTTTCTGAACCATTGCAATAATGGAAGCTTCAATTATTCCTCTATCAACGCATATAACAAGATCGTATTTCTTTAACGTGTTTTGTACAAAATTAATAATGTGAGTTTCATCAATAGCAGGGAGTGAAAGAAAACTAACAAAACCGACCGTAATTTCCACTTTACTATAATTATTAAAAAGAATATGTTCGCAGTTATCGCAAATGATGCCCTGAAATATTCCCGGACGAAGAATGGAAAAAACATCAACAAAATAACCTAATTCACATAATTTTTTTACAATAGCATACAAATTTGGATTGTTATGAATATTCCCTTCTGGGTGAATAATTAGGATTCGTTTTTGCATAGGCTTTTAATTTATTATTTGCTTTTTATATAAATCGTGTTCCGTATAGCTTCCAGATAAGCGTGTCCATATTTTAAATCCGGTTCAAGGTGATTTCCTTCTGCCCACTCGTTCCATGCTTTAATGAAGACGAGGCGATGTTCAAAATCAGTAATATTTTCTATTTTTTGAATAGCATTTTCAAGCATTTGCATAAATAATTCTGGAGTCGAGTTATGCAAAACCAACCCATTTGCTCCACTGCGCGGCGTGTTATCCCAGTTTGGAAATACTAATGGGTACTCATTTGGACCAAGTTTGTACGAGTTTAAAAACAAAACTAATTCTGAATAGTCATTTATTCGTGGAACACCATTTGGATTAGCGGGTTTAACATCTAATTGGGGCACTTTCATATCGTAAAATGGAGCATTGTCCACGCAAGTCTCACATCCATATTGTTCAGGATTCTTTGCCATATGAGCAATAAAATGGAACCCCGGTAATCGTTCCTTTATTGCAAGTTCTTGCCATATATATGTAAAGTGTTCTGCATTTGGCAGGTTTTGAGGACTGTATATAAGGAACACCAATTTACCATTAATTTTCAAATAACGGCTATCTTGGAAAGCATTTAATAAGGCATAAAAATGTGCCTGATAATCTTCTATTCCAGGATATGTTTGCTCTATTAGAATTTTGTTTGGTGCTCCGTGCCATATCCCTGACCAAGTTTGATTTGCCCATCCTAAACAAAATGGAAAATCAGGTTTCCCTGATGATACAACATCATTAAACGGGCGTTCCAGTAAACGATGTCCGGCAAACCAATAATGCCAATAGCAGAATGCTTCAACTCCATAGTTCTTTGCTAATTCTGCTTGTGCTTCTCTGGTTTCAGGCAATCGAAGATCGTAATATCCAAGATCGGCAGGGATGTGTGGTTGGTAGTGTCCTTCATATAACTGCTTTGCTTTTCCTACATTACTCCATTCTGTAAATCCTTTGCCCCACCATATATCGTTTTCAGGAATTGGGTGGAATTGAGGTAAATAAAACGCGATGACGCGTGCTCTTGGATTGGATGAAAGGGCTGTATCAATTGAAACAGTTGTAGTTGATGATATCCCCATAGAAAATTGCTGATGCCCGCCTGTCGCGTTAATATGGGTTTCAAGGAGATTACCAATATTAACAATTGGGTCATTGAATATATCATCCTTAAGAATTGTCAATAATTCATTATGAGATGGGTGTTCTGCTAAATGTATTGCCTGAGTTTTATATTCTTCTGTTAAAAAAGTACCCCAATTTTGCATTACGAAAAATACTACACTATCAACCCCAAAAGATTTTCCGAGTTCGATAAATTGTTTCATTTCACTGAAGTTCTTTGCTTGAACAATCATACGAATAATAAATAACATACCCTTTTTTCGTTGTGGTAACCCCGAAATGAAAGCAAGGTTTTTTAAAATTGTTTGAAAATTTCCGCCTCTCCTAATTTCTGAATAAGTTACTTCAGTTGCTGCATCAATTGAAACCGCCACTAACTTTATTCTATCCTGTATGTTTTTAAGGGTTGTATCCCATAAATGCTGATTAAAAAGAATTCCATTAGTATCAAGTCTGAAACCAAGTTCTGGAAATTTACTGAAGTCATATTGCAGTAATAACTTGCGGTAAGAGGCAGCTGCGAATGGATCGCCGGCACCACAGAGCCAAAGTTCTTTGAGATGCATACCTAATGAATCCAGCATATTGATTTGTGAAGTTAGCCGTTCACCGCTTTCTTTTGTGTTTATCGATATAATCGATGTTCTACAGCTTGGGCAGCTAAGGTTACACGAAGGATCATCTTCAAAGGAAATAATCTCCGGTGTCGGTAAATTAATAATATTACCTGTAAGAATAGCATTTCTCAAAATTGGGTTGCTAACTTCCGACTTATTAAAGAGTTGATACGGTATCTGATAGTTTAATACATTTTTGTTTTTCGGATGAGATACTTCCTGCATTGCCGCGCATTTCGATTTATCGCAATACGAGTAATCTCCGTTAAGAATAGATTTGCGTAATTCCTGCGAAATTTCTGAGTTCCAAGCTTGATTTAGTTTTCCTCCTTCGATATTTCCTAATGTAAATGGAAGATAGCAGCAACTCGATACTTCATTATCTTGCCGAAGTTCCATATATAAAAAAGGATTAGGGCAAATAAATTTTTTGAATTCAGTCCCATAATAAAACTTTTTATGAAACTCAATCTGGTTGTTAATTGTTTGATTTGTACTCATTTCTTTGCTGATACTTCGCAGTAATACTTGTAAGAATTTAGATGCAGATTGCCATTCCGGCGAATCTTTTAATGCATCGTAAATTTGCTTACAAATATCAAATTCAGTTGTATCAGCTTTCCCTAATAATTTTATCTGCTCAAAGTAATCAGCATAGGAATCTCCTGCCTGCATCTTGAAAATAGTATCAATATGTGATAGTAACCTCTCGATAACAGGTATTGGTGATGGGTAGTTTTGTTTCTTTTGAAGAAGTTCGTTTCTTATTGTATAAAGGGAATTGGAAACTGCATCATCAGGAACTGACAAGTGAACTCTTGTTATTCCGGTATAAACTTGTCTTACGATATCTTCGATTAAAGTATTGTATTCTTGCAGTATTTTCTCATCAATACAATATCCTGCATCATTTAATGAGAACAATAGATTCTCCTTTGTTAATTCAGGAAGTAATTTTTCATAGTCTCTGATTGCATCCACCGTACGCAACAATAGTGCCCCAATTGAGACATCCCTTTTTACTTTCCATTCTTGATCAATCAAGCGAAGAGTTCCTTTAAAATATATAAGGTTCGCCGGAATACAATCAATAAAATCAGGATGAATTATCGAGAGTGCCTTATTTGAATAGTTCATTTTGGAAATGCCATATTTTTCCATAAAGGAAATTTGAAGTTCCATAAGCTCGGAAAACCGTCTAATATCTTTTGTCAAAATACATTTTCTGTATTCGATTTCAAGATTGCTCCCGCTAATATATTTTGAACTTCCAAATATATGCTCTATCACCCCATCACGGATATAATTTTTAAATTTTGGGAAGAGAGGCTCCTTCGTTGTTGTAATGGTATTATCTGAAATAGAGAAAATAGTTTTTACATTCAAATCCGGAACGCGATCAGTAGTGTAAAATGCTCCTAAAAATTCATCTTTTGAAAAGTTCCTCGATAATCTGGATGCCGGAGTAGCAAAAACCAAGAAAGAGTTGGAAACATCTTCCATAATTCCGTTTCTACAGAGTACCGGAATAGCAAGTTCTTGTTCAAATGTTGGATGTACTTCTCCAGAGTAATCACGGTATTTCAACTGACTAAGAATAGCTTCAGGAGAAAATGCCGGAGTTGAGAATGCCTGAGATGTCAATAGTAGTTTCGGAATCTTGTAGTCAGGAAAAGGATACTGAAACTCTATATCTGCGAAGCCGGCTGATTTTAGAATATTTTCTAATTCTTTTTTTCCGAAAGTAACTGCTGTTTTTGAATTGTATCTGTCCTCAACACCAAAAAAAGGAATATCAACGTGATCTTCGTGGTAACCACTTAGATATTTTAGCCCTAATTGATTTTCAATTGCGATTATTAAAACACCGGTCGCTTTCAATGCATTATATGCTATTTTTAGACATTCACCGATAGGATCTTCAGACATAAAAAATTGGGGGCTATACTCAAGAACACCGATTAAAGTTACCACATCATATTTTTTTTGAATCCCTATGTCCTGAAAATTTGAGCAAAAAACCTTCACATTTTCCAAGTCTTTGCATCGTGCTGCTGCCGATCTTGCTCTGTCATAACTGCCTTCCACCGCGGTAACTGAAGCACCGGTTTCTCCCAGCTGTCTTGTAATTGCACCACATCCGCAACCCAATTCTAAAATATTCCATTCCTGTTGAAAGTCTATATGCCTGAGCAGGTTATGTCTTTCACGAGAGAAATGATATTCAGTTACCCAATCATTAATTTTTTTATGTAGTTCTTCTGAAAGTATTGAACGATCTTGAGTAGTAAGTATTGTTTGAAGCACAAGATTTTCGCGATCTTCACCATCAGAATACGCGAAGTCTTTCCGGATGTCCGGCGATTGAAATACTCCATCGTGATCGCGAATGAATTTATCGATTGGTGTTTTCATTTGAGTTCCTATTGTCAAATCCTTTTCTTGTACTAAATTTAATAAAAAATTAGTCAAATATTCCGGTTTTCCTAGATTCTTTTCCAAAAAATTGTCCTTAGCTGCTTGTACCTCCGGTTTCGACCACCATTCTTCTGGATTGTACCTAACTGATTCGATAAAATTCGCGGCTTTGACTGGATCGGTTTGGCAAATACCCACATCTATCAGTGCATCAAAAAAGTCTTTATTATTTTCATTCAATTGATAGCTTCCTAATCTGATAAGGAGAATAGTAGGAATATTCATACTCATAGATTCAAAGTGAGAAGTGGAGAGATAATCTACTATTATCAACCGCGATTGCAGCATCCGTATTTTATTGGATTGACTGTGATCATCGATAATCATTCGCGGGATGAAATCCCTCATTAAAAATGAGTCATTGTAATAAAGCGTCCAGTTGATCGCGTTATTATCTCCTAATGGATATTCCCGATATAGTATTTCATTCCTGCATTCAGCACTTAGGGCTTTAAAGAACTCTAATTTGAAATCGTAATAGTATTTTGCGTGCTCTCCAGTTTCAGCAAAAGAATGGGAATAATTTGAATACTTTGCATTGCCAATAGAACTCGTGTATAGTATCGAGTATTTTTTTTTAGGAATTTCATTAACTCCCTGTGAAAACTCGAATAAAGACCCCGTTGATATCTTGTGTTTAATCGGAACTTCATAATTACCGTGGGCAGCAAAAATATCAGCGAATGAAGTTTGTTGATCAAGAATTGATGAATAAAAAGGGTATTCCGAATAATTGTGCTCATTGTAAACCACCTTAACTCCCCGTATGCTTAAGATTGCCAGTGCTATAGACTCGTTAGATTCACCTATAAAAGTTTCACTTACTACATACCGCAATTTTTGGTATTTTCCCAATTGAAGATATAGGCTATTGAATATCGAATGAAAATCTTCTACAAACTGACGAGGCATCAGGACAGGCAATGAATAAAAAAAGAATTTATCAAAACGATCAAACCAAATTTCAGAACATTCTAACAATGCTCTTTTATCCCACGAAATACGTTCTGAAACAGGAAAAGTTGTATCATAACCAATTGAAGCTACATCGCCATTACTGGAGGCGACAAGTTCTTTTAATTTCGCTGAGTTAAAAAGTGCTCTCATAATTCCGACTATAGGGTCTGAATTTTCGTTAGCGTAGATTCTTGGTAAAGTGTATAATGAAGAATAATGCTCTTGGTACTCATTCCCATATCCATCGTGAAAAAAATGGAGGTAAAGACTAAAAAGCTGCTCTTGTCCAAAGTTGCTATGTTGGAAAAACCATCGGTGTTCGTCATAGTTAACCGGTATGTAAAAGTTATCAGTTGATAATAAATACGCTGAATGTTTATAAGGATCAAAATATTTATCACAAATTTTGAACAAATCAAATACCATTGTTAAATGGCGCATCAACCCCATACTCAAAGACCTGCGCCAAAAATCATCAGATAGATTAGTCCCATTTACTTTATTCAAACTTTCCGAGAGCAGGGGAAGATACTTATTATACTTTTCCCAAAGCAGTGCATTATCAGTTCTCAAATCCTCCGGATTTTTACGAATATATGGTGCAACTTCAATTTTAGGGAATTGAACTCGAAGTTTATGGACATCTATCAAATGATTTATGAATGGCTCGGCAATAAAAAGCGGTTCCGGTTTTTTTAGTAATTTTATACCATTAAATGAAACTATGAAACGGGCTTTCTGAAAGTCCCTCTTGTCTTTTGTCAAATTGCACCAATTATATTAAATAAAAATGTTTGTTTATGGAAATATACTAATCATCTAAACCTGTTATGTTAACAGTATGCCGCAGTTTCCATTCACCGCCGTTCATTCCCCAAAGATGTGGGGAACGTAAACTATCAATTTTTCTATAGAAATCATCTTCATTAACGGAGATATATTCGCAAAATTCTTTAAGATACTTGCTCGGAAATTCGCTATCGAATTTTGAAACCAAATATGCCGCCTCGGCTCTTGTTATCTTGCCGTTGCGGACTTCCTGTGAGGCATCATAGGAGGTTCTACCTATTCCAAATTTGATAAATGTTGTATAAAAATGAAACGGAACCATTTTATCATCTATTTCCGCATATCGAGAGTATGTTCCAATTGATCTCTCGTAAGCCGGTTTAAATCCGGTGTTTTCAACTGCATAGTAATAGCATTCTTGTGGATCCCATTGTTCAAAGTAACCGAGGAACGAAACTTTAATATCTGATGATTCAATCTCTTTTACCGAAGGAGGTATGTAGGAAGAAAAATCATTTAATGTAAAGTTATATTTCTTCATAATGGTATCAATTTTTTCGCCGCCAAGAATCATATCAAGCGGGTTATCAATTGAAAAAAAAGTAGGCTTCATAAACGGATCTAAATTATCCTCAAGCGGATTACCATATTCTGCCTGATTTTCTCCGTACATAATAAGTTTTATTCCGAATTTACGTGCCAATTTCGGACCAATTATCTTTTGTCCGTGAATGAATGGTTGAAAAGGATGTCCAAGATTAAGGAATGCCAGTTTAGTTAGTAAACTGTGAACTTTACCATTTGGAGTATATAAAAAACTGTCAATTCCTCCTACTCTTGTGAGGTTGTTAAAGTTATTCCAGCCTGCTCTTGTGAACATATTTGGGGCCCAGGTTACAGCCAATGGGTTCATTTTATATTTGTATTTTAACAAATGGGCTGCAAATGAACTATCTTTCCCACCACTGCTTGGAACCAGCACATCATAACTGCCATCTTTACTCCTGTATTTCTCCAGCAGCTCAAATAGCTTCTCTTCTCTTAATTTCCAGTTTATTTCCTTTTTTTCTCGTGTATAACTACAGGCAGAACACACACCATCATCATCAAAAGCGATAGTTTCTTTTTTTTCATTTATGTTTTTCATTTCAACAGTTGAATTAGGTCTCTGATTTGAAATGACACATTTCTTACAAAATTTAACAACCGCCGGTAATCCGTAAAATGTTTTCATTTTTTGATTCATTTTACACTTTCATAAATTTATTGCAGTCAATTCTGGATAACTCTAACCGTTTTATATTGTTGCCTTGCTCCTGGTTATCAAAGACAACAGCATTATGTACATTTAATTCTGAAAGAATACTCAAAGTGGTTTGATTATATGATGAAGCGTAACCATAAGGGAAACAAAAACTATGTTTAGTTATTTTCACAATAGATTCAAGGAATAAAAACGAGTCTTTTATTTCTCGTACCTGCTCATTATATGACAATCTGGAGAGAACTTTATGACTTACGGTATGTGACCCAATGATATTACCTTGATTTTCCAATTCTTTAATTTGTTCAACAGTTAAGTAAAAGTCTTCTTTAAGTTTTTCTTCTACAAAATATTTCTTCATAAGTATATCAAGGATTTGATCCCTGTAGTCATATTTTATGTAATAATTAAATAAACGACGGAGTTTTTTGTCGTCCTCTTCATAGTTTGTAAAAGTGTAGATGTCTTTATCAAAGTTTGCTATATTCTCTTGATCCAACATACCTTCATCAATAATATTTAGTGCCTCTTTAAGAATAGCAGAAGAACCATATTTCCCTTTTAGGCAATGTATCCTGTGTACTCCGAGCATAGCAACAGTAGCTTCTGTATATATTCTAGTTGGAATATAAAACAGACCCCAAAGACCTCTACTTTTAAGTTCTGACAATACAAACGAATAGTGATCTATCAATCCATCGTCAAAAGTTAGAACACAGCCATTTTTATTCTCTCCACTCTCAATCGCTTCAAAATACTCTGTTTTACTTAGAAAATGGCTTTCCTTTTGAAAATAGTCAAGTTGTTTTCTGAAGATATTAATATCTAAATAATTAAAATGAGGAAATTCATTACTCTGTTCCCGAACATAGTGGTACATAATTATTTTCATATTTATCTCTTCAATAATTCCTGTTCCACTATCGGGTATTCACGTTCGAGTCCTTCTTTGATTTTCAAATAATTAAAAACTGCATTGTTCTTGAAATTATCATATAGTAATTTAATTCTGTCATATGTAGCATCTTTTCTTTTATAGGTTCGTCCTACTGAAGTAGTCAAGGCTGTTTTTTCTACTATGAGCTCCATATTCTGGATCAATTTTATAAAATCGTTTGTCATCTGTTTTATAAGTCTATTCCCAATCTGGTGCGGATTATCAAATGGAAATATTTCCGCTCTTGACTGATGAATAATTTTACCGGTATCAATTCCTTCATCCATATACATAAATGTATAGCCTACACATTGAAAATTGTTTTCAACCATTGCATGAAAATTAGTTCCTGAACCAAAATAATACGGAGATATTCCCAGGTGGACATTTATAATCCGATTTTTAAGTACCTCTAATAATCTGGAGCGAAGAATACTGCACCCATAGGTAACAATATAGTCAGGATTCAATGATATTATTTCATTTACAACAGCCTCTGTATTAATATCATTTTTAGAGATATATTTTGTGTTACTGTTATCAATGCTTGATAGAATAATATCAGAGAAAAAATCGTATTCTGTATTGTGTCTTGAATTAAAATGGAGTTGAATGATATCTTCAAGTATTTGGTTTGATACTTGCTTCTTTCCAAGACTAAATCTGAACTCCGATTCCGCATATGTTTTAAGAACCTTGATTTGAGGAGCATTTGAAAACATTAGTTTGAAATAATTATGCCTTATATCATCAGAAGATAATATTATGATTTGTTTTCTGGAGTTCATTTTTGATTTCCTGCAAACCTTATAAATTCTGCTAAAATGTTTAATCCATATTCACCGCTTTTTTCCGGATGAAATTGACATCCAAAAATGTTGTTCTTCTGAACAGCAGAGCAAAATGATATTCCCCCATACTCAGTTGTAGCTAAAATGAATTTACTATCTCTTGGTACACAAATGAAGCTATGCACAAAATACAAATCATCTTTTTCTGTTATTGACTTCAAGATCGAATTTCCCCATTTCTTTCCATTGGGCCTATGAAGATTGTTCCAACTAATATGTGGTAGTTTTTCGTTGATTGTTGCCGGGAACTTTTCTACTCTACCTTCTATCCACCCTAGACCTTTGGAAAATCCGAATTCTTCACTCTCCTCAAATAATAACTGCATACCAAGACATATTCCTAAGAATGGCTTGTTGGTTTTTACTAATTCATAAAGTATTGCATCCAGATTTCTCTTTTTCAATTCTTCCATTGCTTTCTTGAAAGCTCCTACACCGGGAAGAATTATACCCTCCATATTTGACAGAACATTTTTGTCAGAACTTAAAACGGCTGTTGAATTCAATATTGTTAAAGCATTAATAATACTTTGAACATTCCCTATACCATAGTCCACGACTCCTATTGTCATACCAATATCCTTACATTAATATTGTTAGCTGCCATTACTTGTTTTATCTCCTGCACTCCCGCGATTTTATAGTGCAGAATTGAAGCAACTGCAACCGCGTCACAATTTGTAACTTTGCAAACCTCAACAATATGATTAGGATTTCCGGCACCGCTTGCCGCGATAACAGGTATTCTGACTGAATTTGTAACTTTCTGAATTAAGTCCAGATCGAAACCTTTTTGAATACCATCCTTATCTATGGAGCTAACTATTATCTCTCCTACACCGGATTTTTCCAATTCCATTGCCCAATGAATTGCATCCAACTTTGTCCTATGTTTTGCATTGTCAATAAATGCCTCCCAATAATTCCTGTTCTTTCTTGCTACAACTGAACCAACAATAGCCTGAGAACCAAAAATTTCCACTGCTTCTTTAATAAAACCGATATCTCTGACCGCTGCAGAATTTATCGCGACCTTGTCTGCTCCGACACTCAGTGCTTGTTTAATATCGTAAATACTCCTAATTCCGCCCCCCACCGTTAGAGGTACAAAAACTTCCCCGCAAGCTCTTTTTATAATATCAAATAAGGAGTTTCGGTCATATAGAGAAGCAACTGCATCTAAGAAGATAATTTCATCAATCCCAGCAATATAGTATTCCAGGGCAAGAAGATTCGGTTTTCCAACCTTTCGCAAGCCCTCTAAATATTTCCCTTTTATAACATATTCGTTATTAATATCTAATCTTGCTATTAATCTTTTCTTCATCATCATTCAACATCCCTATTTTGGGAATAGAAAAATTTTAGGGAAATTCCACTTTGCTCAAAGTATAATTGCTTAGATTTAAAATGTGCTTCAGTTTTCATTCTGTCTTTCTTGCAGCAACAATTCTGCCAGCTTAATATCAAAATGATCATCGATATCAGTAGAATCTTCTTCGGACATTAGGAAAGGGAGTGTATTCCCTGCTGTAAATGAACCGGAAGTGAGAAATAAAGCAACATCTGAAATATAGATTGCTCCGTTTGGAATGAATAATTCAGGTAAATCCTGCCGTCTTGTATTCCTTGTCTGATCACCTATAAAGTTCTGAAGAAAACCATCAGGAGTGATTGTTTTCATCCACCACGGAAATTGTTTAACCTGAGTAACAGAAATTAATGAAGTCGCTTCCGGTGTATTAGTATATTTGTAAATTGCCTCATCAATATGTTCTTTTCTGCGAAGCGGAGAGGTTGGCTGCAATAAAATAAAAGTTTGATATATATCATTTCTGTTATCTTTAAGCCATTGAATTGAATGAGTTACGGCATCCTCGCTTGATGACGTGTCCCGGGCTATCTCTACAGGGCGCAAAAAAGGAACAGGTACTCCATAACTTTCTGTAACCTCAGCAATTTTAGGATCATCGGTCGAAACAATAATAGTGTCGATATATATGCTTTTTTTTGCTTCTTCTATCGTGTAACCAATGAGCGGTTTATTTAGTATAGGGATAATATTTTTATGAGGAATTCCCTTAGAACCACCCCTGGCTGTTATAATAGAGAGTATTCTGTTTCCATTAATCAATTTGCAACCTCGATATCGTTGAACTGTTTCTGTGGATTGACATTCCAAAGAGACTCGGACTTTAATGTTTCTAAAAAAAGATTATTACTATTACCTTGTCCAAATAATTCAACTTTTTTAGGATGTAGATTATAGAATTTAGTGATTCCATCAAGAATATCAGTTGTACTGTACCCACAATTATGAATTTCCTTCAGTGATGTCCTATTGTTCTGGCGTGTTCCGATATTTACAACAGGAACACCATAGTATGGAGCCTCTCTAATCCCCGCACTCGAATTACCAACAAGAAGTTTAGACATTTTTAATAATACCAGGAAATATTCAAACCTTATGGAAGGAAACACTCTGAATCTTGGATTATTTTCAAATCTTTTATATTGATTTAAAATGCATTCTGAACCCAAATCGTTATTTGGATAAATCACTACATAATTTAATTCTGATTCCAGTACAGCATCAACAACTTGTTCAACATTCTTTGGCATTCTTCCATTTTCAGTTGTAACAGAATGAAACAATAATATAGCATATTCTTCAAATGTAATATCATACCTGTTTTTTACTTCCTCAATTGATGGCAATTTATTTGAAACCATAATGTCAATATCAGGTGAACCGATTACATAAATACTTGAACTGAGTTCTCCCATCTGTATTAATCTTTTTTTTGCTGATTCGCTGGATACAAAGTGGATGTGACTTAATTTACTGGTTGAATGTCTCAGGAGTTCATCGATAGTTCCTGAGACTTCTCCACCTTCAATATGAGCAACTAATTTATTGTTCAGTGAACCAACTATGGCACCTGCTAATGTTTCAACACGATCTCCGTGAATAACTATCAAATCGGGTTTAATTCTTTTTACATAATCAGAAAAACCTTCAATGGTTTTTGCAAGCGTCTTATCCATAGATTCTTCTGAAGTCCAATTCACGTACATTTCGATATTTTTATAACCGCATTTTACTATTTCATCTACAGTGTAACCATATTGTGACTGCATATGCATACCAGTAGCAAAAATGTGGACATCAAATTCTTCTGAATTCGAGGAGATCTCTATTAGCGATTTAAGCTTGCCGAAATCGGCTCTTGTTCCAGTAAGAAAGACTATTCTTTTCTTTTCCATAAAAATATTTATCTGACTACTATATTTTTTTTGCAATGAGAAGCATTGTGTCTGACAGTCCGTTTTTATCAAGTACCGCCTGAAGTTCATCTACTGTTTTTAAGGCGCAATCGTATAATTTAGTATTTGGAAAATTACTAACAACAGCAATGCTTGAGAATATTTCTGCAATATCCTGTCCAAAACTCCATAAGGAAATTGGGTTCAAATGAGAATTATCCAAAATTATTGAAAGTGATTTTTCCGTGAAAATATGAAGATGGTCCGGCGGGTAGATATGCCTATGGGCCTGACTAGGAAAAGCTAAATTAGCAAAAGAGCTAATTGACGGATGATGAGGAACCTCAATTAATACTATTGTATCTTTTTTAAGTAATCGCGCTACTGACTGTAAAAACTCTGACGGGCGGGCTATATGCTCAAGAATATTAATTAAAGAAATAACATTCCCATCTTCAATGTTTTCCGCGATATTATTCTCATTTAGAAACACGTTTTTAACATTTAGCCCATTTTTTTTTGCCATTGATACTTCATCAGGATCACTTTCAATACCTGTTGCATCCCATCCCAATTTTTGTGCAGCATAAATAAGTTCTCCTGTTCCGCAGCCAATATCTATCCATTTGCCTTTGGTTTTCGATCTATCACTTACAAATTTAACTTTGGGAAATGAAATATTCTCAACCCTTGATTCAAAAATGTTCTGATCAAGATAAACTTCACATTGAGCTGATTTTGGTAAATTTCGATCATTTTCGTAAAGTGCCTTTATTGAATCGGAGTTTGGAGGTGTTTTACAGAAAATGTGTCCGCAATTATCGCACTCGCAGTACTGAAAATCATAAATATTTACGAACAATGAAAAATCAGCGGAATTACAAATAGGGCAAGAACTCAAAACTTGTTGATAGTCTTTAAGTTTCGCGGATAATTTTCTCTGTAATTCGGCAATTTTAAGTTTCCAACCTATGTCGCGATTGAGTTTTTTGGCATCAAATTGTTTCGAGCATATTCGTTCAATGTTATCTATTTTATAGGTTTTGCTATCCATATCGAACCATATTGTTTACAGGTAATTCAGACTATAACATAAATTCACAGGGCGAAGGTGATAAACCATTTTATTCAATTTATCTTCATCTTTGGTATAAGTCTCATTTAACAGATTGATAATTGATTGTTGATTCTCAGAAAGTGAATAAGAAACGGAAGTACCAAAAATATCACGTAGAACAGGAAAATTTATATTTAAGTTTTTTGATCCGATATTATGTTTTAAGCTAATCATACTTTCATTCAATATCTCACTCACTTCAAATAAAGTTTCTGGCAGCATCGATTCTATTAACTCCAACAGTGAATCGGTTATAACAGAAATAACAGTTCCTTTATGTTGAAAAAAGGCACACGATAGGTGCTTATAAATTTTGTTTGACGTAAAATCATCAATATTGCAACTTTGTAAACTAATGTCCTCAATTGAAGACGATATTTCCGTTTTGGTATCAGTAATATAATTATCGAGTAATAAACAAAAATCCATATTCTTATTTTTACTGATTGTTTGAATCAATCGAGATTTCGGAACATTATAGAAAGCTAAAAGCTTATATATCGGGTTTAACAAACTAGTATTATGAAAAATCATTACAATAAGATGAAGCTTTCTTGCTTCCAAGTAATCATTAAAACTCATAGTGTTTGTACCTGTAATTATTTCTTCGTATTCACAGATTCTGATATTTTCATTAAATATCTCGTAGTTCCCCATACATTCGGGTATTGGCCTGAATTGAGAGGAGATTTCATATTTATCTCTGAATGTGTCTTTTTCTATCTCTGTTCCTTTCAAGATAATTGTTTGCAGAAGACAAAACTCATCCATACCCCAATCAATCAACTCAAAAATAGCTTTTATATGAGATTCCAAAGTTTCGCGAGGTAATCCAAGCATTAGATCTGCACAGCATCTGATACCTTTCTGCTGCTGATATTCCTGAATAATTCTATAGCTATCAATTTTGATATTTTTTCTTTTTATCGCTTTAAGTGTTTCTTGATTCATTGATTGAATCGCAATCCTCATTATTACCGATCCACTCTCTAATGGAAGAAGATTCTCTATTATTATGTCCCATTTATTTTTGCCGGTAGAAGAATAAATATATTTAGGAAAACTATACTTTACCTGACAATCGCTTATATGTCTGATAATTTCTGCATCTCTTTTGTACATAGCAAAATTTGAATCCGCTATTTCAAGAATCAGGCTTTGAAAATTTTCGCGATGGATTTTATTTGAGATATATGATAGTTCTTCTTTTACTCTATCTATATTCAAATTGCATAATTTGGAGAAGGATTTATTCCCTTGCTGACAAAATGCACACGTAAAAGGACAACCTCTGTTTGTTTCAATAAGAGGAATAGTATTCTTTTCGAAGAATTTATCCATCAACCCTGCAATATATGGTGATGGGATATTGTTAAATTCAGCATTTGAGAAATTACAATCCCTATTTTCTCCGGTAAAATTATATTTATTTTCCGATTTTAAGTTTTCTTTCGATATAACAGAATGAATATTTTTTTGTTTTAATATCCTTATATCCCTGCATTGGAGAAACATATTTATGATTAATGCAGATGGAGCCTCGCCTGCATTCAAAACGTACAAATCTATGTAAGGATTGTCGTTTAAGAAGTCCCTTTGTTTTTTTTCATCAAGACTAATATTTGGACCACCCATTACGGTAAGAACATTATTATTATGTTCTTTCACTTTTTTTGTGAATTCAAGATTTAAATTTAAGTTCCACATATAGTTACTCATCATCAGCACATCAGGCATTTTATTCTTAAGTGCAGTATTTAATTCATCAGGGTACTTAAAGAGCTGAATTTCTATCTGATTTCTGAATATTTGCTTTAGATAACCGCCAATATAGCCGATTGCCAACGGAAAATGTCTGTTTTGGGATGCAATTCCATATTTATGAGTTAGCTGAGCAAGATAGATCAACATATTATTTCTTAATTCTTGTTCGGATTTGTTATATCTGCCTGGGTTAAATGAATATCCGGCTCAATATCCCGCGAAGCAACATTACCCAAAATCACAGGAAATTGTTCTGCCCGTATTTCTCCTGTTCCTGGTCGTTTCACCCACAAATTGTCAGTTGTAAAAATATCTCCGCGTTTTACCGGTTTGATTGTAACAACTGATGCATAAGCAAAATCAATTGTTGGCTTTTCTTCTGCAACAGGACCTTTTTTACCATCTCTTGCAAGTCTTACTATTTTTGATGCAACAATTAGTTCCTTACATACATCGGGGTCCATAGAGCAGATTATATCCGGCCCGGTGCGTTTCATACTGTCAGTGAAATGTCTTTCCAGAATTGAGGCACCTAATGCTACGGAGGCAATACAAGGATAATTAGTAATCGTATGGTCTGACAAACCAACAACCGCATCGGGAAAAGCTTCTGATAATTCATTTATCGCATTTAGTCTTACAATTTCAGGCGGAGTAGGATATACATTTGTGCAATGAAGCAGAGCAAATTGAATCTTAAATTCCCTAAAAATATTTACTGCTTTGCTAATGCTTTCTATTGTATTCATACCTGTTGAAAGAATAACTGGCTTCCCGTATGCTGCTATATGCCGCAATAAAGGATAATTATTACATTCTCCGGAGCCAATCTTAAATGCAGGAACATTCATATCTTGCAGCCTAATTGAAGCGGCTCTGGAAAATGGTGTTGATATGAATATCATTCCTTTTCCCATTACATATTGCTGCAATGATCGTTCATCCTGTTCATTCAATGCACATAATTCCATAATTTCATAAATGGAAATATTAGCGTTCCCTGGTATTACTTTCTTTGCGGCACTGCTCATTTCATCTTCAACAATATGAGTCTGGTGCTTAATAAACTCAACACCTGCTTTTGCTGCAGCATCAACCATTTGCTTTGCTACTTCAAGTGAGCCGCCGTGATTAATTCCCAATTCAGCAATAACTAAGGGATCGTAATCGTATCCTATTTTTCTCCCCGCTATTTCAATATATGGTTTCATCGTCAAAGTTTATTATTTATAATTTCAATATGCGTGAACTGTTTTCGGCACTTTTCTTCGCAACAAAGTACACCCCCAAGTCTTTTCAGACAGGGCATTCCCGCTCATCCATTCTTCACTGTGTAAAAGCTGCATATTGTTATTGTTTAATAGCATCTCAAGTTCGGGCAAAAAGTAATACCTAAATTAAGCAATATGACATAGAAAAAAACTTTTGGGCGGTTAACCGCTGTAAAAGCAGTATCATTGTAATACAACAAAAACAAAAATAAACAACCCAAAATGTTACACAAAGATGCAAAAAGATGTGCAAAAAAACGAATTTAAAATAGACAAAATCGGAATAACAAGCCCTAAACTGTCAATTATTATTCATCCCGCGAGAACTTGTCCCGCTTCGCGGGAGATGAAATGATTCTATAAAAAACAAAATCAACCAAATGGGCACGCGATTTTTCACTAACGGTTTATTATTGTTTTAGCTACCCACGCAAACCGTTATAGAACCTTTTTTTCCCTCTTATTCAAAAAGTTCATAAGATATCTTCACTCTTAAAAAAGGAATCTGTATATTTCGGTATAAAGTATGGTACAAAAGTGAAAACAATATATAAATTATTTCTATCGATTATTTTTTTCGTCCTTTCCGGATGCGGTGCAGTTCCAACCAATGATAGGTACGCGGATAAAAAAGCTGTTGATGCCGCCAAGCAGCCGGAAGTTGTCACTGTTAAAGAAATTCTTTTTGACTTTAAGCCTTTTGAAACAAAATTATCATTCTCTGAGCAGGATTCAGCTGCACCGGAAAATTTGTTGCTTTGGTATCACTTCCCCGATCAATCAGCCAATCGGAAAATGCTTAAAACTTCAGGATACAGGATACAGTTGTTAAGCACAGATGACTATATCGAAGCCCAAAAAATGGAGAATAGTCTAAAGACAGTTTTTAATACTCATCAAGTATATATAAAGTTTGAATCGCCATTTTACCGCTTGCGTATAGGCGACCTGCCTGAAATTGCACAGGCTTCAGAACTGCAATTTAAGCTAAATCAATTAGGTTTTAAGAATCATTCCATCACTCAAGACTCTATCAGCATCCGAATCAAATGAGAACCTTGTTTTGCAATCCATCGGCAATCTTGGCATCATCAGAAGTAAATGAATACTTGCATAATGATTGTAAATTACCTAAAATCATCAAGATATTGATTAATGAAAATTATTGAATGCGTCCCCAATTTAAGCGAAGGTAGAAACCTGCAGGCACTCAATGCCATCCGCGAACAAGTTGAAACAAGATCACGCGCAAAACTATTAGGCTTCGAATCCAACAACGATTATAACCGCGCTGTTGTTACCCTTGCCGGCAATGCTGATGAAATTCTATCCGGTGCAATTGAACTGACAAAAGCGGCAGCCGAACTAATTGATATGAGTTACCATAGTGGGGAGCATCCCCGAATAGGTGCAATTGATGTGGTTCCGTTTGTTCCTGTCCGCGATGCCTCGATGGAAGAATGTATTGCCATAGCAAAAGAGTATGGGAAAATTGTTTCCGAAAATCTTTCTGTTCCTGTCTATCTTTATGAAGAGGCATCTGAACAGGATTACCGAAAGAGTCTCTCAGACATTCGAAAAGGAGAATATGAAGGACTTGAAAGTAAATTGCAGCTCCCTGAGTGGGTACCTGACTTTGGTACAACAGCATTCAATAAAAAACTTGGTGCAATTGTCACAGGAGCGCGTTTCTTTCTGA
Organism: uncultured Ignavibacteriales bacterium; assembly: GCA_903929035.1. GTDB lineage: Bacteria > Bacteroidota > Ignavibacteria > Ignavibacteriales > Ignavibacteriaceae > CAIYTF01. The sequence goes on from CAIYTF010000002.1 coordinate 56,570, forward strand.
TTGCTTACAATGTAAATATTAAATCTACCGATGTTTCGTTCGCAAAAGAGATAGCTGAAGTGCTGCGTGAATCCGGAAGAACCAAGCGTGATGAGAAAGGCAGCCTTATCAAAATTAACGGGATGCCTGTGAAAGAGAAGGGGAAATTAAAGTTTGTAAAAGGTATGGGTGTTCAGTTAGAAAACTATGGCATTACACAAGTGAGTATGAACCTGACCAATTATATCATTACGCCAATTCACGTTGCATTTGAAGCTGTAAAAGCAGAAGCTGCAAGGCTTGGAATTACAATTGACGGCAGCGAGATTGTCGGATTAACGCCGCTTGATGCACTGGTTGCAGCAGGAAAATATTATGCAAAAGGTATAACCTATTCTGAAAGAGACCTTTTAAAGATTGCAATTGAAAAGCTTGGGTTAAGCACGCTTAATCCTTTAGATGTTCGAAATAAAATTATTGACTTTCTCATATAATAACCAAACCGTAACTGTTTGTAATTTTCCGCGGGGAAAAAGCAAATGGAATAAAATTGAGTACTATTTGTTTTCTCAAATTTCATTAAATTGAAAAGGAATTCCACTAGAAAATTATGAAACAGTTGTAAATCTCATCGGTGCAGAAAAACAAAACGGGATTAGTGGTACAAGAAATTAATATTAAAAAAAACGATTTTTATGGCGAATGGAATTATACCATTATGCCCAATTGTAAAACATAGGGCTGGTTAAGAAATTACTTTTTAATCTTCTCAAGAAACTTTCGCGTGAGAAAGTGTTAATGTTATTTCTGAACGAGTCCTTAGATAGTAGAAAACATCAAAATAAATAAATTAGGAAAGCAGTATTATATGAAAACTTCAAATAATCATAATAAGATAATAATTATCGGCTCAGGTCCTGCAGGATTAACCGCGGCACTGTATTGTGCCCGCGCTAATATGAATCCGCTTGTTTTTGAAGGAATGCAGCCGGGAGGACAGTTGACTATAACTACTGAAATCGAGAATTATCCGGGTTTTGAGAACGGCATAACAGGTCCGGAATTAATGGAGGTTATGCGTAAACAAGCAGCAAGATTCGGTGCGGTTTGTAAATCTCAAGAAATTACAAATGTAGATTTAACTAAACGCCCCTTTACTTTATGGAGCTATGATGAAGTATATACTGCAGATTCAGTAATTATTTCCACCGGCGCATCTGCTAAATTATTAGGATTGCCAAGCGAGCAGCTCTTTATGGGATTTGGTGTCAGTGCCTGCGCGACCTGCGATGGATTCTTTTTCAAAAATCAACGTGTTGTTGTTGTTGGAGGCGGTGATACTGCATTGGAAGAGGCAAATTATTTGGCTAAACTTGCATCGGAAGTAATTCTAACTCATCGAAGAAGTGAATTCCGCGCATCTAAAATAATGACTGAACGCGCGCATAAAAATCCAAAAATTAAGTTTATGTTGAATAAAGTTGTTGATGAAGTAGTCGGAGATATTGAAGAAAACAGAAAGATAATGAAGGGTGTCCGGTTGAAAGATACAATTACAGGAGATATTTCGGAAATTAGTGCTGATGGTCTATTCATCGCGATTGGTCATAAGCCGAATACAGATTTGTTCAAAGATGTTTTGGATATGAATGAAACAGGATATTTATTGACAAGACCCGGCAGCACTGCTACAAATATTGATGGTGTATTTGCCGCCGGCGATGTCGCTGACAGTAAATATCGTCAGGCAATTACGGCAGCCGGCACCGGCTGTATGGCGGCAATAGATGCAGAAAAATGGTTAGAAGCACAGGAATAATAGTTGTTTTCTGCATTTAAAATTATTCGTCCGTTAAATACAGTTTTCACTTTCTCGATAGTATCAGGTTTTTGTTTCTTAATAAACCCGCATCTGCATTTTTATGTTATAATCATAACAGGGTTATGTGCTGGCTTATCAGCAGCCGCGGGGAACATCATTAATGATATTGTTGATGTGAAAATAGATGCAATTAATAAGCCAAATCGTGTTCTGCCTTCAGGGAAAATGAGCATCCGAGGTGCATTCACGCTATATTATTTATTAGTTTCAACTTCTATTTTTCTTTCCTTGCAAATATCTATCATATCGTTTTGCATTGTATTGACTGCTAACCTTATGCTGATGTTATATTCATTACGATTTAAAGGAATCCCTGGAATCAAAAATATTACAATTGCATTTCTTGCTGCAATGATTTTCATATATGCCGGTACAGTCGCGGGAAATTTAAAGCTGTCAATTTTCCCTGCCATATTCGCATTTCTTTCAACACTCTTGCGGGAAATAATTAAGGATATTGAAGACATTACCGGTGATGCCGACGCAGGACTTTTAACCTTTCCTATTCGATTTGGCGAGTTTTTTACATTAATTGTAATCCGGACTACTTCTGCGTTGTTAATTGTTTCCTGCTGTCTTGCCTATTATACCGATTCTCTATCAATATACTTTTTCCTTATGGTTATGCTTTTTGTATCCCCGCTTATTGTATCATTAAACAAAAAGGTACTTCAAAATGAAAGTGACTTCAAAACAAAAGGAATAAGCAAGTTGGCAAAATTAATAATGGTTTTAGGATTTGTTTCGATACTGCTTGGTTTATGTTAACATTCGACAGCAAATACCGCGAAAAGGGTTTTGTTAATCTGTGCGGTTGTGATGAAGCCGGACGCGGACCTCTAGCTGGGCCTGTTGTTGCAGCTGCGGTGTTATTTTCCGCTAATAAAAATATCGTTGGGGTAAACGATTCAAAGAAACTAACTGAAAAGATGAGAGAAAAACTTTTCCCTGAGATTAAGGAACAAGCGGATGCTTATGCTTATAAAGTAATTTCACCGAACCGCATTGATGAAATAAACATATTGCAGGCTTCGTTAGAAGGAATGCGTCTATCTGTCAACGAATTAAACATATTACCAAATATGATATTGATTGATGGAAATAAAACTTTTCATAGTACAATTCAACGGGAGGCAATTGTAAAAGGCGACTCAAAGAGTTTTGTTATCGCCTGCGCCTCCATCATTGCTAAAGTCACGAGAGATAATATTATGATGGAATTAGCCAAGGAACATCCTGCTTATGGATGGGACCATAATAAAGGATATCCAACAAAAGATCATATCAGAGCAGTCTTGAAGTATGGACCAACCAAATATCACAGAAAAAGTTTCTTGAAAAATATTACAAAATGGGAACAGGATGGACTCTACAAATAGTGTCGGCAAATCCGGCGAAGAAATTGCAATGCAATTTCTTGTTCAAAAAGGATATATAATTGTTGGCAGAAATTACCGTTTTGGTAAAGGTGAAATTGATATAATCGCGGAGGACTGCGATGAATTGGTTTTTGTTGAAGTGAAATATAGAAAATCTGATGAATATGGTCATCCGGTGTACGCGATTTCAACAGGGAAACAAAAACAACTGGTAAAATTAGCAAAAAGCTATCTCTACGTGAAAAACATTTCCAATAAAATAATCAGATTTGACGTAGTGACAATTAAGAAAGAATTGGAGACTGAAATAATAGAACATATTAAAGACGCGTTTATGGAATGGTAATTCAGCAGGTAATGGCTTGTCAAGAAATAACCTATACGTCTTCCATTCTAGCCCAAAACCTTTGCTGTCTTCGTATCTTCGCGCGGGAAGGTTTCTGTTTTTTTTACTCAAAACCTCACTTCGCGAACTTTTCAAATTTTTTTTGTCCTTTCACTTGATTTTTAATGAAATAAACAATAAATTTAATTTGTTATGAAAAAAGTTTTATTAATACTTTCGTTTATACTTATATCATTCGCGGTGGCTTCAGCATTTTTGGAGAGTTTCACCGCGAAAAGCGATGGCAGCCAAATCCGTTTGGAATGGAAAACTTCAAGTGAGGTCAGTGTGAAGTATTTTATTGTAGAACGAAAAACAGTTAATGGCAACTTTATTCCAGTTACCGAAATTGCCGCGAAAGGCAGTAATTCTACTTATTCCTTTACTGATGACAACATCTACAAAACTGCTTCTTCGGCATACGTGTATCGATTGAAGATTGTTGACCAAACTGAAACTTCCGCGTACTCAAAGGAACTTATGGTTAGCCATAGTCTATCGGATATTAAGAGGACTTGGGGCAGTATCAAGGCTATGTTCCGGTAGTGTAATAATTTCTATCTCTCTTGTCAAATCTCACATCTCATAATATATTCACTTCTAAAAATATTCTTTTAAAATTATTAAGTTTTGCGAACACTATATTCGCTTTGATTTTTATTATTGCTATTAATTTTTGGGGAAGTGACCTCTACGCGTATGAAGGTCAATTCAGACACATCAGGATTTTACTAAAAAGATACCCGTTACAAACCAGTGTTCATATATCTCAAGAAATCAATGTTTTCCGGAATGACTCCCTTTTTGCCGTCATCAAAAAAAATAATGAAATAAATTTTACACTCGAGACTTCCGGCTTAGAAATGGAAATTCAGAATAAAGAATTTCACGCCAACACATTCTCGATTTCTGCTTCCAACGGCAATAACATTCAACTTGAGAACAAAAATTATCGCGGGACTATCCGCTTCGCGGGTGATGGAACTGATATTCTTGTTATCAACGAAGTTTCCATAGAAGATTATCTCAAAGGTGTCCTCCCTGCAGAATTAGGCAAAATTGATTCGGACTCACTGAAAGAATCCATAAAAGCATTTGCAATAACATCGCGAACTTTTGCAATTAATAAAATTTTGGAAAACAGAAAATTTTATGATGTTGAGGCAAATGTTTCTTCCCAATTGTTTTTTTCAACTGAATCAGAGCGTCCTTTCCTCAATAAACTCTTGGATGAAACAAAATCTGAGGTGTTAGTATTTGACGGCAAAATAGCAACTGTATTTTTTCACTCGTGCTGCGGCGGTTCAACCGAAAACGTTGACAATGTTTTTAAGACTTTAGGTCTCCCCTATCTTATCGCCAAGAAAGATAGCTCGCCTCCAAATTGCAGATTCTCTCCTGTTTTTGAATGGACAGAAGCGTATTCTACCCGAGAGTTTCTTGATATGCTTTCTAATTATGAACATAAAATTCAGCCGGCACAACAAATTATTGATGTCCGCGTTTCAGGGAAACTTCCATCCGAACGCGTGACCGGATTAGATATTACATTCAGTGACAGCACCTCATATACCATTCAAGCGAAGCAAATCAGGTTGGTTATCAAACGCAAAAATAACAGCGGGATTCTACGCGGTTTGCTTTTTTCTATTGAATTGAAATATAATGAAGATGTTTTGGACTCAGTGATTTTTCACGGAAAAGGAAACGGACACGGCGTAGGGTTATGTCAGTGGGGTTCGTTTCAACTTTCAAAAGAAGGATATAGTTACAGTGAAATTTTAAATTTTTATTTCCCCGGTACCAAAATTCGGAAACTCGATGATCTCGATTAACCAGCCTATTATACTCGCTTCTCAATCACCAAGGCGTAAAGAACTTCTTAGCCGAGTATTTGGGAATGTTAGAATTCTTGTCATTGAATCCGATGAAACCGTTCCGCCTGATACCTTACCATCCAAGGCGGCTTCTGCAATCGCGCTCAGGAAAATGGAAATTGCAAAATCCGTAGTTCAAGAAAACTGCATAATAATTACCGCGGATACAATAGTTTCATTTAACGATAGGATATTAGGGAAACCAGCCGGTAAAGATGAAGCATTTTCTATGCTGAAACTTCTATCAGCTAACACCCATCAGGTATTTACCGGATACTCAGTTTATGATATTGAATCTTCAAGACAAATCACCGGAGTGGAAGAAACACGAGTCACGTTCAATTGCCTATCAGAGCAGGATATTAATAGTTACGTGGCTTCCGGCAGCCCGCTTGATAAGGCAGGCGGTTATGGAATTCAGGACGCGTTCGGTTCTATCTTCGTTCAATCAATAAAAGGATGCTATTACAATGTAATGGGGCTTCCTATTTCTAAAATTTACAACGTAATTAAACAAATCAATTATGATCGAAAAAGTTAAAAAAAATATTCTTCTCTCAATAGCGGCAACGGGAGCAATTTACTTGGGATTATCGATCTATGCCGACTACGCGAAAGTTATTGGTGCCTTAGAAAAATTTTCGTGGGCACTCTTCCCTGTTTTATTACTATTATCATTTTCTAACTACCTCGCGCGCTTTTCTAAATGGCATTATTATCTTAAACTTCTTAAAATAGAAATTTCTGTTTTAGATTCAATGATGGTTTTTATGTCAGGACTTATAATGAGCGTAACACCCGGGAAAATGGGCGAACTTCTTAAATCATATTTGGTAAAACAAATCAAAGGGGTCAGCATCAGCCGAACAGCACCCATAATATTCGCCGAAAGAATTACCGATTTTCTTTCTTTAGTGCTTATCTCTATTCTCGGTTCTTTCAGCTATCATATCGGAGAAGTAGTTTCAATTTCTATTGCAGTGTTTTTCACATTTTTAGTTATTCTAGTAGGAAAACGCCATTGGATGTTTAGTATCTTCAAGTTATTTGAAAAATCTAAATTCTTGAAAAAACATATTGAAAACATACACCGCGGGTATGAAAGTGCCTTTGAAATGCTGTCAATTATCCCGTTATTAAAAATGATTGCAATAAGTTTAATATCTTGGTTCTTTGAATGTTTTGGATATTATATTATTCTCCGTAATTTTAAGATAGATGTTAATTTACTTTGGGCATCGTTCAACTATGCCTTTGGAACAATTGTCGGAGCAGTTACAATGCTTCCGGGTGGTCTCGGAGCAACTGAATTTTCACTTACCTCGATGGTGGTGAATTTAGGTTACGATAAAAATTTAGCAGTCGCATCGACTTTTTTAATTAGAATTGTAACGCTTTGGTTTGCAGTATTCGTTGGAATAATCAGCGTTATTCTCTACCAAAAGCGATTTGGAAAAATAAATACAGAACAACAATAAGAGAACCGAAAACTCTATGAACAAATTCACAAATATCTCTATCCCCGCTGAGGGGACACAGATTCAGTTTACAGATGGCAATTTAGTTGTTGCCGATAATCCGATAATTCTTTTTATCGAAGGCGATGGCACAGGTCCTGATATTTGGCAAGCCTCGAAAAGAGTATTTGATGCTGCTGTGGAAAAAGCATACGGCGGTAAAAAGAAAATAGCTTGGGCAGAAATCTATGCCGGAGAAAAAGCACTCGCGGTATATGGTGAAAATCAATGGCTGCCTGATGAAACTGTTGAAGCTATCAAACAATATAAAGTTGCTATCAAAGGACCGCTTACAACCCCTGTTGGCGGCGGTATAAGAAGCCTCAATGTTGCTTTGCGTCAACTCCTGGATTTATTTGCCTGCGTTCGTCCTGTTAAATATTACGCTGGTACACCAAGCCCTGTAAAAAGACCTCAAGACTTGGATATAGTTCTTTTCCGCGAAAATACAGAAGATGTTTACGCGGGAATTGAATTCAAATCCGGTGCGGATGATGCCAAAAGTCTTATCGAGTACATTAACAAGAATTTTAACAAAAATATCAGACAGGATTCCGGCATTGGAATAAAACCAATGTCTGCTTTCGGTTCAAAACGCCTCGTTAAAAAAGCCATTGAATTTGCAATTGAGCACAAGCGTAAGAATGTTACTTTGGTTCACAAAGGTAATATTATGAAATTTACCGAAGGAGCATTTAAGGAATGGGGCTATGAAGTTGCCCGCGATGAATTTTCGGATATTATTATTACCGAAGATGATGTCTTTAAACTTCACGATGGCAAAGTCCCTGAAGGCAAAATACTTCTTAAAGACAGAATTGCAGACAGTATTTTTCAACAAATATTGCTGCGTCCTGCCGAATATGATGTGTTAGCAACACCAAACTTAAATGGAGATTACCTCTCCGATGCTGCTGCCGCCCAGGTTGGCGGATTAGGTATCGCGCCTGGTGCAAATATGAGCTATGATGTTGCTATTTTTGAGGCAACTCACGGAACTGCACCAAAATATGCAGGACTTGACAAGATTAATCCGGGTTCTGTTATTCTTTCCGGTGTTATGATGTTTGAGTTCCTTGGATGGACAAAAGCAGGTCAACTCATCGAAAAAGCTATGAAAAAAACAATTCGTTCTAAAGTTGTTACTTATGACTTCGCACGTCTAATGACTGGTGCGAAAGAGGTAAAAACTTCTGAATTTGCAAGTGCTATCATTTCTAATCTGTAACTAAATAATATAAATAAATAGGAGTTCTTATGTCACGAGATAATAATGTAAGTAAAGGTTTATTGATCGGATTTTTATCCGGAACAATAGTGGGCGCGGCAGTTGCATTGCTGTATGCTCCAAAAACCGGAAAAGAATTAAGACAGGATATTAAAGACAAAACCCAAGACCTTATGGATGGTGCTGAAGATTTTGCAAAAACCGCGAAAGAAAAAGCAATTGCCACCTATAACGAGGGAAAGCAAAAGGCAGAACAATTGGTGACTGATGCAAAAGAAAAAGCGGATGTTATCCTGAAAGATGCCTCACGCGTTTTAAGTGATGCAAAAATAAAAGCCTCTGAGGAAGCAGCAAATATCAAGTCCGGTTTCAATGCCGGTGTTGATGCTTACAAAGAAGCTAAAAAATCGTAATAAAGTGCCGCTATGGCAGACATAAAAAATATATTTGAAATTCTTCTTCTATTTTCGGCATCTTTTCTGTGCATTATGCTGGTGTATTATGTGATGAAAATCACTAAATCTATTGATGCAATCAGAAAGGATTTCAGCAGTATTGCCGGACAAATGACACCTTTGCTCGATTCATTGAACAACCTTAGTCGTTCGATAAAATTAGTGGCAGAAGACATCCGGTATCAATTGGATAAAACTAACTGGATTGTTGACGAAGTGCGATCGAAAGTGGAAGGACTCTTGAACTTTGAAAATAAAATAAGAGAAACCTTTGATCACCCTGCTCAGTCGATTATGTCAACAATTCAGTATGTTAAGAATGGTGTGGCCGGTTTCTTTAAAAAGAAAAGCGTAATGTAACATAACCGGATAATATCCGAAGGAGAATTTTTTAGTGAAAGAATTTACATCCGAGAATATTAGAAATCTCGCGCTCGTTGGTCACGGCGGCAGCGGTAAAACGTCTCTTGCCGAATTAGCATTATTCACCGCAGGTGAAACAAATCGACTTGGAACTATACCCGAAGGAAACACGATTTCCGACTATACGGCAAATGAAATAGAGAGACAATTTTCTATCTCTCTATCTCTGCTCCACGATGAATGGAATAATACAAAAATCAATATTATCGATACGCCGGGATATTCCGATTTCATCGGCGAAGTCAAATGCGCGTTGCGTGTTTGCGATACCGCCGTTATGGTTCTCAAAGCCGTGGAAGGTGTGGAAGTCGGCGCGGAGATAACGCAGAAGTTTATAAACGAAACAAAGCTGCCTACCGCGATTATTATCAATAAAATTGACCACGAACGTTCCATCTTCAATGAGACATTAAAAAAAGCTCAAGAAAGATTACATAGCGGAGCGGTTGTTATTACATATCCTGTTAATGAAGGACTTGCTTTTGATACTGTAGTTGACGTTTTGAAAATGAAAGCCTTTCAATATGGTGCAGCAGGAACTAAAAAGGTTACTGAAATAGAAATTCCTGCAGACCAAATAGCTAATGCCGATAAATTCAGGACTGCACTTGTTGAAAAAATCGCGGAGCAGAATGAAGAATGGATGAATAAGTATTTTGAAGAAGGAACATTATCTGACGAAGAAATAAAAACCGGACTTTCAGAAGGCATACTTGCAGGCGAAATCGTTCCGGTGTTTGCTGTATCTTCTACTAAAGCTATTGGAATAAATAATTTTCTTGATTTTGCTGTTCAATATCTACCCTCCCCTATCGCGCACGGTTCCGTTGAAGGTAAAATGAAGGATAGTGATAAACGTGTCAAAGTTCCATTAGACCCGAAAGGTGAACCTGTTCTATTCGTGTTCAAAACATTAGCAGAGCAGCACGTTGGTGAACTTTCTCTATTCAGAGTCTATTCAGGCAGCATTCATCAAGGTATGGATTTGCTGAACGAGGCAAACGGAAAAATTGAAAGATTAAACCAACTCTCGGTACTCAACGGAAGGAACAGAAATGAAGTATCAAATTTGTTTGCCGGCGATCTTGGTGCTGTTGTAAAATTAAAAGACACTCACACGAATAATACTTTGGCTTCAAAAGCTTTTTCCGTTATTTTAGATCAAATCAAATTCCCAGAACCGATAATTGAAGGTGCGATTATTCCACGCGCGAAAGGCGATGAAGATAAAATTTCTAAAGGACTGCATACCTTACACGAAGAAGACCCTGCATTTCACTCGAAATTCGATCCAGAACTCAGCCAAACCATTATCACCGGTCAAGGAGAAATTCATCTTGATTTAGCTGTTAAACGTTTGAAAGAACGCTATAATGTTGATGTCGATCTCATTCAGCCAAAAATTCCTTATCGGGAAACAGTACGCGGCACCTGTGAAAATGCCGAATATAAGCATAAAAAGCAATCGGGCGGACGCGGGCAATATGGTCACGTTTGTTTGAAAATAGAGCCGACTCCGCGCGGATCGGGTTTTGAATTTCAGAACGCGATTGTCGGAGGTGTCGTTCCTGGAAGATTTATCCCTGCCGTTGAAAAAGGTATTATTGAAATGATGCAGCGTGGTATTTTATCGGGATGTCAAGTTATTGATGTCAAGGCTTCTCTATTCTTTGGTTCGTATCACGATGTTGATTCGGATGATATGTCCTTTAAAATCGCTGGTTCTATGTGTTTCAAGAAAGGTTTCCTAGAGGCAAAACCGGTACTTCTTGAACCAATAATGGAAGTAGAAGTAACTATGCCCGAAGAATGTATGGGTGATGTTATGGGAGACATTTCAAGCCGTCGCGGAAAAATATTAGGAATGGATAACGATGGTCATTTCCAGATTATTCGCTGTGTCGTTCCCCTATCCGAGTTCTATAAATATTCATCAACTCTGCGCAGCTTAACTGCAGGCCGCGGTACTCATACTCGAAAATTCTCTCACTATGAGGAAGTTCCTAAGGAAGTGGAACACAAAATTGTTGAAGAATATAAAAAATCCAGAGAGGAAGCTTAATTTCCCCATTTATAGTTTTAAATTTCATCCCCTGCCTTAGCAGTTTGAGGCAGGGGATTTTTTTACCCAATCAATAATAAGTTTCAGGAATAATTTTATGGAAAATATGTGGTCTCCTTGGCGTTCTCAATATATTGAATCAATGAATAATTCAAAAACCGCCTCAAGCTGCATTTTCTGCAATGCAGTTGATCAAGATATTAAGGATAATAATTCATTGCTCGTGGCAATGGGCAAATTTACATTAACTGTTTTGAATCTATATCCTTATAATAATGGACATCTTATGGTTGTTCCAAAACGTCATCTTGATTCTTTTGAAAAACTCTCGGGCGAAGAACGAATTGAAATTATGGATAATTTGGATTTGGCTTCAAGGGCTCTTACAAGAGTATTAAAACCTGAAGGATTTAATATTGGAGCCAATATAGGTAAAGTAAGCGGTGCCGGAATTGCCGACCATATTCATTTTCATATTGTTCCCCGTTGGAATGGCGACACGAACTTTATGCCGGTGCTTGGTGAAGTAAAAGTGGTTTCACAAGATTTGCTGGCGACAAAAGCTGCACTAATTAAAGCATTTACCGATATATAAAATATGTGTACCTATTCATAAAACTTAAAAGCAAACTCTTATATTCCCCGTGCAATCCAGCGTTCAAGTGCTGAAAGTAGATGTGACATTGCTGAAATCAAAGGTTTATGCTGATTTTGATCTATGTCACTCAATATTTGAGCGTGAACATTAATATATGCACTATCCAATTGCTGCACCAAGTTTCCTCCCTTTTCAGATAAATACACTCGCATATTCCTCCTGTCATTTGGCTCTATTTCACGAGTAACATACCCTTTTACTACAAGACCATCAATAATACGGGTAAGTCTGCTCGCGCTCAAATTCATTCGATCGGCAATTTCCTTATTATTAATGCTTTCCTTTTGATGTAACTGACGCAAGCATCTAAATTCAGCCTGCGTTAATCCGTATTGTTTTGCAAGTCGTTCTTCTTTCTCGTGGCAGCTCGCGAGTAGTTTAAAAGTTAACTCTGATAACTGCGATGCAGTTACATTTAATTCGCGTTGATCCATTATCTTTCTTTATTGAAGACATTTTACTATTATTGCTCAATAATTCCATTGATATGCTTTGATTTATCAATAAAAGTATAAGTTCCACTCACGACATTTTTATGACAACTGCCGCAATCTCCAAAATATTTGAAATTAATGTTATGTGGAGATGAATTTGGAATAGGATCAGTATCCGAAATTCCGTGACAGGAACCGCATTTTATTGAACCAGTTGGTGCATTCCATACAGGGGAATTGGAAACATTTCCGCCTTTCATAGTTCCGTGACAATATATATTTGAACAAGTATAACTCGTAGAATCATACTCAGGAACCGGATTTAGTGACGAACCCGGTAAAACTTTCTTATTTAACGAACCAAACTCAAACTTTACTTCTGCCCTTACTGCTAATGTATCAATATGCCCTGCATCTGCAACATTTGTTGGTACTTTATGACACTCGTTACAGGCTACCGCAGCTCCAAATTTATTATTGTACAAATGTGCGGAATGTGCACCAATTGCCGCGGATGAAGATGAAACCCCGCGCGGCGGAGCCTTATGCTCAGAATTGCTGAAATCACCGTGGCAAGTATTACACGCTTTAGGTCCGTCTGATTGCGTATGACAAGTTTTACAACTCTTTCCGGTTTTACCGCCTGCAAAATCACTTCCGTGACAAGCTTGGCATCCTGCCATTGACCATTTATTACCGGAAATAAAATTTCCGTGGAAATCGGGAGAGTCTTTAGTGGTGACACCACTTTTATGAACTTCTGCAGTTGGGTGGCAAGAATAACAATTTTTCTTGTTATTACCTTTTCCTAATAAATCAACCCCGTGGCAAGTCTTACAGCGAGTTAACGAATAGCCTTCTTTGGCAAGAAGATTACCGTGAAAATTTACTGAATCTCGAATAGCTAAATACATTCCGGTAGAATGTATTTCTCCTTGCAAATGGCATCCGATGGAATAACAATTTTTTTTAGGATCATTTTCTCCTGATAAATATTCTCCGTGACAAGTTTTACAGCGAACAAATGAATGATCTTCAGAAGCTATGAGTTTACCATGAAATTGTGAAGATGATGTATCAGTAAAACCTATTGTATGTATTTGAACTTCCGGTTGTGCTGAAGTTGGAATATCATTTTTTAGTTCAGCACAACTTACAAAGAATAAAGCTATACTACATAATAAACTAACATAAATATACTTTTTCATAGTGCTTATTTCTTCCCGTGGCAATAATTACAAAATCCAACACCCGGAGTTCCACCCGGGTGGGCATTGGGGTCAGTATGACAACTATAACAAATCGAACCTGAATTCGTATGCCAATCACCTTCGTTGGAACGCATAAAACCTGATTTATGCGTTTTGGGATTATTTCCTTTAATGCCGTCATTGTCAAAATGACATTTTATGCACGCCGGATCATTTCCCTGTGCATCGTGGCAGGAAGCGCAACTTTCAATATCCCTTCTTGCCAATGTAGCGTGATCTCCGCCTCCTGATCCAACACCTATAATCATAAAGGTCGGTTTAGTATGTGATGCAGGAAAAAGACCGCCAAATGAAAAGTCTTCTTTATTTGACCTATGGCACTCGGAACAAAATGCAGCTGTTTCGTGGCAGGTTGTACATTCTTTAGATTTACTTCTTGCTTCTATAGCGTGAGAAAGTCTGAATCCTAAGTCGTGAACTCGAGTCACCTTTTGTTGAGCAGTTCCATAAGTTGACATTGAAGTCGAGTATGGAGTGGAAAAGTTAAACTTCGTGTTGTTTTCTGTCATCATAGACGTTGCACTATGGCAATCGTTGCAAGAGCTTGTCGTGTGACACATCACGCAGTTTGCTGATGGTGAGAGTGCTTGATATTTGTGAAATCTTAAATAATTGTTCACAAGATGATTTTGCGGCTTCAAGTTCACTAATGAAGCGTGACAAGTTTCGCAGGCATTTGGAGCAATTCCGCCTTCATTATGACAAGTATAACAAACTGCCATTTTAGGCTTGAAATGAACTCCTTCGGCTAAGTATTCAGATTCTTCAATACCCGAATGACAATTCTTGCATTCTTGTTTTTGGGCAATATGGTTTTTGTGGCTAAAAATAAATTTCGTGTTATTGAATTGCAGTTTTTCACGAATATCACCAAAGTGACAAAAGTTGCAATTCTTTTGATCTGTAACATCGTGACAAGAAGCACAGTCTTCGTGTCTCGGAAATAGTTTTTCGTTCAAACTCGAGCTTTCACTGATATTCGAGTGGCATACAGCACATTCAATCAAATCCTTGTGAAATTTATGTGAGAATTTAATTTTTTGAGCAGGACCGGAATGGTGTTCCAAATTAGCTGCCGGTTTCACCATAAAAGCAGTTAACAGTAAAAATGTTAAACAGCAAAGCGAAAAACCAATATAGATATGTTTAATTTTCATTTTTTACGCCTTACTTCAACAGTGAATGGAACCAATAATTGAGCTTAAGTAAAAAGCGCATATCGTTCTTGTAAAATTTATTATCAAGATATTGTCCCTGAAGGTCAATAGAGAAAGTATTATATGGACGGATATTGCAACCCGCGATAAGAGTAATTAATTTTTCTAGAGGTGAATCTTTAGAAAGTTTATACCCTGTATAAGCAATCGATGCTGAAGGTGTGATAAGTCCGTCAAAGTATGTATGCCCGCTGCTAAGAGTAATGGAGTTCATTTCACCTGCATAACCAAATGTTTTTCTTAAATTTAATGAACCACAATTTCCTGTTAAAGAGAGATTTATTCGGGAAGAACTTTCATCTTTATAATTCGTATAACCAAACCGCCCGCTTACAATCATATTCATTGGTAAATGATATGAAAGTCCGGCTTCTGCTTCTTTGGTGTTTCCATAATCAAAAACTGAAAATATAGAATTATAACGTACACGAGGTTCGCGATAATTTCCATAAACTACTATATCAATATCATTAACCACCGGAGTCTCGGCTTCAACTTCAATTTTTGAGGTTTTAAACAAATTCATATCAAACTCATAACTTGATCGAGCATATATTTTGTTTTCTTTTTCGTATAACACTTCTCCATTAAGAAACTGATATGCAGAAGAATTGGTTTTTATTAGTTTGAAAATAGGATTAAATGGTTCATCTAATCCGGTAGTGTCATTATTGTTTCGATTAATATTTTTTGATACGAAACCAACTCCAAAAGTCCAACCCTCAATTGGCAGAACACGCAGTTTTAAGGCGAGAATATTATTATTCTTAAAATCATCAGTAAGTTTTAGCTTTTGGTAAGCCGGAAGATTACCGCCTGCATAACCTTCGAATATCATCGTGTATCCTGATAATTTTAAGCCAAGTCCGTCAAAAGTGCCTCCGGCTAACCCTGAAAAAATAGGCTGCCGACCTAATTTGACTGTGGCACAATTCCAAAGATTAGTTCCTTCCACGTACAAATTATAAACACGCAAACGCGAATCATATTCTAATGATTTCAAGTAAGCATTTTCAAAATTAATTGCTGTATGAAAGGAAAAGCTACTATATGAAGCATTTAACTGGGCTTGCTGGTATCCTCTTACATACGTTGTCGGATTCTTGATAGAATCAAACCTCTCAAATGAATAAGCGGAAGAGGCAACTCTTCCGCTTATAACAACTTGACTAAAAAGGGATACCGAATAAAGAGTCAGGAATAATAAAAATTTATGCATTGTGATCCAACTTTATTCGGGATTAATAATTATTTTATTTCACTCGGCTTGGTGTGTTTAATTTTCGCCCAGTATTCTTCACAATTAAACGAAACAAAACTAGGACTTTCGGCATTATGACATTTAACGCAGAATTTTTCTTTGTCCGCGGGAAGAACTAAACCGTTTTTAATGGCATCTTCCTTGACTTTCATAATTTTAATATCCTTATAGTCCGCACCGGCACCGTGACAAGTTTCACACTGTACACCGTTTTCTACTTTATATTTCTTGCCAATTAATGTAGAATCAGAATCATAGCCGCTGGCGTGACATTTCAAACATTCAGGTGCCTGAGCCGCGGGAACTTTCAGCCCTTTTTTAGTGGCAATTTCATTTGCCTTGTCTGAAAGCAATGTTTGATATGCAGTTGAGTGCTTGCTTGATTTCCAAATATCAAATTGTTTACCGGCTTTTTCTGATTTGTGACACATACCGCACACATCCGCACCGACAAATCCGTGTTTTTTAGCTAAAGAATCTTGAGCAAAACTACCGGAAGTAAAGAAAGTAACCATACAAACTGTGAAAAATAAAAATAACGATTTCATTGTTTTCCTTTTGATAATATTTGTTTATTAGCAACAATTATCATTCCAAACTTTTCTTTAAAAAACCTGCAAAAATAAATAATTTCAAAACAATCAGTTCTCAAAAATGAAAACCTGTCCTTAAATCTATTCTACATTATGAGAATTATTAGTCATTTGGGAAGTTTCAGAATATTGCAAACACACCGCGGAGCAAGCTGCAGTATCTTTATTATGCGTAAGGGAAATCTTTATATAATATCCCATCTTCGCTAAATTTTGTCCTTCATTAAGGAACTGCACTTCAGGGGCACCATTGGGTAATGTAATTATTTCCACTGTTTGCCACTGCAAATATTTTTGACAGTCCGGTGGAGCTGATTTGTAAATTGCTTCTTTTGCCGCGAAACGTGCTGCATAGTGTTGAGCAGGGTCAGCCTTTGAAGAACAAAATGCGATTTCGGACGGAGTAAACAATTTCTCTAAAAATCTCTCCCCGTTTCGCTCGATGCTCTCGCGAACTCGGTGTATTTCAATTAAATCAATTCCAATCCCCGCGACCATATCAGCAGGCTTCTGCAAATTTTTCCACGCTCACAGCCATCTCCGCATTAGAATCGTTTCTCTCTAAGAATAAATTGTTTTCCGGTTCATTTATAGGCTCATTCTGTCCGCGAGTTAAGTTATTTTTAACCATAATTATCCGATAACTTTCTTAAACTTCGCGAACTGCTCCCCAATTCCGCGGTATGCCTTTTCTAGTATTTGTTCATTCGGAAGGAACACCACTCTGAAGTGTCGTGTTCCAGGCAATTGACCGAATCCGCTGCCGGGTACAACCACAACTCCGGTTTCTTGCAAAAGCTGTTTTACAAACAACGAATCAGCGTGTTCAGTGTCTAATCGCGGAAAAGCATAAAATGCTCCCTCCGGTTTCACGCAGGATATTCCGGGAATTGAATTTAAAAGGGAATATGTCAAATCACGCCGCTTGGTGAGCTTCTGAATTGCATTAACAAGATGAATTTGAGTGCTTTCAAGGGCAGGTTTAATTCCATACTGCTCAGGATGGTTTGCTGAAAGCCGCGCGCGCAAAATTTTATTGATTGCTTCAATATATGACCGCAAATTTTGTTCCTGACCACTCACAATTCCCCATCCGATGCGGAATCCAGGTACAAAGTAGTTTTTTGAAAGTCCGCCAAAAGTAATGCAGGAAACATCTTTGTTCAGAGATGCAATTGAAATGTGTTTCTTCCCATCAAGCAGCAATTTATCGTAGATTTCATCAGAAAATATTACAAGATTGTACCGCAGGGCCAAGTCCGCTATTTGTTTAAGAATTTCCAATGAATATATCGCCCCTGTTGGGTTATTCGGATTTATAAGAACAATGGCGCGGGTTTTATCGTTAATCTTAGATTTTATATCCTCAATATTCGGCATCCATTTGTTCTCTTCGTCAAGATAATACGGGTTTTCGATTGCCCGCAGTTTAGAAGAAATTGCTGAATAAATCGGATATCCGGGCATAGGCGTGAGGACATTCTCACCTTCATTCACCAATGCTCCAAGGCAAATCTCGATTGCCTCGCTCGCTCCTGTTGTAACGAAAATATCTTTTATATTATCAATGCCTTTACGATGCGCTTCACCTTCAATCGCTTTAGTGGCTTCTTTAATACCTGAAGATGGTGCATAACCATTGTAATTACTCAACATCGCTTTATAGGTGGCTTCAATAATGTGTTTCGGCGGCTCAAAATCGAAAAGATTCGGATCGCCAATATTGAGATATAGTATTTCTTTTCCGCTCTTGGCAACCTCATCTGCCAAAACAACAATATCGCGAACCGCGTATGCAATGTTTTCCGTACGAATAGCCGGCTGAATCATAATTATGTCCAAAAATTAATAAAAACTAATGATAAAATTTAAGAATAAAAAAGGAAAGAATTGCAGGGAAAATTTGCGCCTGTCAAAATCCATTACTTTTACTCACGCGTTGTTATCAGGTATTTATTAGCCGCTTATTTCATTTTTGATTCACCTCACGGGGATGTGAACTTCTTCGGTATCTGTTCCAATCTGCTTTTTGCTGTTTCATACAATGAGTTCACTCAAAATTGGGCTAACTCAAGGAAATGGTACTTTATTTCAGCACATAATTCTCTTAATTTTCGTTCGCAAAAACGCCCTATTTTTTGTAAATTACAACTTCATTTACAAATTAACAGCAGTACAAAAATTATATGACTTCAAGCGAAATTCGCCGGCAATTTTTTGAATTCTTTCAAAGTAAAAATCACAAAATAGTCCAGGGCGGTCCAGTTGTTCCTTTTGAGGACCCGACCCTTATGTTCACCAATGCCGGTATGAACCAGTTCAAGGATGTGTTCCTTGGTGTCGGTAAGCGCGATTATACGCGCGCGGCAAATACGCAGAAATGTATCCGCGTCAGCGGCAAGCATAACGATCTTGAAGAAGTGGGATTCGATACATATCACCACACCTTATTTGAAATGCTCGGCAACTGGTCATTTGGGGATTATTATAAAGCCGAAGCAATTGAGTGGGCGTGGGAACTCCTCACCAATGTCTGGAAACTCCCTAAAGAACGCCTCTATGCAACTGTCTATCGCACCGATGATGAATCAATTGAATTATGGAAAACCAAAACCGATATTAATCCCGCGCACATACTAAAGTTCGATGAGAAAGATAATTTTTGGGAAATGGGAGAAACAGGTCCTTGCGGTCCCTGCTCTGAAATTCACATCAACCTTACCGATGATTACGATAATCCCAAATACGTTAACACCGGCACTCCTGAATGTATTGAAATATGGAACCTGGTTTTCATTCAATATAACCGCGATCAAAACGGTGTCCTGCACGAACTTCCGTCTAAACACGTTGATACCGGAATGGGATTTGAACGACTTGTAGCTGTAATGCAAAATAAGTCGTCTAATTATGATACCGATGTTTTTATGCCTCTAATTAATCAAATCACCGAATACTCAGGAATTCCTTATTTGACCGATGAAGATAAAATTTCTACGCGGGTTATTGCCGATCACATCCGCACGCTTTCTTTCGCGATTGCTGATGGTGTTGTCCCCGGAAATGAAGGAAGAGGATACGTTTTACGCCGTATTCTTCGCAGGGCTGCACGCTATGGAAGAAAGTTGAATCTAAAAGAACCGTTCTTATATAAGCTGGTCGATATTCTCTCCTCAACAATGGGCGATGTATTCCCTGAAATTACCGCCAAACTAGAATTAGTAAAAAAAGTTATCCGCTCCGAAGAAGAAAGCTTTAACAGAACTCTTGACCGCGGTATGGAAAAATTTGCCGAAATTGCAGCAGCCTTGCGTGCATCCGAAAATATGGTTGTTCCCGGGAGCGATGCTTTTAAATTATATGACACATTCGGATTCCCTCTCGATTTAACACAGGTGCTCGCCCGTGAAAGCGGCTTTACTGTTGATGAAGCAGGATTTACCGAATTAATGAAAGAACAGCGCGATCGCGCCCGTGCTGCAACTAAGGATAAAACAATTAACGTGCAGGTGCAGATAAACAACCTCGATGACTTTGCGCTTGAAGGGAAAGATAAAACAATTTTTACAGGTCATACCGAGTTGTCTTCAAAATCTATCATCATCGGAAAGAAAAAAGATGCCGTGCTCGATTTAATAATTCTTGATAAATCTCCATTTTATGTTGAAGCAGGCGGACAAATAGATGATACGGGCACTATCGCCATCGGAGATTGGCAGCTCGAAGTTGTTGATGTAACCAAGATAAACAATACCACCGTACACGTTATTAAAAACGATTCTGATTTTGCATTGGAAACAGGAATGGAAGTTCTTGCCGCGGTAGATTCCAAACGGCGGTGGGATATAACCCGTAATCACTCCGCGACACATTTTTTACATAGTGCTTTGCAAAAAATATTGGGAAGTCACGTTCAGCAGGCAGGTTCGTACGTTGGGCCTGATCGTTTTCGATTTGATTTCAGCCACTTCTCTAAAGTCAGCGAATCGGAATTAACCGATATTGAAATATTAGTAAATGAAGAACTGCGTAAAAATATTCCACTGCAGCATCACCGTGATATGCCGTTTGAAGAGGCAAAGTTGATAGGTGCAAAAATGTTCTTCGGCGATAAATACGGTGACTTTGTAAATGTCGTGCAGTTCGGTGATTTTTCTATAGAGTTTTGCGGAGGAACTCATACACAAAATTCTTCGCAAATAGGACTGATCAAAATTGTAAGTGAAGCCTCCATATCCAGCGGCATCAGGCGTATTGAAGGTGTTTCAGGTGCAGGCGTGGAGAAGTATCTAACTGCACAAATTGAAAAAGGAAAACAGGCACAGCAGCATATTGATGAGCTGATAGACCAAAAGAAAAAGCTTGAGAAAGAACTTCAAAAAGCGCGGTTCAAAGATAAGATTGCATCACTTGATATTTTAATTTCATCAGCAAAAAAAATTGGTAATATACCCTTTATTACAGGTAAAATATCAGCTGAATCAAACGAAGAAATGCTGTCGTTCGGTACAGAACTTCGCGCTAAGATTAAATCGGGAATCGGACTGCTAATCTCGGAAATTGACGGGAAAGTTGGTTTGGTTTGCGCGGTTACTGACGACTTGATAAAAGAGAAAAAACTGAATGCCGGTAAAATTGTCGGCGATATTGCAAAACTTCTCGGCGGTGGCGGCGGCGGAAAACCGCAGGTTGCAACTGCCGGAGCAAAGGATATTACAAAAATTGATTTTGCTTTATCAGAAGCACCAAAGATAATTTCAGGGTATCTTGAGTGATTGAATTGTCTGAATCACGGATTTAGCTTCCTGAAATTAACAATTGACAATTTACCATTAACAATTATTATTTAATCCGTGATTATGACAAGTACACTCACTTGCTTTGCAGCAGCACCAATCGTTTCTTCAAGTCCGCATTCCCCGTCTCCCTTATCAGGTTAATCTTACCCCATAGCTGGAAAACATAAAAATTGTACATCTCCTTATTCATAATGAAATATCCGTTATGCACGGTTTCAATGAAATTTGTTAATTTCTCCGCCGAATATCGTGAGGTATCAATCCAAAGTCGTTCAAAAGAACTTGAGGGTTTATTACTAAGCACTTCAACCCTGTTTTCAGCACACAAAATTCGCGCATTGTCCGGCAGGGCGTTCACTTTTTCAATTATTTGCATACTGTCGCTCATCACGGTTTCAGTATGCTTTTCCCATATCCCTAATGCAAATATAATAAGCAATATATGAGTTATGACAACTGCTGTCACCACTTTCTTTCGGCGGGATTTTCCCGGAATACTTCTATCAATGCAGCCGGAAACGCCTTCCTTAATGCACAAAGCGAAAAACGGGAGCAGCACCGTGAAATGCCTGTATAGCCCTAATGAATATCTAAGCCACCACGCTAATGAAATAAAGAGCAGGCAGGAAAGCGAGGCAAATCCCAAAAGCGAATATTTTCGCATCGCGCTAATAAACCCGCGATATGCAAAAATGAGAAAAAGTCCGCCGGCAAGTAATGGTATATATAGAATGTAAAATGACGCGTCAAACAAAACCTGCACCGCCTGCATAAAGTATTCCGGACGTACATCTGTATATGTATCGGCAAATTGTTTTGTCCTGCTTATGAAGGAAAAAGCTTCGTTCTGATATGCATACCGCATATAAAGCCACAGAAAAATCATTAGTATTGGTAAAAACGAAATCTCGGCTGTCTGCTTAATCTTGCCGCTGAATGCTGGCACGGTGAGAATAAAATATATGCATATCCCAGCGAGCATTGCTGCAGCTTCATACCGGACAAGGCAGGCAGCTCCAAACGGAATTGATGCCAAAAGATATTTATCCTGCATCGCCAAATATACTCCGGAAATTATCAGCAAAGTGAAAAACGCCTCAGGTTCCGCTGATGATGCACTCAAAAAAGCAGTCGGCATAAAGAAGAGCAGCGCGGTAAGCCAAACTTTTTTATTATTCAACTTACCTTCACCTGTAATTCTTTTTTGTTCCAAGAGTTTTCCTGTCAAATAAACAACAAGCATCCAACAAAGGACTGAAAAAAACCTTACCGCGGTAAATCCTGCACCGGCTTTGATAAACAGAACCAATACATAATGATAAAGCGGCAGCCAAACCCAGTGCGTGCTCAAGTTCATAGCATCAACGGAAAGCAGCCTTCCCGCGACAAAATGAACGTATCCATCCAAATCAGGGTCTGCTACATTGGTTATATATATAATCTGAACAATTAAGAATGAAACATACAATAAAATAAGGATTTTCTTGGCAGTCACTAACAATAATTTCTGAAGAGATTCGTGTTAAGAAAAAAAAGCACGAAAGTTGTTACTCTCGTGCTTTCGTTTGGTGCACCCTGCGGGACTCGAACCCGCGACAAATAGATTAAGAGTCTACTGCTCTACCAACTGAGCTAAGGATGCGGGGTAAAATTACGGAATTTTTGGAAAGTGGCAAAATATGAATTGGCACTAAAAGAGTAAAATTTGCTATTTAATAAAAAATATTGCACATTATAGTTGTATTTCTAAAAAAACAATATTCTGTTATAATTTCATTCATAATCAATTGGAGAACCAATGTCAAAGAAACTAATGATATTAATAGTATTGCTGTTTAACCTTGCACTATTTGCACAGGCAGCAGTCAATATACCTATCACGGTTAGTGATACGACCGGCGTGAGTACAATCCTATCATTCGGATTGACACCAACTGCAACCGATGGAATTGATGCATCCCTAGGTGAAGCACCGCTTCCTCCTTTACCGCCTACCGGTGTATTTGATGCGCGGTTTTTAATCCCGAGTACAACAGATGCATCTCTAAATGATTATCGTCAGGGAACAGCATCAAACTTTACGGGAACAAAAGTTCACACGCTGCAATATCAAGTTGGACTCGGTACAAAAATAACACTTTCTTGGAATCTTCCTGCCGGAGTTACCGGGCGGTTGCAGGATTTTATTACCGGAACTTTGATTGATGTTTCGATGGCAACCGGAGCAGGTAGTTATGTTGTTACTAATCCGGGTGCATTTAGTAAACTTCAAATGACAATTACATATAATTTAGGCAATATTGTTACTATACCTGCAGCCCCGACATTGTTGACGCCTGAAAATAATTCAATAGGCACAGCAACCTCGACAAATTTAGCGTGGAGGAAATCAATTGGGGCAGATAAATATACTGTTCAGCTTTCAACGAATAGCAGCTTTACTTATTTCCTGGTTAATGACACGAATATTGTTGATACTATAAAAGCAATAAGCGGATTAACAAACGGTACTGTTTATTATTGGAGAGTAAATGCCCGTAATAGCGCGGGGACAAGTACATTCTCAAGTGTTAATAATTTTACGACATTAACTGCAAGCTCTGCAGTTGTTAATATCCCTATTACTATATCCGATCTTGCGGGTGGCAGCAAGACTATGTTTTTTGGATTAGACCCCGCGGCAACGGATGGTTTGGATATCGGGTTGGGTGAAGCACCGCTTCCTCCTTTACCGCCTACCGGTGTATTTGATGCGAGGTTTTTAATGCCGAATACAACGGATGCATCTCTTAGCGACTATCGTTATGGAACCACAACTTTTAACGGCTCAAAAGTTCATCAAATACAGTTCCAACTTGGCACAGGAACAAATATAACACTTTCTTGGAATTTGCCTGCAGGTGTTACAGGATTGCTTCAGGATGTTGTTACCGGAAATTTAATTAATGTTCAAATGAACGGCGCGGGAAGTTATGTTGTTACTAACCCGAGTTCATTCAATAAACTCCAAATGACAATTACATATAATTTAGGAGGAACAGTAACAGTTCCTCCTGTTCCTGTTCTTGCAACACCTGCAAACAATGCAACCGGTCAGCCAACAAGCTTGAACTTGACTTGGAATGCCTCATCAGGCGCGACAAGTTACCGCGTACAGCTCGCGACAGATACAGCATTTTCAAATTTAATTATTAATGATTCGACTGTCACTTCAACAAGTAAAGCAGTTGGTCCATTAGCGAACAACACGGTATATTATTGGAGAGTAAATGCCAAGAACAGCACGGGAGTGAGTGCTTTCACTTCTGCATTTTCCTTTACAACAATAGCCGGAGTTACAGGAGTTTCTGTAAATATTCCAATTACGGTAACTGATACGACAGGCGTTAGTAAAACCCTATTTTTTGGATTAGACCCAAATGCAACTGATGGGATAGATGCATCATTAGGTGAAGCACCATTACCGCCGCTTCCTCCTGCAGGGGTATTTGATGCACGGTTTTTAATACCCGCTATTACAGATGCATCTCTGAAAGATTTCCGTCATGGAAGTACAACATTCAACGGAACAAAAGTTCATCAAATGCAGTTCCAAGTAGGAACAGGGACAAAAATAACATTGTCTTGGAATCTTCCTGCTGGTGTTACAGGTATATTGCAGGATGTTGTTACCGGAACTTTGATTAATGTTACGATGGCAACAGGAGCAGGCAGTTATGTTGTTACTAACCCGGGTATTTTTAATAAACTTAATATGACAATCAAGTATAGCTTTGATGTACCGATTATCGCGTCACCGACTTTATTATCCCCTGTAAATAATTCAGTTTCTATGGATACAGTACAGACCTTGTATTGGAAGTCCGCGGGCGAGGCTAATGTTACAGGGTATAGAGTCCAGTTAGCAAAGACCGCGGATTTCGCGAGTCCGGAAATTGACGACACTATGAGCGTAACTTATAAACGTGTAGCAGGACTTTCTCGCGGCACCGATTATTACTGGCGGGCATTATCGCGTCATAGCGATGGTTTATCAACTGCATTTTCCATTCCTTGGAAGTTTACAACTGCAGCAAGTACAGCGATTACTATGAAGCTAAAAAATGTTTCCTCTGTAAACTTGGGAGACAGCCTGGTTATTCCAATCGTGGTTAGTAACTTCAACAATATTGGTTCATTTACACTTAAAATTGTATTTGACACGACAAAGTTGAAATTTGTTACAGCTCTGAACTGGAACAGCAGTTTCGTATTAGGGTCTGCAGGTGTTAACAACGGAGTATTAGTTATAGCGTGGGATGATCTTACAGCAGGAAATCTCCCGTCAGGAAAACTCGTTGATCTAAAGTTTAAATATCTTGGTTCAACATCTTTACCGGTAGCGGTTTCATTCAATACGGCACTTTGTGAAGTTACCGATAATAATGGAACTCCCATTCAATTGGCATATACGAATGCTTCGATTGGAAACGGTTCGGATATTAACGGTCAGCTATTGTATCACGCCCTGCTTTCGGCAACCCCGCCTCCCCAATCTGTATTAAACAATGTACCGCTTCAACTCTTTAATAATAATAGTGTATTGGTTGATACTACTTCAACCAATGGCAGCGGAGAATTTCATTTCCTTAACTGTACCGATAATGTATATCAGGTTAAAGTGAACAGCCCGATTCAATGGGGCGGAGTTACATCCAATGATGCATTACAACTGCGCAGGTACTTGGTTGGGCAAATCGTGATTGATTCAATGCTGCAAAGAGCCGGTGATGTAAATCACTCCGGTTCGCTTACTAGCGCGGACGCGCTGCTTATCAGGCGGAGGCTTGTCGGGCTGGTATCAGCATTTAGTATCCCTGACTGGGTATATTCTGACACTGTCATAATTGTTAACGGGTCTTCGGTAACAAATACTATTACTGCTGTATGTGCCGGTGACGTTAACTCGAGCTATGTCCCAACTTTATTGGCAAAATCAGCTGATATTGTAACATTATCCCCCGATGGCAGGAAAATAAATTGGGATAATAAATTAGTGGAATTCCCGATTAGAACTAATGCTCAATACCCGATTGGTGCTGTGACCTTGATTATTAATTACGATGTATCAATAGGGAATGTTACAAAAGTTGAAACTGTTTTCCCGGGTGCAGATATATCAATCAACAATGGCTTGGTTAAAATTGCGTGGGATGATATAAATGGTCTCAACATAAATTCCAATGAGCCGATTGTTAAATTGCAGATTAGCGTGAAACAGGACAAAATATTCTCGCCGGATATGATAGCTCTTGCTCAGGGCTGCGAATTTGCAGATAAAAATGCCAATGTTCAAAAAACCGAACTCTTGTATCCATCGGTAGTCAATAAAATTCCGTTGGAATTTGGTATTGCTCAAAATTATCCGAATCCTTTTAATCCGAGTACAGCTATTAAGTATAGTTTACCCAAAGAAAGTAACGTGAAAATTGAGATATTCAACGGGCTTGGACAGAAAGTTGCTGACGTTGTAAACACGGTTCAGGCAGAAGGCGAATATCAGGCAGTATGGAAAGCCGATGCTTATCCGTCAGGGCTGTATATGTACTCGATAACTGCCTCGGCTAAGGACGGTTCAAAAACTTTCCGTGAAGTAAGGAAAATGTTATTATTAAAGTAGGCTATCTTGAACATTTGTTTTATTTTTAAATGTTTAAATAGCCTGCTTATTGTCAAAAATACCGGACTGTAAATATTATTATAAATTACTGCATTCCGGTATTTATGACAGGTGTTTCTTGATCAATAAAAAAACATAATTAGAATTTTTTTTCAACATAATAATTAAGGATAGATTAATGAGATATATAAAACATTTGTTGTCACTGCTTGTCATCTGCTCAATGATGACTTTTGGACAGGTTCTTGTTTCGCTTGGGAATGTTACTGCAGTTCCAGGAGACAGCGTTACTGTTCCTATGAACGTGCAAAATTTTAATGGCGCGGGTTCATTTACTATTATGATTCGGTATGATACCACGGTATTGAAATGGGGACAGCCGCTAAATTGGAATAGTCAGTTAACTGCCGGTCAA
>CAIYTF010000003.1 GCA_903929035.1 uncultured Ignavibacteriales bacterium
CAGCCCGCCTCTTCCTGTAATTTTATCGTTCGTTATTCCGATTTTGTCTATTTTAAATTCGTTTTTTTTTCGTCTTTTTGCATCTTTGTTTCACCTTTTGGGTCGTTTATTAATTTTGTTTTTGTATTACAAAAGTACTGTTTTTTCAGCACTTAAACGCCCAAAAGGCTTTTTTTAACGGGCTTATCGCTCAATTTAGGTTTTACTAAGTTAGTGACATTACCGAAGGATAGGGAATTTGCGCGTAACCACAATCGATAGGATCTGCCCTCTCCTCAAAGGAAAGGGGATTAAGGGGTGAGGTTTAATATTATACCATTTTCATCAGGATACAAAACATACTCGTTTTTTTACCTAAACAGTTACCTATATCTTTAATAATAATTGGTTTTGTCCTATAAAATTGGTATCATACCACTTCTTGTATTTTTGATTCTTAAAGGTATTTCCACGGATAATGTTACTCGCTCGACAAAAAACTATAACAAAAGAAGAAGCTGAAGAAAAACTTAAAGAAGCTTTCGATCACCTGACAGAAGGCAGATATCGTATTGCATTAACCACCGCGCAGCGTGTATTTGACGCGTTTCCTAACGATTTTAGAATTGCAATTTGTTTAGCTTGGGCTTACCTTGAAAACGGAGATGCAAATAACGCTATGGAATATGCCGATGTCGCGGTTAGTCTTGGCAAAGCTATCCCGCAGACAAGGCTCTACAGGGGATTTATCCTGATGCGGATTGGCGTTTTTGATGGTGCTATTAATGATCTTGATGCAGTCATCGATAGTAAATCTGAACCACTTTCGTGGGCACATCATCTTAAAGCAAAAGCACTTGCAGGTGCCGGTAAATATTTAGATGCTCTCGAAGAATTTGAACTGGCAATAATAACCGATAAAGCAAAAAGTAAAGCTCTTCTACGTTTAAGACGATGGTATCGAACCGCTGCAGGAATTGTAGAAACCCCCTTAACCAAAGGGAAAGAACGCTCCCTTATTGTTCAGGCAGAGGAAGCTTTTAAGGTCAAAGAATATTGGTACGTGCTTTGGGTGATAAGAAAAATACTTGGAAACAAGACTCTTTTTAGCGATCACGACCACGCGCGGCTACTTGAAGTTGAAACTCTTTATTACTTATTTCAACTTAAGCCTGCAGCCGAAAAGGCAAATGCAATATTTGATAGATTTAAGGACGACCAGCGTTTCCAGAATATTCATAATAAACTTATTAACAGCGAGAAAAAGAAAAACGAGGGTGCTTCGCTCGCTTCAATAGATGATATGAACGTGAAAGATGATTTCGAAAAAGTTCGGAATGATATCAAGCCAACTGAAATAAAACCCTCTAAATCAAGCATTTATCAATCTCTTGACTCGCAAATTTCTTCTGAAACTGATTATCAAAAGTCGGATTCAAAACCAGGTGGAATGTCACTACAGCCCGGCAAAGTAATTACTCTCTCAAAACGCACCGATTTTGAACGATTTGATCATCCTGATTTTATAGGCTATTTTGCTAAAATGCTCGACTATAATAATCCTGAAGACGAATCAGGCAAATTATATCAAATTCAATTTGCCGAATCTCAAATTCGTTACATTGGTGTTGAAGTAATCGTGTCGAATCCATATTTCCAAATGAAAGAAGATATCCTCAGCGGAGATGTGGTTTGGATTTTAAGCGGACGTGAAGTAGGCCGCCATAATTTTACAGTGCAAGTTGATCGTGCTTGGCCGCAAGTTGTGTTTGTACAAAGTTGGGGAACTGATTCACCCGGTTTTTGGAAACGCGGACAGGGCCGCGTGGAAATATATTTAAGCGGGATAAAGCTTTGCGAACGTTGGTTTCTCATCGGGCAGTCTGCTATTCCAAATATTGAAGAAATCGATATTGCATCAATTGAACGTGACTTACGGAATAAAGCACCTGTTAAAGCATCTGCCTCATCCGGCGCGATGCAGGCTTCACCGGAAGTACCCGGTTCAGTCGGGCAAATTCTTGCCGATTTAAATACGCTGACAGGTTTAAATTCTGTTAAACAATCGATGAAAGACTTCATCAACTATCTTGAATTTATTAAGGAACGAAAAAAACAAGGACTCAAGACACAGGATAACTTGACTTTTAACTGCGTGTTTCTTGGTAATCCCGGAACAGGAAAAACAACAGTTGCCAGAAAGCTGGGTGAAATATTCAGGCTAATGGGAATTCTTGAAAAAGGTCATTTGGTTGAAGTTGACCGGTCAGCATTAGTGGGGCAATATGTTGGTGAAACCGCGCAGAAGACCGATAAAGTAATCGAAGATGCAATGGGTGGATTACTGTTTATTGATGAAGCATACACGCTTGTTAAAAAAGGCGGAGGCGGTCAGGATTTTGGGCAGGAAGCTATTGACACTCTACTTAAACGTATGGAAGACAAGGGCGGGCAATTTGCAATTATTGCCGCTGGTTATCCCGATGAGATGAATGATTTTCTTTCGTCCAACCCGGGTATGAAATCGCGCTTCAATCACTTCTTCGATTTTGAAGACTATAACCCGGATGAGCTTATAGAGATATTCAGCGGGATGGCGAAAAAAGAAGATTATTCCATTTTACCGGAAGCAAATGAAATTCTTAAAAAAGAATTTATGAACATTTATCGCAAACGCGATAAAACATTTGGCAATGCCCGCTTAGTTCGTAATGTTTTTAACGATTCAAAATTGAAATTGAGCAAGCGTTATTTGAAATTACCCGAAAATTTACGCGACCGCGGCGCGCTTACAACATTCACACCGGAAGATTTTAACCAATTATTTGCAGCTCATACCGGTTCAAATTTCAAGACCGGAATGGATATGGAGGCACTTAATAAAGCACTTGAGAAACTCTACAGCCTGATAGGTTTGGGAGCCGTTAAACGCGAAGTGGATGAACTTGTAAAACTTGCTAAATATTATATAGAAATCGGTGATGACATTCAGAGCAAGTTCACCGATCATATTTTGTTCCTCGGCAACCCGGGCACAGGTAAAACAACTGTTGCAAGGTTAGTCGGGCAAATATTCGCGGCAATCGGGCTGCTTCCTAAAGGCCATTTGGTTGAAGCCGATAGGCAGTCGCTGGTTGCTCCATTTGTTGGAAAAACTGCAGAGAAAACAACCGAGTTAATCAATCAGTCAATGGGCGGCACTCTTTTCATAGATGAAGCATATACTCTTATTAAGCAAGGCGATACATCTGATTTTGGCAGAGAAGCTGTTGACACGTTACTAAAACGTATGGAAGATGACCGCGGGAAATTTATTGTAATTGCCGCCGGTTATACCGGTGAAATGCAAAAATTTGTTGAAAGCAATCCGGGTCTGCAATCGCGCTTTACAAAGACTTTTATTTTTGAAGATTACACTCCTCAAGAAATGATGGTAATTACCAAGGTAATACTTCGCGAGAAGAAACTTAAATTAAGCGTTGATGCCGAGCCTCAATTACTGACCTATTATATGAGTCTTTACCGCAACAGGGATAAAAACTTTGGCAATGCCCGTCTGGTAAGAAATTTCGTTGATAACGCGGCTCGCAACCTCCTTTTGCGCATTGTTGATGTTCATAAAGACAGCAGATCCGCTGAAATGTCTTCAACGGTAATGGTGGAAGATATCCACGAGATAATAAATGTTAAGACTGACAAGAAAATTATATCCATTGAAGGCAATAAAGAACTCCTCGATCAATATCTATTGGAATTGAATGAACTTACCGGATTAGATTCTGTAAAACGTTCGGTTGAAAAGCTTATAAGCAGTTTAAAAGTTGCCAAGATGCGTGAAGCGCGAGGATTAAAGGTGCTTGAGAAGAATTTGCACAGCGTATTCCTTGGAAACCCCGGTACAGGTAAAACAACTGTTGCGCGTTTGCTAAGCAAAATTTACAAAGAAATGGGAATACTCGAAAAAGGACACCTTGTTGAAGTTGATCGTAGCGCGCTTGTTGCCGGCTATCAAGGACAAACTGCAATCAAGACAGATGATGTAATTCAGAAAGCTCTTGGCGGAACATTATTTGTTGATGAAGCTTATACCTTGGCGAGAGGCGGAAATGATTTTGGGCAGGAAGCTATTGATACTATTCTGAAGAGAATGGAAGACTATAAAGACAAACTGATTGTTATTGTTGCCGGTTATACAAATGAAATGAAAAGATTCCTTGATTCAAATCCCGGAATGCAGTCGCGTTTCACCAACTTTTTCGCGTTCGAGGATTATACTCCTCGTCAGATGCTGGAAATTGCATCTCAGCTTAGCGAGAAAAACGGATATCAATTAGATGAAGGTGCTTTGCAGCTGCTGCTTGAGAAATTCACGCGTCTTTATGATAAGAGGGATGCAAATTTCGGCAATGCCCGCACTGTAAGGAATATTCTCTATAAAGCCATCAGTAATCAGGAAGAGCGAATTCTCACGGTACTAAATCCTTCAGATCACGATCTTACTTCAATTACTTATGAAGACTTAAAATCAATAGATTAGAAAATAAGAAGATAAAATCATCATAGGATTCGTTCAATAATAACTTAGTCCTTGTAAAGAAATAACCTTTACATCTTCTAAATCTAATCTTCGCGGTTTTTGTCTTTACTTCTCTATTCTGTATCTTTAATGTTTACTTTATTTAGATTTACCTATTAAAAGAGAGATAGATGTTAGAATTACAGAAGACTATCAAGCATTCCGTTAGTATGTCCGGTATAGGATTGCATACCGGAACGCATAGCACGATGACTTTTAAGCCGGCAGCGGACAACTATGGCATTCGATTTATTCGCGTTGATCTGGTTGATAATCCTGAAATACCCGCGCTAAGCGATTTTGTCGTGGATATTTCGCGCGGTACCACCCTTGGTATTGGCGAGGCAAAAGTTTATACCGTTGAACACGTGCTTGCTGCAATTGTCGGGCTGAAAATAGATAACATCATAATTGAACTTGATGGAGTGGAACCTCCTATTGGCGATGGAAGTGCGCTGCCTTATGTTGAGTGCTTGAGAAAAACTGAGATTATACAGCAGGCAGAACCCCGGGATTATTTAATAATAGATGAAACCGTTACTTTCCACGATGAAGAAAAGCAAATTGATATTGTAGCCTTGCCCTTGGATGATTATCGTATGACGGTACTTGTTGATTATCAGAACCCTGCATTGGGCAGTCAGCATACAGGGTTATTTAATCTTGAAAAAGAATTTATCGATGAATTTGCCCCTGCAAGAACATTCTGCTTTTTGAGTGAAGTTGAACAGCTTTCAAAATTGGGATTAATTAAAGGCGGGGATATTGACAATGCTATTGTTATAATTGACAAACAATTGAACGAAGACGAACTTATCGATTTACAGACAAAGCTTGGTATTGAGCAAAAAGTGACATTGGGAGCGAACGGGATACTTAACAATAGAGAACCGCGATTCAAAAATGAACCTGCACGTCATAAACTCCTGGATTTACTTGGTGATTTGGCTCTAATAGGCGCGCCAGTCAAAGCTCAGATTCTTGCTGCCCGCCCCGGACATCACGCTAATGTTGAGTTTGCAAAGATGATCCGGAAATTGTATCAACAGAAAAAAATTGTAAAAAAATTCCAGCATATCAAAACTCAAGGAATTGTTTTTGATTCGAATGCTATACAGAAAATTCTTCCGCATCGCTATCCGTTCCTGCTGGTTGATAAAATCACTCATTTGGAGTTGGATAAGAAAGTTGTCGGGGTTAAATCTGTTTCTATTAATGAACCTTTCTTTCAAGGGCATTTTCCCGGACACCCGATTATGCCCGGGGTGCTTATATTGGAAGCGATGGCGCAAACAGGCGGAGTGCTTTTGTTAAACTCTTTCCCTAATCCGGAAGAAAAACTTGTCCTTTTTATGCAAATAAACAATGCTAAATTCCGCAAACCGGTATATCCGGGCGATCAAATAATAATGGAAGTGGAATTAATTCAGAAAAAATCACGCTATGTAGTTATGGCAGGAAAAACTTATGTTAATGATCAACTCGTGACCGAAGCAGACTTTACCGCGGCTATCGTTGATCGCGATAAAGCACTTTAATTTTTAAGATAAACTTGGTTAAGAGATGATAAAACAACACACTTCTTCTATAGTCAGCCCTAAAGCAATTATTGCCGATAATGTAGAAATTGCTCCATATTCTCTGATTGAAGATAATGTAGAAATTGGCGAAGGGACTTATATAGGTCCACACGTATGTGTTTATAGTGGTGCGCGTATAGGCAAGAACACCCGTATCTTCCAATCTGCATCAATCAGTCACGCGCCTCAAGATTTAAAATACGAGGGCGAACCGACAGAAGTGTTCATCGGCGATAACGTAACTATTCACGAATTTGTTACGGTACATAGGGGCACTTCGGCTCTGCTTAGTAACCAGGGTACAGGTAAAACCACCATTGGTAATGACGTTTTATTGATGGCTTATTCTCATATCGCGCACGATTGCTATATCGGCAACAACTGCATTCTTGCAAACGCGGTTCAACTTGGCGGACACGTGTATATTGACGATTGGTCAATCTTAGGCGGGGGGGTACTTGTTCATCAATTCTGTGTTGTAGGTAAACATATTATGGTTGGCGGCGGCTATCGAATTGTCAAAGATATTCCTCCTTTTTTGTTAGCAGCCGGCGAGCCGCTTCGCTATGAAGGACTGAATGTAGTTGGTCTTCGCCGTCACGGATTCACTTCTCAACAAGTTACCGCGATAAAAAAAATATACGCGATTCTCTTTAGCAAAAGCTACAATGTTAGTCAGGCTAAAACAATTATCAGCGAACAATTTGCAGAAAACGAATATGCAAAAGATATACTTGAATTTATAAATTCAAGCAAACGCGGTATTCTCGGTAAATCGTGAGAAAAATTAGACTTAAGGGCTTGCTAAGAAATAACATTAACAATTTCTCACGCGAAGACGCGAAGAAAATAAAAAAGGTTTTATGAAATATTTCCATATTCTAAACGAATCTCGAACAGGATCATTTAATATGGATTTTGATATTAATCTCGCGGAGCAATGCCGCGAGGATGAGTTCTATTTTAGGCTGTACCAATGGGAACCTTATTGTTTGTCATTAGGCGCGAATCAAAATAATGTTCTCGTTAATGAAAGTGCATTGAAATGCGCGGGAATTGATATTATCAAACGTCCATCAGGTGGAAAGGCGATTCTTCATAGCGAAGAACTAACTTATTCTTTTATATGCCATACTAATACAATATTCACACCGCGGGAAATTTACAGACAGGTAAATGAAGCTATCTTACTCGGGCTGTCTTATTATGACGCGAGGCTTTCCTCTGCAGAAATGGAATCTCAAGAACACGATTTCAGACAGGCGTTTGATTTAGAAAGTAACTTTGCCTGCTTCGGCAGCGCGGCAAAAAATGAATTAAAGTTTGCTCATAAAAAAATTGTCGGCAGTGCCCAGCGTAAAATGGGCAATGTTATCTTGCAGCACGGGTCGATATTATGCGGAAGTTTTCATAAGAGAATTACGGAATTTTTGTACTATGATGCAAAAACAATTGAACTGATAAAAAATGATTTGGAAGGAAAAACAACAGAGATTGAAACAATTCTTAATGAGCCAGTTGACTATTCGCGTTTAGAAAGTTCGCTAAGCAGGGGATTTGAAAAATATTTTTCAATGCAATTTCAAGCGGTAACCACGAGCTGCTTCCTTGACAAATTTCATTTAAATGAGGCATAGCGGTCAATGAGTACGAATAAAGGCATACAGTTTCGTAAAGTAACTACCAGGACATTCTCGGTAATGAAGCAAAAGAGCGAAAAAATTGCAGCTCTCACGGCTTATGATTTCATAACAGCGATGCTGCTTGATAGGAGCGGAATAGATTTACTGCTTGTTGGCGATTCACTTGCAAATGTTTTCCAGGGAAATGAAACTACTCTTCCCGTTACAATGGATGAAATGATATATCATACTAAAGCTGTTACCAAGGGAGTTCAGCGCGCGATGGTGATAACCGATTTGCCTTTTATGTCCTATCAGCTTGGTGTTGATGATGCTTTCAGAAATGCGGGGCGTATAATGAAAGAAACTCATTCAGGGGGTGTTAAAATTGAAGGCGGTGAGCGCGTGGCAGAGAGCGTGCGTAAGATTACAAATGCCGGAATACCTGTTATGGGGCACATTGGTCTAACTCCGCAGAGTATTCATCAGTTTGGCAGTTATCGCGAACGAGGCGCATCAGAAGAAGAGGCATTTGAAATTTTTCGCGATGCAAAAATTCTTGAAGAAGCAGGCGCGTTCTGCTTAGTCCTTGAAAAAATTCCTGCAAGTCTCGCGAGAAAGATTACCGAAAATTTAAAGATACCCACTATTGGTATTGGCGCGGGTGTTCATTGCGATGGTCAAATTTTGGTTACACCGGATATGCTAGGATTAAACAAAGAATTTCAGCCTCGATTTGTGCGTCACTATGCAAACCTCGAGGAACAGATTGTATCTGCCATTTCAAATTATATTGACGACATTAAGAAAGCTAAATTTCCGGATGAATCAGAGAGCTATTAATAATTTCATATTTTATGTCTAAAAAAATAATTTTATCACTGTTTATTTTTAGCATTAGTTTCCTAAAAGCAGGGGATTGGTATGAACTCGCTCTTCCTTCAGTACAAGTGATGGATATGCATTTATACAAGTCGCAATTGTGGGTTGCCACTTATGGTAAAGGTATTTATCAATATGACTACAAACAGAAGAAATGGGATTCATATTCCACTAAAAATGAAAAATCCGAAGAGGATTTTTTCTACTGCATTGCCGTTTCGGACGAATATATTTGGGCAGGCAGCAGCCAAGGTTTATATATCTATGACCGGAAGAAAGAGTCTTGGAAGAAGCGGAAGTTTTCGGCGGGCGGTGAATACGGCAACTGGATACGTTCCCTGTATTATGATGGTGATGAAGGCGTTCTGTGGATTGGCAGATTTCAATATCTTTCGCGGCTTGATGTTAAAAATCAAAAGTATGACGATATCAATATGACAATGGGAACTGATGACCGTTCAAATAACATTAAAGCGGTGCGGCCCGATGGCGAGAATTTTATTTGGATAGGAACTGAGTCAGGGGCTTTCCGTTATGATAAAAGAAACAACCCAACCGAAAAATCTTCCTACGAATATTTCGGTAATAAGGAAA
The DNA here is from genome assembly GCA_903929035.1 of uncultured Ignavibacteriales bacterium. GTDB lineage: Bacteria > Bacteroidota > Ignavibacteria > Ignavibacteriales > Ignavibacteriaceae > CAIYTF01. Next base: position 9,234 of record CAIYTF010000003.1, read on the forward strand.
ACTCATTTAAAGGCGATGGTGATTTTGTTTCCATATCGGAAATTTATTCCGATGATGAAGGTGTATGGTTCGCGGCAGATGAATTTGTTACACAAGATAAACCATATTTCAATATGGGGGGATTGTATAAATATAACCGCAAAGCCGCGTGGACAAAATTTGATCGGCGTACCGGATTGGCAGGTAATGGCGTGAAAGCAGTTGCCCGCTCCGGCAATCGATTGTGGTTAGGCGTATATGCTTTTGATAAGGAAGCAAAGGCAGAAATAGGGCAGGGGCTTGCACTTCTCAATCCATCAACCGGCGCGTTGCAAAATATCCGCGTTGATGAACTAAAAGCTGAATCAAACCTTATTCACGCGCTGATTTTCGATGGCGACGCATTGTGGATAGGAACCGATAAAGGGCTGTATCGAATAACATTTTACAACCCGTTCGCTGTTTTTACAAAAAAGAAAAGAATAAAATAAAATTAGATTGCTTATTACGGAGAATTACTATTATGATAACTATGAAAATTAATCGGCTTGATGAGCTAAAAAAGAAATTTAACGGAAAAAAGATTGCCGTTATCGGTGATGTAATGTTAGATTGCTATTACTGGGGAATAGTAAAGCGCATTTCTCCGGAAGCACCTGTTCCTGTAGTTGAAGTCGATAATGAATTTTTTCGTTTTGGCGGAGCGGCTAATGTCGCGTATAATCTAGTAAAACTTGGCGCGTACCCGATCCCTTTTGGTGTCATCGGCAAAGATACTTACGGCGATATTTTCTCGGGACTTCTTAAAGAAGCTAATATTACTAACGAATATTTGCTAATTGACGAAAGCAGACCAACCACAGCAAAGACAAGGATAATTGCCCACAATCAACACGTGCTTCGCATTGATAAAGAGAGTACCGCGAGTATTTCAGCCGATATGCAGAACAAATTATTAGAGAACTTTTTATTTGTTATCGATGAGATTGATGGAGTTATTTTGCAAGACTATAATAAAGGTGTTCTTACTTCCCGCGTGATTCAAGAAGCCATCAGTATTGCTAATAAAAAAGGGAAACTTATTACTGTTGATCCGAAATTTCACAATTTCTTTGAATATAAAAATGTAACAGTATTTAAACCCAATAGAAAAGAAGCTGAAGATGTGCTTGGAATGAAAATCCGCTCATCGGAAGATGTGTCAGATGCAGGAAAAAAATTATTGACAAAGTTGAATGCTAAATACATTTTACTTACATTAGGTGAAAGCGGCATCGCGGTTTTTGAAAAAGGCAAAAATGAAAAACGTATGCCCACTAAAGCAAGAAAAGTCTCTGATGTTTCCGGCGCGGGTGACACGGTTATTTCCACTCTCACAGTCGCTCTTTCAGCAGGAGCAGATATTTATGAAGCCTGTTATCTGGCAAATTATGCAGCCGGTGTTGTCTGCGAGGAGCCGGGTATTGTTCCGATAGAAGTAGAAAAATTATTTGACACCGTGATAAAAGATAATCAATGAAAGCATACTATTCCCTCGATGAAATGAAAGTCATCAGGGCTGATTTGAAAAAGCAAAATAAGCAAGTAGTTTTTACTAACGGCTGCTTTGATATTTTGCACGCCGGGCACGCGGACTATTTGCTTAAAGCCCGTAATTGCGGTGACGTGCTTATTCTTGGTTTGAATAGCGATATATCCGTGAGAGAAATTAAAGGCGAGAAACGCCCGATTGTTCCCGAAAATGAAAGAGCTTTTTTACTTTCACAGCTTAAATCTGTTGATTATGTTGTGCTTTTTGATGAACCGACACCCGAAGAATTGATAGATATTTTAATTCCCGATGTGCTTGTAAAGGGCGGCGACTGGCCGCTGGATAAAATTGTTGGACGTGATAAAGTTATCCAAAATGGCGGCAAAGTAATGACGATTGATTTCGTTACTAAAGCATCAACCACAAACATTATTAAGACGGTCATTGAACGCTATTCAAAATGAAAGAAGATGAAGAGGGACTAATCACCAATAGCCCCGATGATGACTCTATACCACGATCTACTGATTCTCCAATAGAGAACGGAGGGAAAAATGATTTCATTTCCTCACCAGATCACGGCATACCGTCCAAGGAACAAACAGCTATTGAAAGAAACTTTCTTAACAGATTTGAAAAATTAACCGGTCCTTTTGATAAAGTAAAAGAAAATACAAAAAAACTTCTTCGCCGTTCCGCCTTTCATAAAACTGTTAACTGGTTCCTTGGTATAATGATTTTCATATTTGCTGTCTTCATTATTTTGCTTGGTTTTTCACAAACATCCACTTTCAGAAATTTTGTTCGGCAAAAACTTGTTGCAATATTGAATGAAGAAACAAAAGGACATTTTTCAATTGGTCAAATTGACGGTTCATTCTTTACCGCACTTACTATACGCGATGTTGCACTCACGTATAGCAGCGATACTATCGGTAAGTTTACTAAAATAAGTATACGCCTCAATCCAATGGCACTGCTTATAAAAACTATCAGTATTACTGATATTTCAGTTCATTATCCTTATGCCGCGTTAGAAACAGACAGTACAGGAACACTCAATTTTGCAAGAGTATTCCCATCTAAGGAAAAGCCCGATACTGCACCTTCAAGTTTTCCATACAAAATTGATGTTGGTAATTTTGAAATTGTTTCAGGCAAATTTAATGTTTATGATTGGAGGTACAGGGATAGTCTTGTTCCGAATCAAATATTAAACATTGAAAATCTGAGGCTTGATAGTTTTCATCTGAAACTTAAAGCTCAGATTGATATTGATAATAAAGATTTCAAAGTCGATATTAAAAATTTAGAAGCTAAAACAAACCTTAAAAATATCCATAATATTGTTTTTTCTTCAGATATTAGATTGAATAGAAAGACTATAGAGGTGAACAATCTTTCTATTAATACATTGCATACTGAAATAAAAGCATCACTTAAAACCGATGGTCTTGATATTTTCAGTGGTATAACGAGAGAAAAGTTAAAACAAACAAAAGTCTCTCTTAAATTAGAATTGCCAAAATTTAGTTTTGATGAGTTGACGGCTTTTGTCCCCGCTGTAGATATGCTCAAAGGAGATTTACGAGGTGAACTGATGGCGGAAGGATTTATCAACAAGCTTAGCATTCGTAAACTTTTTGTTGAGTATGGTGAGACTTCGCTTCTTGTACAAGGCAGATTTGAAAATTTAGATAATCCTAAAGAATTACTCATTTTTGCTGATATGACAAAATCAAAATTAGTACCCGAGAACATTTCGCGATTATTACCTGCAGTTACGTTACCGGAGCTAAAAGGATTTGAATCGATTCAAATCGACAGTTTAAGTTTTTCCGGCAAACCGTTAACTTTTAAGACCAAAAGCAAATTATCAGTATCGGGAGGCATTTTGCGCTCAGATGCAATTCTTGATTTTAGCGGTAGTTCAATGAAATATTCTGCTTCTCTATATTCCGATAATATTAATTTAGGAGGTGTTGCACACTATCCTATTAATTTTAACGGTGCTGTTTCAATTTCCGGACAAGGTTTTGACCCAAAAACTGCTGAATTGATTTGCAAATTAAACGGCGATAATTCTATCATTGGGAATAAACATTTTAATAAGCTAAATTTAAACGCTTCTCTTGCTAATGGTGATTTGGTTACTGATTTGAACGCGCTAACTTCACGAGACTCTCTTTCTTTTATTGGTAATCTAAATTTTATCAACGATACTTTGCCTGAATATTCAGGGAAACTAAACTTGTCAGGTTTTAATCTTGCGCCACTCTTGATGGACTCTGCTCTAAGCTCAAAAATAAATTTAAGTTTAGACCTGACTGCCAAAGGATTTAATCCTGATGATATTTCCGGAATATTTAATTTAGATATTAATAATTCCTTGATAAATGCAAATTTGTTAGATAGTCTTCACGCTGCATTAACTATCACTCGCGGACAAAATTATTACCACCGCTTCAGCTTGTTATCAGATGTAGCTGACTTGGAAATCAAGGGCAATTTTCCTGTTATCGGGTTTGCTAATTCAGTTAGGACTCAAACAAACTTAATATCTTCTGCTATTGCTAATAAATTGTCTACATATTTCCCAAAATTGTTTTCATCTGACACGAGCAAATCTACAATAAAACTCGATTCTGCTGCTAAAACATCAGCCCCTTATGATGTTGAAGCATCGTTAAAAATAAAAGACACGAAAACCATCAATACGTTCATTCCAAATCTTAAAGTTGATTTTGACGGCGAAATATTGACAAAATTTTCACAAACAGGCACTGATTTTCATTTTGACCTGATGTCTGAAATTAAACTTTTAAAAATGGAGTTTAAAGAAAGTGTTTATTATATCTATGACGGTTCGTGTACCGCGAAGATTAACGCGGATACAAAACTAAGAGATATTTCTGAAGTCTCCGCCGATATCGACTTCTCTGCCACACGTTTTCTTGTTAATCAAGAGCTGCAAGATGTTGCTGTCAATTTAAGCATAGAACGAGGGATTGCAAAAATCGGGTGCGAAGTAAGTATGCTTGATAAAATGCGGACAACTTTCGATGGTTCTTTTAACCTGACAGAGGACATACTCGATCTCCGGTGTAAAAAGCTTGTATTCAAATATTACCGGTTTGAAATTAAAAATCAGAAGCCCTTTTCAATTGCATATATCGATGATAACTTTGCTATTACGGGACTTGAACTGAAACGCGGCGATTCAAAAATGACTGTTGAAGGCAACATTTCAGCAAGCAAGACAGAAAACCTGAAAATAACATTGAGTAACTTAAAGGGTTATGATCTCAGTTATTCATTATTGGGAACTTCGCCGTCTGACATTATTGACAGTGATATAAATGTGACAATGCTTCTTTCCGGAACCTTTAAACAGCCTTTGATCTCATTGACTTTAGATGCTGACAGCGTTACATATAAATCAACAAATTTTGGATCATTAAAGGGCCAGTTTAATTATGCAAATGAACAAATTGTTTCTAATATAAAATTCATAGATCGTGCAAATAAAGACAAAAAAGAAAGATTTTCTTTAATTGGTACTGTACCAATAAATCTTTCACTTACAGACGTAAAAAATAGAATCCCGGCTATTTCGAGTATAGATTTGCACGTGGCGGCGGATAACTTTAATTTAACTTCCGTTTCCAACTTTTTCCCTGCAGTCACTCATTTGCGCGGTTTCTTAAACGGCAAAATCGATCTCGCGGGAACATACACGAAGCCGGAACCAACCGGATTTATGCGTTTAACCAATGTTGGCTTTAGAGCTGTTCAAAACAACTTGGACTATTCCGCGGGCAGTCTGTTTACTTTTAATAAAGCAACTGTAAAAATTGACAGTTTCATCATACGCAATGAAGGTAAAGTAAAAAATAAAGGTACTATTACAGGTAATGGTACTATCGTTGCAACAGCCGACAGCGGGTTCGCGCTGAACGCGAATATTCACGGAGATTTGACTATTCTTTCTGATGCTTCAAAAGTTACCAACAGTTCCATTTATGGTAATTTATTTATCGGCACTGATGGCGATATGGTTTTCTCGTATAGCAAAGGCAAAACTTTTTTATCAGTGCCCTTAGTTGTAAAAGAAGCAAAAGTTGTGTTCCCTTCAACGCAGTCAGGTTATTCAGCAGCAGGTGATAACTTTATTTACCGAAAACCCGTCACGGAATTTAGTCTTTCTCCACGCGAATTGGAAATGAGACGACTTTCTAATTTATATAACAGAAAAACTACAATAGACACAGCTAAATCTATAACCGGTAAATTTGACTATGAAATTAAAGTCCGGATAAAAGATGAAGCAAATTTTGTATTTGTATTCAATCAGGAAGCCAATCAAAAACTCAATGCAGTTCTTAAAGGTGATGTAGTTTTTGAGAGAAAAAACGGAATTCAAAATTTTCAAGGGGAACTTACGGTACTTGACGGCTCAACACTTGAATTTGTGAAGACTTTTAGTGCCACCGGTTCCATTCGTTTTGAAAACGACTTGACAAACCCTAATCTTAATATTATTGGTTTATACAAAGCATACTACCAAAAGGTGGATACAACCTCTGTCAGCGGCGGCAGAGATGAAGAAGTTGCTATTAAAGTAAGACTTAAAGGACCTTTACGTGATATGGCAAAGAATTTTTCGCAGGATGAAAATAACATCGCGGTATATGTTGGTGCATCAAATATTGAGAAAGAAGTAGTTTCGCAGGAACTTGACAAAGCAGATGCTGTATGGTTTATCATTACAGGGAAATTCAAACGTGACTTAACCCAGCAGGATAAAACAAGAGCTGCAAACCAGGTAGACCCGATATCGGGTACTGCAACTTCTCTTGCAGGTTCGCTGGTTGGCGGTTTATTAAATAATTATTTTGGCGACTACGTTAAAAGCATTGAACTGCGAAATAATGGCACTTCAACAAAATTTAATCTCAGCGGAAAATTCAAAAGTTTCCGATACACATTTGGCGGTTCAACCAATTTTTTACAGGATATTTCAACGGCGAGTGTCCGAATTGAATATCCGTTTTTCGAAAATTTACTAATAAGAATTGAACGAAGAGAGTCGGTTACTGAAACATCCTATCAAAATCAAATGATTAGTGAAATGGGGCTTCGGTATAGGATAGAATTTTAATTTTTTATTGCAATTAAAATAATATCTGCATTCCAACAAAAATATCTCCAAAATATTACCTGTAATAGAAGTAAATTTGATAGTACAAATAAATAGCACTGTTTCCCTGATTATATGGATTATTTAAATCGAATTTTTCCCGGCAGATTGACAAAAAGTGAAATTCCGGGTCTCATCGAGACTTTACATAAATCACTCAATCGAACAAGAGAATTACACGAGTTACTAAAGCTAAGTGACCAATTGCGTATAATACGAGACTTTGCATCTTTTTCAAAATCATTGTCCATTCAGGAATATCAAGATATTTCTTTGACTGAATCCGGACTTCTGCTTGAAAGTATCAGAACCGATATTTTTCCGGAAATATCCCGCGTTGACTTTACCTCCAATTTATTCAAGTACTTAACCATCGCGGAAGAAAAAATAACCGGAATTATTCATACTCTCAATTATGAAGATTTTCAGGGATTGGTAGAAGCATCGCACGATGTTATTTTCCAAATTTCTTCATCGGGAAAAATTTTATATATCAGCCCTTCTGTAACAGATACTTTTGGTTATTCGCCGGAAGAACTAAATGGCAAACCTTTTATATTTATTGTAAAAAAGGACGAAACACGAATATTTTTTTCCGCGCTTGCCAAATTTTTTAAAGATAAATCAATTGGTGATTTTAGGGCTAACCTAATTAAAAAAGACGGAACATCCGTCACCTGTGAAATTAACGGGAAACTCATTAAAAAGAACGATCACTATTTAGGGCAGGGAACAATCCGTAATGTTTCGGATCGCGTAAAGGCAGAGGAATCTCTCAAATCAACCGAATTTTTATTCAGGGAAGTATGGGAACGATCTAATGATGGAATGAGAATTACCAATGAAAGCGGTGTGGTTACAATGTGTAATCAGACTTATGCTAAATTTGTGGAATTAGACCGCGAAGAGATTGAAGGGAATTTGTTTACTCAATCCTTTAATAAAGAAGACCGTAAGTCTATTCTTTATAATTTTCTTGAGCGATTTCGGATTAATTCTTTCCCTCCTCACTATGAAGATACTTACACGATATGGAATGGAAAGGTTAAGCATTTTGAGTTAACAACTTCTATCTTGAAAACAATAGAAAATAATAAGTTGCTGCTTAGTATTTTTCGCGATATTTCCGCGAGAAAAGAACAAGAGAAACTTCTCCAACAAAAAGACAGACTCCTGCAGGGTGTAGCAAATGCTTCAAACACTCTTTTAGCATCTTCAAATTATCAAGAGGCTGTTATTAAAGCACTGAAGATTTTAGGTGAAGCGACTGGTGTTGATCGAGTTTATATTTTCCAGAATAGCGACAACATTAAGAGCAGAGAAATAACTCAAGTTTTTGAATGGAGTATTGTAGCAACTCTTGCCCAAATACACGATTTTCAGAAGAATAAATTCTCTTATAGCCGATTTTCCGGTCTTAAACTGTATGAAAAACTCGCGGCAGGAGAAATTCTCAGTTTTAAGTTAGATGAATTAGCAGAGGCACGCCATACTGCATTTATTGATCCGAATATTAAGTCAATTTTAATTGCCCCAATTTTTGTCGATCAAAAATTTTGGGGTTTCATTGGCTTTGATGCCTGTAAAGAATCGCGTGTATGGAATGACAGCGATAAATCGGTCATTGACACGTTATCTGTAAGTATAGGCGGATTGATTCAGCAAAATAATGCCAATGAAGAACTAAAATTTAAAAATATTGAGCTTGATAGAGCACTTGTACTGGCTGAAACCGCGACAAAAGCAAAAAGTGAATTTCTTGCACTAATGAGTCACGAAATTCGTACGCCAATGAACGGAGTAATTGGAATGACCGGCATTCTGCTTGATACTCAGCTTACTATCGAACAGCGTGAATATGCTGAAACAATCAGAGTCAGCGGTGAACAATTATTGGTTATTATTAACGATATTCTTGACTTCTCGAAGATAGAATCCGAAAAAATAGATTTGGAAACTCAGCCATTTGAAATACGCGAATGTATTGAAGATACTCTGGATCTGCTGGGTACAAAAGCCTCTGAAAAAGGAATTGATCTATTATATATTATCAAGGAAAATACTCCTGAATACATTTTAAGTGACGTTACCCGTCTTCGCCAGATACTGACAAACCTTATAGGCAATGCTATCAAATTTACAGAGAGAGGCGAAGTGCTGGTCTTGGTAAGTGCGAAGTCCTCTGAGGAAGGTAAATTTGAAATTGAATTCACCGTGCACGATTCGGGAATTGGAATTCCTGCCGATAAACGTGATAAACTCTTTCAACCATTCAGCCAAGTTGATACATCCACAACAAGAATTTATGGGGGTACCGGCTTAGGGTTGGTCATCAGCAAACGGCTTGCAGAGATGATGGGCGGACGTATGTGGGTAGAAAGCTTACCCGGAGAGGGTTCTTCATTTTCTTTTACAATTATGGTTGATGAGGCTCCTGTTTCTGCAAAAATACCTAAATACAACTCACTTCCCGACCTCACAAACAAAAATGTTTTGGTTGTAGATGATAATCCTACAAATAGAAAAATTATTAAACTTGAAGTTGAACACTGGGGGATGCACTCAACCGAATTTGAAACTTCACAAGGAGTTTTAGATTTTCTTCGTGATTCAAATAATACACAGAGATTTGATGTAGCAATTATTGACTACCAGATGCCCAGAATGGACGGAATGGAACTAACTAAAAAAATCAGAGAAATTCAATCAATGGAACAGTTCCCGATTATTATTCTTACTTCACTTGGAAGAAAAGAAGATGTAAAAACTCTGGAACATCTGAAAATAAAAAAGTTTCTTAGCAAACCGGTTAAACAATCACAGCTATTTGAAAGCCTAGTTTCTGTTTTGTCTGATTTGCCAATACAATTTATGAGGACGGAAAAATATCAACCTCTTGATTCTCAAATGGGCGAACGATTGCCCCTCCGAATCTTACTGGCGGAAGACAATGCCGTGAATCAGCGCGTTGCTATTCGTATGCTCGAACGATTAGGCTATCGTGCTGATGTTGCTGCAAACGGGATAGAAGTTATTGAAGCAATGAAGGTAATTTCTTATGATTTTATTTTTATGGATGTTCATATGCCGGAGATGGATGGATTAGAAGCAACTCGACAGTTAACATACTTTTACAAAGGAGTTGATAAACCGGCTATTGTTGCTATGACTGCTAATGCTATGCAAGGCGATCGTGAAATTTGTTTCGCCGCGGGTATGGATGATTATATCAGCAAACCGGTAAGGATTGACGAACTTCAGAATATGATTGAGAAGTGGGGAACAAAGATTCTGGCTCGTAAAGGCAACATAATTCAGCAGTTACAAAGAAAAAAGTTAAATACGAAAGTTCTTGATGAATCAAAAATTTCTTTTCTCAAAGATTTGCAATCGGAGGACGATTTAGTATTCTTTTTAGAATTGATTGACCTGTTTTTAACTGAAACACCCAAAATGCTCGCAAAAATTGATGCTGCATTAGAAGAAAAGGACGCAAAACTTCTTAGATTTCTAGGTCATAAACTTAAAGGCAGTACATTAACACTTGGTATTACTAAAATGGCTGAACTTTCCGATACACTTGAAGTGGAAGCAAAAAACGGATTTAGCGAAAAGATGACAACAATAGTGAGAGATATTCACACTCTATTTGAATTATCAATTCGTGACATTGTTGAATTAAAGAAAAAATATATGAATGCAATTTCTTAATTCTACTCAACTTCAAACTCAACACCCCACGAACTTCCAAGAAGCCGAATAAATGCTTTTTCATTTTCAATAAAATCAAAATCAGATTTGCCAATGGAAGCAAGGTCTTCCAAAATACCCTTTTTGATTTCTTTATCTTGAATTTCAAAGTTCAGATTAACCGCTATGCTATTTACAACCTGCAGCCTCTCAGTACTGGTTGAATTATACCAATATAGAATCTCCTCCATAAAACTGTCAATATCAAAATCATCTTCCTCCGGAATATATTTGACAATGCTTTTTTTTATCTCTTCAAGTTCTTCTTGTAACAAATGAAGATCAGTCAAATGTGCAAAGGACATAAAAAGATATCCCAAATGACGAAGCTGTTGTTTTGTAAAAGTCATAAGAAAGTCATTTCATTTAAGTTAGTAAATTATACCTATTATTTAACGACAAGCCATTCAAAAAAATATTCTGGATGTTTCACTGCAAAAATAACAGTAATTTTGTCGCGTGAAAAAAATAAACAACCCAAAGGGTACCTCCAAAGATGCAAAAAAACGGACAATATAACCAAGCCAAAATCAAGAAAATTGAAATAAACAGCTATAAAACATCCAAAGAGGAGGGTATTAGTTTCTTTATTACAATAAATCGTAACTGTTACTTAAAATGGAATATGTTAGGAATATTTTTTTTATTATTTTGCAATGTCTTTAGTCTAAATACTATTTTCTCACGTTTTTTTTGTAAATAGGAGTGTTCTAATTTTTGGACAAAATGAGCAAAGATGGATACCGATAATATCAGTTTGCTAAAAAAACAAGTTTCCGGCTTGCTGGATAAAGGTCTATTTGCTTCGGCAGAGGAATTAGTTATTTCCGAGCTTTCTTCCGATTCGCGAAATCCGGAATTATTCCTGTTGTTGGGAGATGTGTTTTTCACCCAAGGTCGCAGCATAGAAGCTCAAATATTTTATGAAAAATCGCTTGAAGACGGGAACACCCTCGCGAAAAATAGATTATCTGATTTAGAAGACTTAATAAGAGAATTAAAACAGTCGCCGCGAATTATTGCAGAGAAATTTGTAAAGGGAGGGCTTTCCGTTAAAAACCTACGCGTAGTTATTCGAATGATCAATGAAACAGAGAAAAAAATTGAACTTATTGATTGCCTGCGTTCTGAAGTAATTATTGATGAAGATAATTGGTTACTATTTTGGCAAATGGCTAATGAGGCGAAAGTCTATCGGCAAATAGAAATCGTGGATGATCTTTGCGCGAAATTGTACGCGTTCAAGCCTGATTTTAGATATGCCCGCGAATTGCCCAAACACGCGAGGGGATATTATGCCCAGGCAGAGCAAGATAAAATTATCGAGGATTTTTTCGCTGTACATTTACCTAAGTCTAAGATTTTTATTGAGGTTGGAGGTTTTGATGGAATTAATTACAGTAATGTGCGCCGCTTGTATGAACAATATGGATGGGAAGGAATTTCAATTGAACCTGTAGAAAAGAACTACAAAAAACTTGCAGCTTCCTACCAAGATACAGGAGTTGCTTGTTTACACGCCGCGGTTGGTGAGTTTGATGGCGAAACAGTATTGCACGTTGCAGAGTACCCTCATTTGACTGATTGGGGCAGCGAAATAGCTACTCTTGACCCTGCCAACAAGACCAAGTGGCTGGAATTTCAACCCAGCTGGCACGAAGAAAAAATTACTCTTAGGTCAATGAATTCAATTCTCGAAGAGGCTGAAATTAATGAAATCGGATTTATTTCAATAGATACTAAAGGGAGTGAGCTTAATGTATTGAAAGGATTTAACTTACAGAAATATCGCCCCCAATTAATTCTAATCGAGTATGGTGAAAATAAAACAGGCATTGAAGAATATTTATATAATGCCGGTTATTCAAATCTTCTTGATAACGGGCAAGATTTGTTTCTATATTCTACTCCAATAGCCGCCCGTAAGCCTACGCGTGTTGAGCCCAAGGCTGCCGCGATAATCAAAAACACGAATAAAATTATTGGTTTAGTGGCTGCAAAAAATGAAGCGCGAATATTAGCGCGAACCATTAAATCTCTTGCTCTATTTGTTGACAGCATCATTTACCTTGACGATAATTCTGATGATAACAGCCTGAAGATAATAAATTCGTTACGCGAAAGCTATAAAATTGAGAAAATTATCACGAAATCAGTTGATAAAATTGATGATGCAACGGACAGGAACATACTACTTAGTGCAGGACGTGAGTTAGGCGGCAGTCATTTTATCGTTATAGGCGCGAATGAAGTATTTACATCAAATTTGCTATCAGATAATTTGCTGCATCGTTCTATTTTGGACCTACAACCTGGTGATTCGCTTTCTTTAAATATAATTCAGCTTTGGAAAAGCCCCGACAACTTTTGTTTTGATGATTCACTTGGCATTTGGAATTACAAACCAGCTATATTCGCGGATGATGGAGTCTGTAATTATGAACGCGAATATTGTCCTACTCCGCGAATACCGAAGAATTTACAAGGAACAAATTATACTGTTGAGGGCTATAATTTTGGACTTATGCAGTTTAATAATGTAAATTTGGAAAATTTATTGATAAGGACAGCATTCGATAAAATTATTGAAAAGATCAAATATCCAAAAAAATCGGCAATGGAGATAAAACAACGTTATGAATTAGAAATAAATGAGTCGAATCTTACATTAAAAGATGTTCCTGATAATTGGTATTCAATGTATGAAGATTTCGACAAAAATATTTATACTTCGCTGGATGAATGGAGAATCGCGAAAGTACTTAACCAGATGGATAATTATGACAATGATTTTTTTAGTGATTTAGATATTAACGATATTGATTGGAATTCCTATCGGTCTAAACTTAATATTATCAATCCATTTATTCAAAAGGAAACTGTTGTTCTTAATATTGCTGATTTAGAAGATGATTCTCCGCAAAATCCACAATTATTGCTCGAGTATGCTGAACAATATCTTCACAATAAAGATACAGTAAACGCGGAATTAGTTTTGCAAAAGCTATTATCAAGTGAACCTGCGAATATAGATGCTCTCAACAACTTGGCAGTGATAAAAATTATGCAAGAGGAGTTTAGCGCGGCGCAGGTTATTCTGAATAGAATTTTGCAAATAAACCCAAGTGATGAAATAGCAAGGGAAAATTTGCGGTTTTTAGTACGGGTTAAGAATATATGATGGGTTCACGTGTAAAATGTACACTGCTTTTCTATTTTTGAATGACGCAAGCGGCAAATCCAATGTGTCTGCTTTTAGCCATATTAATATAACTGCTCAATATTGTGCGGTTTTTATATAATTTGAGATTAATTATGCTTAAACTTTATTGGTACAATACTTGACTACAACTGATAAATTATCAATTTACAATTTGAATTTGTATAATGGTTACTAAAATTGAACACGATGGCAAACTATTAGCTTTAATATTACGGGCAGGGTTTTCAGAGGCTGGTATAACATTTTTCACACCCACCAATTACTCTCAGCAGCTTGGATATATGAAACACAAATCGGGGCATCACATTGTGCCGCATATTCACAACGAAATTAAAAGAGATGTTATTTTAACACAGGAAACACTGCTTATTAAAAAAGGTGTTTTGCGTGTCGATTTTTATGATGACAGCCAGCACTACCTATTTAGTTCCATTTTAAATGCCGGAGATATTATTTTGCTTTCTTCCGGAGGACACGGTTTCGAAATAATTGAAGATATTGAAATGGTGGAAATTAAACAGGGACCTTATTGTGGAGATAGTGATAAAACCCGCTTTGATGTTTCGGTTCCAAAAAACCTGATAATAAAAGATTAGTTATGCCGACATTTATACCTGTGAATGAGCCGCTCCTTAACGGTAATGAGAAAAAATATCTTAATGAGTGCATTGATTCAGGATGGATTTCATCGGAGGGCCCATTTGTCGGTAAATTAGAAACGCAATTTGCAGAAAGAGTTTCCCGCGAATATGGAGTAGCTGTCTGCAATGGCAGTGCTGCTCTTGATATTGCAGTGAAAGCCCTAAACATAGGCAAGGGTGATGAAGTAATCTTTCCGACATTTACTATTATTTCGTGTGCTGCCGCAATTGTTCGTTCTGGTGCGGTACCCGTACTTGTTGACTCCGATCCAATAACCTGGAATATGGACGTGAACCAAATCGAAGCTAAAATTACCCCGCGCACAAAAGCAATAATGGTTGTTCACATTTACGGACTTCCGGTGGATATGGATACTGTTCTTATGCTTGCCCAAAAGTATAACTTACGAATAATTGAAGATGCTGCAGAAATGCACGGGCAATATTACAAAGATAAACCGTGCGGGAGTTTTGGAGATATCAGTATTTTCAGTTTTTATCCAAATAAACACGTAACAACCGGTGAGGGCGGAATACTTGTAACAAATGAGGAGCATCTTGCTGCCCGTTGCAGGGCTTTCCGCGATTTATGTTTTATAAAAGAACGCCGCTTCAAACACGAAGAATTGGGGTGGAATAACAGAATGTCGAATTTGCAGGCAGCCGTAGGAGTTGCTCAATTAGAACGATTAGATGAATTTATTGTTTTAAAAAGAGAAATGGGGAAACTATACACTTCTATTCTCTCGGGTTGCAATAAAATTCAAATTCCACAGCCTTCAATGACGTACTCGGAAAACATCTATTGGGTATTTGGGCTAGTGCTTGATGAAAACTTAGGAATAAATGCACAATTAATAATGAAGGAATTAGGCGATAGAGGTATTGGAACCCGTCCATTTTTCTATCCAATGCATCTGCAGCCTGTGTTTAATAAAATGGGTTTATTTAACGGTGAAAGTTATCCTGTAGCTGAGCGGATAGCTGAACAGGGATTTTATCTTCCTAGCGGGTTGACAATGAATAAAGAAAAGATTGAAATATGCGCAAACACGTTACTTTCTGTGCTATCCGAGAAATAAAGTAAGCCAGAATAGAAATATGGAAGTATTTAAAGACTATGCCGGATATTATGAACTGCTTTATAAAGATAAAGATTATAACGGTGAAGCGGCCTATTTGGCAAATCTCATTGATAAGTTTTCTGAAAAAAACATCAAGTCTATATTAGATTTAGGCTGCGGGACAGGAACTCACGCGTCTCTACTGGCGAAAAAATATCAAAGAGTTGAAGGGATTGATATATCTGAAAATATGATTCTACAAGCACGCGAAAAAAAACTCGGAAATATGGATTTCCATCATCAGGATGTTGTAAATTTCTCATTACCAAATCGGTTTGATGTTATTACTTCGCTATTCCACGTTGTAAGTTACCAAACAACAAATGATTCGATTATGGGAATGATAAAGCAAGTTTCATTCCATTTGAATGGAGGCGGGTTATTCATTTTTGATGTATGGTATGGACCTGCAGTTTTAACATTAAAACCTGAAACACGCGTAAAGCGATTAGAAAATGATAAACTCAAGATTGCAAGGTTAGCCGAATCAGAACTCCTTCCAAATGAAAACTGTGTTAATGTTCATTACGAGATTATTATACAAAATAAATTGGATTTAAGTGTCAGTTTTGTTCAAGAAACTCACAAAATGAGATATTACTTTTTGCCAGAACTTGAGATGCTATTAAACAATAACAATATGCAGCTTTTACATAGTGAGGAATGGATGAGCGGAAATATTCCAGATGATAAAACTTGGGGAGTGTGTTTTGTTGCAAGGAAGAATACCGGAACAAAATAAGAGATATTCAAATGCACAACAATTATCACGCGGATGTATTATGTTATTGATAAGAACAATTTGGCCGATACTATGTTATTTATTGCGCGAAAACAATGATAATTTGGTAACTACTCAGCCGCTTTATAATAGTACAACCAATTGTATAGTAATGATTTACTAAAACGTCGAAAAGTTTTTTTTCTCTGTCACACCGCTTAATTTAGGTAACATATAGAATAGAAGAATTATGAAATACAAATTATTAGGAAGAAGCGGGCTGCGGGTTTCACAGCTTTGCCTGGGTGCGATGAGTATGGGCGAAGAGTGGGGCTACGGTGCTGACGAAGTGGAAAGCGGCAAAGTATTCAAAGCATTTATTGATAACGGCGGAAATTTTATCGATACGGCCAATAGATATACCGAAGGCACAAGTGAAAAATATCTGGGCAAATTTATTTCAGGGATGAGAAATTCAATTGTACTCGCGACAAAATATACACTATATACCGAGCGCGGAAACCCGAACGATGGAGGCAATCATAAGAAGAATATGATTCAATCACTTGAGGGCAGTCTTAAACGTCTCAATACCGATTATGTGGATGTTCTCTATCTTCACGCTTGGGACTTCACTACTTCGGTGGAGGAAGTATTACGCGGACTTGATGATCTCGTGCGCGCGGGCAAAGTTCTTTATATTGCTATTTCAGATACACCCGCCTGGATTATTTCAAAAGCAAACACCATCGCGGATTTCCGAGGTTGGAGTCCTTTCATTGCAGTACAATTGGAATACAGTCTCATCACCCGCGATGCCGAACGTGAACTGATTCCAATGGCAAAAGCATTAGATTTGGCAGTCACTGCCTGGGGACCACTTGCAGGCGGCGCGTTGACAGGTAAATACCTTAATGACGATGGTACTCCCAAAAGACTAAAAGAAGGAAGCAAACGTTTAAATGAAAAATCGATTGCCATTACTAAAGAAGTTGTCGCTATAGCGAATGAAATAGGATGTACCGCTACACACGTTGCACTCGCGTGGCAGTACGGACAGTCACAACAAATATTCCCAATAGTTGGTGCACGAACAGAAAAACAAATCATTGATACACTCGGTGCAATAAATATAACGATCTCAGCCGAGCAAATGAACAGGCTGAATGAAGTAAGCAAAATCGAGTATGGTTTCCCAAACGATTTCCTCACCGGTGATATCGTTAAAAATGTTGTCTATGGCGGAATGTACGAGCATATCGAGAACCACAGGTTAAAATAATATATCTACTGTTTCATAAGTTCTTGTAAAGAAATAACCTTTACATCTTCTAAATTAAACAGAAATTCATTGAATTATTACCGCGGGAAACAAAAAGTGCAGCGTGCAAAATCATTGGCTATAAGTTATTGACAATTCCGGAAAAAATATTATATTTGATAAATATAAATGAGAATACTTTTTCCGATTGATTTCTATATTGGTCTTTTCCCGGTGTCTGATAATTATTAAAAACAAGGTACTAAAGGATGCAGCTCACAACACAAGATAAAGGTGTTTTATTACTATGCGCGCGCGAATCCATTACCTCTCTTTTAAGAGGTAATCCCGCTCCATCAATGGATTTTTTTCATAACTACCCGAATCTTGAACTAAACTGCGGTGCGTTTGTAACTCTTTCTATGGACGATCACCTGCGGGGATGCATTGGTTATATCACTTCCGAGGATACACTATTTGAAACTGTTTGTGAAGCAGCCAAACTCGCGGCTACAGAAGACCCTCGTTTTTATCCGGTTACAGAAACTGAACTCTCTAATATTTTAATTGAAATTTCCGTACTCTCACCTTTACAGCTGCTGGATGATTATAACAATATCGTGATTGGCAGAGACGGGCTTATGCTGCAGGAACCGGATGCCCGCGGGGTTTTATTACCTCAGGTTGCTGTTGAACAGAAAATGAATGTCAGCGAATTTCTTTCGAGTCTGTGCCGCAAAGCTGGGCTTCCGGCGAACGCCTGGATGAAAAAGAAATTGAATATTTTTACTTTTACAGCTGAAGTATTTGGCGAACAAAAACACAAAGAGCTAACTCTTGAACGGCGTACTAAACAACATTAGGGAACCTGCTGCCGCAGGAACTTTCTATCACGGGTCTTCAGCGAAATTAGAAGATGATATCAATACTCTTTTTTATGCTGCAAGGCAAATCTCACCGCTTAATTCGACTGCTTTCATCGTTCCGCACGCGGGGTATCTCTATTCAGGTTTAACCGCTGCTCACGTGTATGCCAACCTCTATCCGGGAAGATATAAATCGGTGATTATTATTTCACCGAGCCACTATGAATATTTTGAGGGAATCTCCATCTATCCGGGTAAAGCATACAGAACCCCGTTAGGCGAAGTTCCTATAGACAGTGAAAAAGCTGTTTTCCTTACTGAAAAAAGCCGATATATTTTTTTCGGAGAACAAGGACACAGACGCGAACACGGTGTTGAAGTACACTTGCCGTTTTTGCAAAAAATCAATTCCTCGTTTTCATTTGTTCCTGTTGTTATTGGAACGCGCGACAATGAAATGATTGACGAACTAGCACAAAAGCTATCCGCTCTTATCGATGAAGATACCCTCCTCATTGCAAGTTCGGATTTATCCCACTTCCATACAAGAGAAATTGCCGGCAAACTTGACGGGCTTCTGACAAAGCACGTGGTAAATTTTGACTATAATAATTTGCAAAACGATATTCTCACAGGGGCTTGCGAAGCTTGCGGAGCGGGTGCTATTATCGCGCTTATGAAAGCTTTAGATGGTAAACAAATATCCAATCCGGTTATACTGCACAAGAGTGATTCTTCAGATGTGACAAGGAATACCTCCGCGGTTGTTGGCTATCTCTCGGCATCTCTTAATTAATTATGCAAAATATTTCCGTTGCTATTCTCGGTGCCGGGAAACTAGCGCATTCGCTTGTTGCTGCTCTTATCAATGCAGGCATTAAAGTCGGGTGTATATTTAGTAAAACATCGCTGAATGCTAAAACGCTTGCAAAGGAATATCATATTCCTGTTTCAACAAATTCACTGTCGGATATTCCATCGACAACTTCACATTTCTTTATTACCGTAACGGATAGCACAATCGCGGATGTTGCGGAGCAACTATCTGTAACTCACTTGCAGCTGCATCAAAAATTTGTAATTCATTTCTCCGGTGTACTCAGCAGCAGAATACTTTCAGCAATCGAGCGAAATGGCGCGATGACAGGGTCAATGCACATTCTGCAATCCTTTCCCTCAAAACAAATTGTGTCCATAAAAAATTGCGCGGCGGGAATAGAATCAAACTCCAATATTTGCTTTGAAGAAATGAAACGGATTGCATTACTATTGGATATGAAACCTTTCGCGATAGATGCAGGCAATAAATCACTCTATCACGTTCTCGGCATACTCGTTTCAAATTTCATAACAGGCAATCTGGCGGCGGCAGAAGAACTTTTTCACTGTTGCGGCATTACAGGCATTTCATTTGCTGATTTAGCAATTCCTATTGCTATGCAGACAATACAAAATGCCCGATTGACGGGCACTGTAACCTCGCTTTCCGGTCCAGTTGAACGAAACGATTTGCAAACAATTGAAACCCACCTATCTGCATTGGGAATTGCAGATGGACTAAATTATTCAAAAGAATTATACGCGGAACAAACCAAATATCTCATTCACGTTGCACAAATAAAAAATCCCCAAACAGACTATTCCGCTATTTCAAGAATTATTGAAACAGACAATCGCGCCGAGGATACTTCTTCGCGAATAAATGATTAAGAAATACCCTGTTATTAAATTTACTATTCTGCTCGCTTTAGGGATAGTATTCGAGCGTCTATGGCCCTTTCCTGTTTTAAACTATGTTGTTTTCTTAATAATATGCATCCTTGCATCGAGCCTGTTGATTAATAAGGGGAATATTTCTTTTTATCTTTGGCAAATCTCCCTTTCCCTTGCTATTATTGCCGCGGGCGGACTTCTCTATTCCCTGAATAACCCTGCAATTACACAAATCCCGTTTGATGGTAAATATCAAAAGGAACTAACAGTAACAGGGAAAATTACCGACATCAATCTAAAGCAGCCCGGGAAGATCGTGTTTTATATAGAGACAGGAGTCTTTGAAAAAGAAAAACCTGATACCGTTTTTATGCACCCGTATTCCTTTTTATGTTCATTAAAAGATACTTTGGCAAGCGAAATTGATTCTGCATATAACTTGCTTGTACCCGGAATGACTATGCAATTTAAATGTTCCTATTACGATGGCGGGAGCTTAAGAAATCCCGGTGCATTCGACTATGGCACGTATCTGCGCGCTAAAGGAATTGCAGGGATACTAAAAATAAAAAATAAATCAGATATTTCAATTCTTCGATACAATGTCCATTCAGTTGCGAATTGGCTTTTTCGGCTCCGTTCCGGCATCGCTGATAGAATAGATTCTACTTTTGATCCTGCAAGTGCCGGACTTGCAAAGGGACTTCTGCTCGGGGATAAGAATGAAATTCCCGATGATATTCAAACAGCCTTTGTTAATGCAGGTGTCGCGCACGTGCTTACCGTTTCCGGATTGAATGTCGCTTATATTTCGCTAATGGTCTTTTTTCTGCTTGGACGATTGCAACTCAAGACACGGTATATCTGTTCGGCAATTGTAATCACCATATTCTGGATGATTGCAGGAAATTCTCCTCCTGTTTTGCGCGCGGTGTTGATGGGCTATATTGTTTGCGCCAATTTTTTCCTTGGAAGAAATACGCATTCGCTGAATACTCTCTTTTTAACAGCAGCAATTGTGCTTTTCATTGCTCCCTCAGAATTATTTACCGCGAGTTTTCAACTCTCTTTCGGCGGAGTGTTTTCAATACTTATTATCTATCCGCCATTAAAGAGATATGTCGCCGCATTCCCCATAAAAACCAAGTGGGTGAAAAAACTGCTTCTCTTCTCGGCAGTAACTGTTGCTGCTCAAATCGGCTTACTCCCGATTACTAATTTCTATTTCGGAAAATTATCCTATACTTCAATACTTGCAAATGTTCTCGTGGTTCCGCTTACATCAATGCTTATGGGCACGCAAATACTTGCTTTACTTATTTCTTTATTATGGTCTCCATTAGCAGCTATTCTATCTGCCGGATGTTCTGGCATAACTTATATTACTTATTGGGTTGTTATTTTGACCGGAAGTAGTTCATTCTCCTATTTTTCAATAGGTGGTTTTTCCTACCTTGCAGTAGTAACTTATTATGCTGTGCTTTCAATGCTCATTTACTTTCTTCCGCAATTTACATCTCTTCGCTCAAAAACATTTTTGTTAACTTCTGCAACACTCTGTCTGATAATGGTACACATTGTTATGATTCACCCGCTCTTCGAAAAAGGGAAACTCAACATTCTCACGATTGATGTTGGACAGGGAGATGCAACACTTATCCAAACACCGGAAGGTGAAACAATTCTTGTCGATGCCGGAAACGGCAACATAGATTTTGACAACGGTAAACGTGTCATTCTGCCACTGTTGGATTATTTGCATATAGATAAAATCGATTACGCGATTATTTCTCATTTGGATGCAGACCATTACAAAGGAATTTTCGCGCTTCTATCAGCTGGGAAAATTAAAACATTGCTAAAGCCGCCATCATACCGCCATATTGAAGACAGCGTGCTTGTTTATTACGCGAATCGGCACGATGTAAAATCATTTGTTCCGAATGACAGCGTGTGGCAAATCGGCGGGTGTAGAATATATTTTATGGATAATCAATCAGCTTGGCAGGTACCCTCGTTCAGCCCAAATGATATGAGCCTTTGTTTTCGCCTGCAATACGGGAACACGAGCGCGCTTTTCACAGGCGATGCACAGGGTGGGCGCGAAACACTATGGACTGAAGGACTCGGTTCCCTCATTGATGTTGACTACCTGAAAGTCGCGCATCACGGCAGTAAGCACGGAACAACCAAGCAGTTCTTAGAACTCGCCACCCCGAGCATTGCCGTAATCAGCGTTGGTGAAAGGAACATCTATCAGCATCCCAATAAAGAAGTTTTGGAACGCCTGCAAACTGCAGGAACAAGAATTTATCGAACAGATAAGCAGGGAGCAATTTTCTTTCAGAGCAATGGTGTGAAGTTTGAGGAGGTTGGATGGAGATAAGATGGAAGCGATACCAATGTGGTGAGCCATACTACTTTGTGTAGGACATTAGAGCTTTCATTACTGACTTATGAACCGAAGTGCCATTTACCAATAATCAAGTGCAAATTTTGATTTGTCTAATTCAATCTAAACAGTTACAAGTTACCTCTCTTTTTTGTATTTTACATCTTTATATTTTACATTTATACAATGTTTTTACCAAAACTATTCACCACGTTAAAAGATTATAATCGCGAACAATTTATTGCCGATACATCAGCAGGTATTATTGTTGGTATTGTTGCTCTTCCTCTCGCGATAGCGTTTGGAATAGCTTCCGGTGTAACTCCATCACAAGGTATTATTACAGCTATTATTGGCGGATTCATTGTTTCGGCATTGGGTGGAAGCCGCGTTCAAATTGGCGGTCCAACAGGAGCATTCATCATAATTGTTTATGGTATTGTACAAACTTACGGGATGGCTGGTCTTACTATCGCCACGGTGATGGCAGGATTTATTTTAATTGCAATGGGGCTTGCCCGCTTCGGATCGGTTATTAAGTTCATTCCATATCCTGTTACAGTCGGGTTCACGAGCGGAATTGCTCTGCTTATTTTTTCCACGCAAATAAAAGATTTTTTTGGACTTGTTATTGCCAAAGTGCCATCGGAATTTCACGAAAAATGGATTTCATATTTTTTTAATTTTTATTCAGTGAATTATTTTTCGACAGGGATTGCTTCACTTGCATTGGCGATAATGATATTCTGGCCAAAAGTGACTAATAAAATTCCCGGTTCTCTCATCGCGATAATAATTACGACAGTGATAGTTCAACTTTTGAATTTTCCGGTAGAAACTATTGGCAGCCGTTTTGGTGAAATATCGTCAAATCTCCCTGCACCAAAATTCTTTCCAATAAATTTCAGTACTGTTAAAAACCTTATAGGTCCTGCATCAACTATTGCAATTCTTGCAGCTATCGAATCATTACTTTCGGCTGTGGTATCGGACGGGATGGTGGGCACGAAACATAGAAGTAATATGGAATTGATCGCGCAAGGTGCGGCAAATCTTGGGTCCGCTGTTTTCGGCGGTATTCCTGTAACCGGAGCAATTGCCCGTACTGTTGTTAACGTGAAAAATGGCGGTAGAACTCCAATCGCCGGAATAATTCACGCTATAACACTATTATTGATTATGCTTTTCTTTGGCAGCCTGGCAAAACTTATTCCTATGGCAACACTTGCCGCTATACTGGTGATTGTGGCTTATAATATGAGCGAGTGGCGATCCTTCTTGGAACTATTGAAAAGTCCGCGGAGCGATGTGATTGTTTTAGTGACAACGTTTTTGCTTACCGTGATATTTGATTTAACAATCGCGATTGAAATTGGGATGGTACTATCGGTATTTTTATTTATGAGACGTATGTCGGAAGTAACAAATATCGGATTAATAAAAAGAGAAATGTCTGATGATGAAGAGAAGCCCGATCTAAATTCAATCTCGACCAAAGATATTCCGGAAAGTGTTGAAGTATTTGAAATTAATGGTCCTTTTTTCTTTGGTGCCGCATCCAAGTTCTTAGATGAAATGCGTATAGCCGGCAAACCGCCCAAAGTGCGAATTGTCCGTATGCGAAATGTTCCCGCTATAGATGCAACAGGATTGCATACTCTAAAAGATTTTTATTTGGATTCTAAAGAACAAGGAACCCTGGTAATTCTTTCAGATGTACATACCCAGCCGCTTTTCGCGATTACACAGTCCGGTTTGATTGATTTGTTTGGTGAGCAATATATCGTGGGCAACATTGATGAAGCACTTCAAAAAGCCCGAGACATTATCCGGTAAATTTTATTACAACGATTGTTCAATAATAACGTGGGTCAAATGGATTTAAATAATTTATAGGGACACCCTTTTTGAGCATAGTCCGAGTTTTTACGTGTACTTGCTAAAAAGCACTTAAATCGAACGCGATGCGAATCAATGACCTAAATTCAACTTTCGGCATTTCTAGGAGCTTTTATACCGGTTTGTCTGCGCAGATGGCAGGCAAATGGGTGCCATTTAATACCAAACCGATAACAAGTTGAATAGTATGCAGAGCAATCTGCAATCAGTAAATGGAATGCTCGCGGCGATACTCCAAAGGAGTAAAATTTGAATAACCGTGAGCGAGTGCCGTGCAGCGGCGCGATGCTCACGGAAAACGTTACAAACAAGTAATGTTCCCTGCAAGGGGACAACCAAAATCGGTATACTCAGTAACTTTTGGGCGATATTGAGTGGTTAAGTTTGCCTCCTACGGAGACGAGAGAGTGGACTCTGCGCATTTTCCGTGAGCATCGCACCGCTTCGCGGTACTTCGCTCACGGTTATTCAAATTGAACTCTTTCAGAGTACTCGGAATAACACGGTTGATTTAATCTAACTTGTTATCGATTTGTATAAGAACGGCGAATAAACTGTTTGACTTTTTCAGGAGACCCTAATTGGTTGATAAGGTAAAAATATGAAAAAACGCAAATTATGATTTGCGATGGGTGTACGACAAACTATCCTGTATTTTGATTGCTGCTCAACGATTCAAACAACTAATTTCGGAACAGTAAAATAAAACGTACTCCCGATACCATCCCTGCTTTCCACCCAAATTTTGCCGCCGTGCTTTTCAACAAATTCCTTGCATAGAATTAATCCCAAACCCGTGCTGGGTTCATTTTCTGTTCCGGTTGTGCCCACTTTTTCGCCGACTATAAAAAGCTTATCAATCACATCTTTATGAATGCCGATACCGGTATCTGTTACCGATATTTCCACCATCCCTGCTTCCGTCTCCTTTGCTCCGATGGTGACAGTCCCGCCCTTTCCCGTGAATTTTACAGCATTTGTCAAAAGATTTCTAATAACGGTACTTATCATTTTCTCATCGGCAAATATGTTTTCAACTTCCGTGCTTTCCCCGATAGAATCGGGACAAGCGC
>CAIYTF010000004.1 GCA_903929035.1 uncultured Ignavibacteriales bacterium
CCTCTCTTTCGGGAGAGGGCAGGGTGAGGGTTTCCTAAGTCATTGCAATTTAATTGATTACCAACATAGCCGATAATTATCGATAATTTTAACGGTTAGGATACCTATACAGTTACGTTTTGTGTCTCATTGTATTAAAAAAAGACAAAATGAAAATATTTTGTCTCAATATGAGAGAATGAACAAAAAGTGTTTCGATTGCAACATAGAATATGTGATATTTATTGGCATATTAATTGCTATTTATTAATTACGGTAAATTATGTCAGCAAAACAAAAAATACGACAGACGTCGATAACGGTAAAAAACACTGAAGCTTCAGAAGCTGAAAGCGGAACTAAAAAGCAAAAGATAATAAAGAGAATTTTGTCTTCAGGACTTGTATCTTTATTGATGATTGCCGTAATACTTTACACGTTACCATTTACCGTCTTATCGTATAGTTCGCTTTTCGAGTATTCAACTTTAGTATCGCTTTTTATATTCCTCACGGTGCTGCTTATAAGGTATTTCTTTGTCTTGGTTGCAGCTTATCTCTATTTAACAAAATATACTTTTAACACTGTTGAAGGTTATTTTCCTTTTGTATCAATTATAGTCCCCGTGTATAATGAAGGAAAAGTTGTATTAGACTCAATAATGTCCCTCTTACGTCTCGATTATTCAAACTACGAAATTATTGTTGTTAATGATGGTTCAACTGATAATACCGCGGAAGTGGCAAGAACTTTGGTTGGATATCAAGCAGGACTTTATGGCGATGTAAAGGTTTCCTTAATCAATAAGCCAAACGGCGGCAAAGCCAGGGCACTTAACGCGGGGATTAGTTATTCAAAAGCAGAAATAGTTCTTTGTATGGATGGGGATTCTCAATTATCAGAAGATTCTGTGCGGATGGCTGTCCGCCATTTCTCTGATCCGGAAATTGGTGCTGTTGCAGGCAATGTTAAAGTATTAAATAGAAATAAGTTGTTCACTGATCTGCAGGCACTTGAATATATTGAAGGACTGAATATGGCACGGGCAGCTCAGAGTTATTTTAAGTTAGTTAATATTATACCTGGTCCAATAGGGTTGTTTAGAAAAAAAGCAATTGAAGGAGCAGGTTATTATTCTTCCGACACTTTCGCGGAAGATGCAGACTTGACACTTAAAATTTTGGCGCGGGGATGGAAAATATACTACGAGCCTCGCGCTATTTCATATACCGAGGCACCGGAAAAATTACATCAGCTGTTAAAACAGCGTTATCGATGGACTCGCGGAATTCTTCAAGCCATTCGGAAACATAAGCAATTGCTGATAAATCCAACAATTAATTTTGGAGATACAATCATATTATGGTCAATGTTCTATGAAGCACTTATCTGGCCGACTATGAATATTATTTCAAATATATTTTTTATTTTCGTAGCTTTGCTTTACGGCTTTTCAAGCTTGATCGTGTTTTGGTGGCTGGGGCTCGCGCTGCTGGATTTAACATCAGCAATTTACTGTGTTGCAGTGGAGAAAGAAGAATTTCGTTTAGTTCCGTATGCAATTATTTATCGTATATTCTTCATTCTGACAATCGATATTTGTAAAGCTATGTCCACGATAGAAGAATTTTTAGGTTTCGAAATGACCTGGGGCCACCTCGAACGAGTTGGTTCAGGAAATTGATTTTAATAAAGAGGTAAATGATGGAACTTATTCCCATACTGGCAACGATAATTTTAATGGCAACAATCAGCACTTTTTTCCTTGCAGTAGGCGCCTATGTTCTCTATAAAATAAGAGAACGAAAAGGTGTAAAGGTAGAAAAGTTAGCACCTCAGACAATTAAAGCTGAATTAGTAACTCCTGATATCTTAGCTGAGCAAGCTCCGATAATGGCTGAACAAAAACAACGCGCACCTGCACCAAAAGCATTTGAACGCCCAAATCCTCCGTCCTATCGTCCTTCGATGGAACCTATTTTTGTTCAAAAGAAAGTTCAGCAGCCGACTCCCGAGGAAGCACCTGCAAAACAGGAAGCAGCTCGTCCGGGTCCCGCACCTGCACCAGCTCCATCGCGTGCTGCTTCAGGCGAGAAGAAATTTATGAAATATACTTCCGAAGGGTATGTATCCCCTAAAGAAGAAAAGAAACAGGGGTCTGTTAAGTGGAGGTAACTAAGAAATTGGGCATACCTATTAATGCCCTTTTGTTAACTATCTCGGGACTCCTTATTCTTACAGGTTCTCTTTATACTTATTTATTCGTGTTAAAGGGGGTCTATGGCAGTTTTAGTTTTCTTGATGATTCGAGCAAGTTTCCTTTTGGTTCTGTGTTTATGAGACCGGCTGACTACAAGATTGCCATTCTTTACTCCGATAATACGGAAAAATTATTACCGGATGGCAGTACTTGGCTGAGCGATAATATGGCATCGTGGAAAAAAGTCCTTGGGCAATACAAGTTTAATTACACTGTTTTACACGATAGCGATGTGGAAAAGGGCAGGCATTCTAACTATAATTTACTCATTCTTCCCGGATGTAAATCTATGAGTGATGAAGAGGTCAATTCTATTAAGCGATTTATTGATAAGGGCGGGTCAATTTTTTCTACAAGTGGAACTGCATCATTTTCAACAGATGGCAAATGGCGCGGATGGGAATTCTTTTCGGAAGTGTTCGGATTAAAGTTTGTAAAAGAAATTAAAAAAGAAGAAATGAGCCGTCTCCTGACTTTGCGAGGCGGTTTTCCTCTTACTTCAGGTATTCCAACCGGTTTCCCATTGAAAATTGCAACTTGGGATTTTCCTATTTCAATGCAAGTTCTTGAACCACGAACGAATCAAGTCAGCTACTGGTTTAGTTTTAAAAAAGATACTGTCTTAGTCAAGGAGGGTTTAGTAAAGTCCTGTGGTTCAGCTTATGGAAGTTACGGTGCGGGCAGGTTTGTTTGGCTTGGATTTGAACTTAACTCAGTGCTTGGAACACTGGAAGATTTTGTTGAATTTGATAAATTTGTTCATAATAGCCTTAACTGGCTGCTATATGCGCCGATTGCAAATATTCAGGATTGGCCGGGTTCATATAGGGCTGCAGCTATCATAACAGCAGTAGTTTCAGGGCAGCCACAAAATATCAGGAACTTAATATCTCAGTTTAACGCTCAAGGAATTAAGCCGATAATTTTGATTGACCCCGCTGTTGCTGAAGCTGACCCGCAGCTTGTAAGGGAATGTGCTAAAGCCGGTGAAATAGGTGTTGTTGTAGATATTGGATACTTATCTTCTGCATCCGATACCTCAAATAAGTTAAATGACTATAACACGCAATTTGCCAAGATAAAAGCCGCTGCCGATCAGCTAAAAGCTATCTCTTCCACTGAAGTTACCGCTTTAGTACCGCTTTACGGATTTTTTGACGACAATACTGTTCTTGCTGCTGCTCAAGCGGGCTTTAAGTATTTATTAACCGATTCGCTCTCAAATCGTTCAGTACCAAAAGTGGTTATAAAAGGAAATAAACCTATACTCATATTACCTAAGACCGGAAGAGATGATTTTGAGGTAGTTAGGGATTTAGGATTAGCACAGCCGGAATTTCAAGTTTATACTTACGATGAAGACATTGAAAAAACTATATTTGAGGGCGGCTTATATACTTTCAAGACACACACTGAAGTGCAGGGAAATCCTGAAAATGCAGGTGTGGTCAGAAATGTTATAGACAGCATTAAGGCTAAAAAGAATATGTGGGTAACAAATCCACAGGACCTATACAACTGGTGGACAAAACGTAATAAAATTGAGATGCGAATTGAAACAAGAAGCGGAACTCGTGTTGCAGTAACAATTTCTAATTCAGGTAAAGAACCTGTTTCAGATTTTCTTGTCAGCATTAATATGCAAATTGCAGTTGACCATATAAAAGTTAGTTCCGAAATAATCGGTACAACAATTCCTCCTTATACCTATGATAGGAATTCGCGTTCTATTCTAATGCAAATCAAAAATCTTCAACCCGGTGAATCTCATATTTACTATATTGATTTCGATAAACCAAACTCATAATATTATGAAGATGGTAATCTTTTTTTTGTTATTAATTATAATTCCGGTGTTGCTAATATCAGGTTGTGCAGATAACATTAGCGGTGTTGCTTCAGATAAAATACCGCCTACTATAGCTGTATATACTCCCAAATCGGGGGATTCGATTATATATGGTAAAATTGCAGTAAATTATGGTGCTAATGATGACCAAGGGTTGAAGTATATTGATATTTATATATACAGCAATGGAACTATATTGCGGGGTGCCAGATATAACTATACAAATGGCACGTTGCCAAGTATTTACTTAGATATAGACTCGGCGTGGGTAGGCAGCAAAATAAGTTATCTGTGCATTGCTGCTGACTTAAACGGAAATTTGGCTTATTGCGATACTATGAAAAACCTAAGTATCTATAATAGCTTAGCCCCCCCCTCAGCACCACTTAACCTTAGTGCTTATCTTATACCTAATTCAAGGACAATTAACATCAGCTGGAATGATACTGCCAAATTTGCAAAGGGGTATGAATTACAGAAACGTGTTGGCTTCAATGGCACGTGGATTGAAAACTATGAATTGCTTTCAACCGGTACTTTTAACACGAATGATCCATCCGCGGATACTTCTTTGGCTAACTACTATAGAATAAGAGCATATAATGATTTTGGTAAATCTTCTTTTAGCAATGTTTCGAGTAATCAGGGTTCAGGGTCAAACGGCAGTTTGCAGCCTCCAACAGATCTTTCCGCGACTGCATTTTCAACAAATAAAGTCGGACTGAGGTGGATATACAATACTTCTTCTGTAACTGTAACTAAGTTTTATGTTGAAAGAAAATTGGATTATGAAAGTGATTTTTCGGTAATAGGTATGCTATTAGCGAACACAACATCATATCAAGATTCTGTTGGACTTTCAGCAGGAAAGGCTTACGTTTATCGAATTAAAGTATTTTCCCGTTCTGATTCTGCTTGGTCGAAAGAGGTAAATGTTGTTACTTTATCGTCTAATTTGATTATTGCTCCCACAGATTTGGTTGTAATACCAAATACAACAACAATAAATATTTCTTGGAAAGATGCTTCAATCTATTCTACCGGATATGAGTTATGGAAAAAAGTTGGAATAAACGGCACTTGGTCTTTACTAAAGAACCTTGCTCCGAAGACTTTTAATACTAACGATGTAAATGTTGATACCACGCTTAACAATTATTACAAAATTAGATCATCCAATGCTTTTGGTTATTCCGATTTTAGTGCTGAAGCAGCTTATATTGGGTCTGGGTATAGTGGAAATGTGAAGCCGCCAACAAATTTAACTGTTAATAGGCTTTCTGCTCAAAAGATATCTTTGAGCTGGACAGACAATACTTCTAATGAAACAAAATTTGTTGTTGAAAGAACAACACAATATTTCATTAACTTTGTTGTAGTCAAAGTTCTGCCGCTAAATACGATTAGTTTTATAGACTCTATTGGCATATCAGCCAATACGCCATATTATTACCGAGTGAAAGTGTTCACGGAAACTGATTCAGCCGCTTCAGCTGAAGTTGGGGTAACGGCTATCACCAAACCAACAGCTTTAGCTATTACCAAGGTATCTGCCGCTTCATTAAAATTGACTTGGAGCGAACAGGGCAATTTTGCAACAGCAACAGATGTTGAACGCAAATCATTAACAAATACAAGTTATGTTGTGGTTGGCTCAATTGCTGCTTTTACAGGTACAATGACAGATTCGCAATTGACACCGGGTGAAACATACACCTATCGGCTGAGAGCAAAAGATTTGGTTTCATATTCAGATTATAGCGATGAATTTACAATTAAACTAACTGTACCTGCAAAAGTTGTAATTGACGAACAAATTCCATCGAATAAGAATAAATAGTTTTAAGAAAATCCATAGGAAGATTGAAAGAGAAGAGATAATTAAATGGATACCATAGAGAAAAACAAGCTTGATATGCTTCGTAAGGTTTGTGATTCGGTTCCTGAACCGTTTATCATTTTTGATAATAGCCGTAGTATTTATTATTATAATCAAAATGCTCAAAGACTTTTCAATATCTCGGATCCTTCAGTTTCACTCTATGAAATTTTCAGCCCTATTGCTCAGCAGCGGTTAGACAAGTTTATTGAAGAAAGTTCGCGGTTACAGAAAAATATTAAAGAGATTGTTACTCTTGAATTGGGAGATGGAACTCTTTTAAAAGGAAGTATTTCCATCGCGGAATTGATTTCCGATTCAACTTCAAGATACTATTCCTTTTCGTTTTCTCAACAGTACTATTGGGCTTCAGATAACCTAAGTACGCGGGTAACAATTCGGCAGGATGAGTTTGATAAATTTATATCAAACACGAAAATTATACAGATTATCGATGAGATTAAATCCTCATACCCGTTCACTTTTCTCGGAAAAAATAAAGTTCAGCAGGAAATAAATAAACTCGAGGATTACTTTTGGATTAAAGATGCCAATGATGTTATTGTACTTGCAAACAGAAAATTTGCTTCTACTTACGGATTGAAAACAACCCAGATTGAGGGCAAACCTGAGCGGATATTTATTCCATCATATTATGTGGATTTCTATCGCTCGATCGAATCATACATCAAAGATTCATTGAATGCCTTAATAATAGAAGGTGTTCCGTTCAGGGGAGTGAGTTCGTGGCAAAATTTTGAGACAATTGAAATTCCTTTAGCTGACGCGGAAAACAATATTCTCGCGATCATTGGTATTTCGCAGAAAAAAAAGAGAACTGTTGATAGCGATGCAATAAAAGATTATGATTTAATTGAAAAAATAAATATACCTTTAGCTATTTTTGATATAGATGGTACAATTATCCAAGCATCAAAAAAACTAAAGGAGATAAATACTTCCATTGTTTGGAGCGATACCAATGTTTTGGAAGTTTTTGGTGAAAAACATATAGAGGGAATTCGTAAATTTATTGAAAGTCCGGAGCAGGTTAATTTAACATTACCCGAATTCTCTTTTATGAATAACGAAAGTTCCTTATTTTTATGTGTACTCGATAAGTCTATTTCCAAGTCAGCAAATAAGAATACTATTATTGCTACTTTTTTTACGCGGACCGGAGTTATAAATTTTGAGGATTTTTTAAGGTATAAAGGCAGTATGTTTGATATGCTAATCAGGTATAATCCTGACCCGATTTTTATTTATGATAACGAAAACTTGCGCTTTTTGGAAGTCAATGATGTGGCACTTGCATTATATGGTTATAAGCGCGATGAATTTTTGCAGTTAGATTTAACGGATTTATACACGCAAGAAGACATTCAATCATTGCTGGATTCTACTCCATCCAGGGATTCAGTTCCTGAATATAAGGGCCCATTTAAACATCGAAAAAAAGATGGTTCCAGCATCGCGGTTAAGTTAGCAAAAACTTCTTTTGACTATGACGGGCACGATGCACATTTTAATTTAATTAAAAATGTATCAGCTCTCGAAAAATCTTCAGCTGATACTTCTCTCTTTAACGCGATTTATGAAAATACTTCAGATATAGTAGTTGAAACTGATTCTGTTGGTTTTATAGAAAGGGTAAATAACGCGGCACTAAAATTTTTTGGCAAATCTGCCGAAGAATTAAAAGGTTCTTCATTGCTTGAATTTACTGATGATGGAGATAGAGGTTTATTGAATACAAAGATATTCTTCGCGTCAAATGAGAATTCAGTAAATTTGCAGGTTCGATTTAAGAGCAGCAATGCTGAATCTATTAATACAGAGGTCAGTGCAACTGTTATTGATTCACCGAACAAAAATGGTGAATCTTATTTTCTTATAATTAAACCGGAGTTAAAACCCCTTGAGATAATTAAGGAAGTGCCCGTTGAGGTTTATAAAGAAGTAATTAAAGAGATTATTAAGGAAGTTCCTATCCAAAATGATGGACCTGTAATCGGGCATTCAAATGATATATCGGTTTCAACCGGCTTAGACCTTAACCAAATTTCAATGATGTTCCACGAAATATTGACACCTATCAATGTAATACTAGGATTCCTTCAAGAAATAAAAGATGGTCTTGAACATCCGACTTCAGATCAAAAAGAAGCATTGGACTATATAAGCCAAAATCGCGATAATCTATTGAATATTATGAACGCGGTATCTGAATACGCGCAATTTAAGGTTAAATCAAATGAACTTCTGCCCTCTGAATTGGAGTTCCCTGTTCTTTATGAATCATTGCTCAAAGACGAGGATGAAATTTTTGATCATTTAATGAAGAAACCTGTCTCCGGTAAAATTTCTTCTTCACTTATTTTTTATTCCGATGAACAAAAGTTTAAGCAGTTCTTGGCATTATTTACAAAAATTGCCTTAAACATAACTGAAGAAAATCAGGTATATATTTCAGGTTCTCAAGTTGATGAACTAACATTTGCTGTTACTCTTAGGGATGATTTTGCAAAAATTTCGCAACGCCTAATGACTAATTTTGATGAGTTACTGCATAGCAAGTCCTCTCAAAGTCCCAGAACATTTAACTTATCCCGTTATCAGTTTATGGGGCTGTCTGTCTTGGTTGAATTACTAAAGGGTAAGTTTAATATTTCTAATCGGAACGGACAGCCATTTGAAATAGGTTTTATTTTTCCGATGAACCTTTTTGAAGAGAGAAGAGATGACGTAATAAAAGAGGATTTTACTTTTGTTGAACCGGCGCAAAACACTATCGAAAAAGAGCCTAAATTTGAACCATTTTTGAACAATGAAAAATTTACTGATTTCAAACACGAGGATGAACCAGCCGAAGAGCCGCGGCAGCAAAAATCTTATGATGACTATGATTTTGAAATACCTTCAAACACGAACTTTTCTTTCCAAAGCAGCCCTGCTAAAAAGGAGCCAAGTCGAAATAAATATGAATCTATTGCTGATGAATTTTCATTTGATTCCGTGCTGCAAGAAAACACGGATAAAATAGTAGTAGAGCGTTCCGCTCCAAAGCAAGCAGGTGCACCTGCTTTGAGAGTTGAACAAATAAGAAATTCACCCGTTGTTACTCCGGTTGAACAACAAAAGAAATCGCTTGATTTGTCTTCAATGAAAGCCTTATACATAGAAGATCAAGTTGATTCGCAGATTCTTTTTAAAGTTCAAATGAAAGAATTACAAGAACTTAAATTTGCAGTCAGCTTTGAAGAGGCATTACCTTTGTTGACATCATATACCTTTGATTTCATTGTTATGGATATCAACCTTCAAGGTGAATATAACGGGTTAGATGCGCTTAAAATGGTTCATCAAATGCCGGGATTTCAGCTTTTACCGATTATTGCAGTTACCGCGTATGTTCTACCCGGGGATAAAGATAAATTCATCGCGGCAGGATTTAATGATTTTATTTCTAAACCAATATTTAGAGAAAAACTAATTGAATCATTAGAAAAAATATTCCTTAAATAAAAAAGGACTCTCTATGATTGAGGAAATTTCCGGTGTATTAGTGCCCGCGGACTTCAAACATAAAAAAACATTTCGCGTACGCTTTAATGAAGTTGATATGCTTGGAGTCTGCAATAATGTTGTTTATATTAAATTTTTTGAAGAGGGGCGGATTCAATATTTGAAGCATAACCATTTAATCCCCCCAAATGGTATATTTTCCGATGGTTCGTTATTCTATATAGTAAGAAATGTAATAAACTATCGCGGGCTTTCACGATATGATGATGAAGTGGACGTCTTCAATCGGGTTAGTTTTATTAAGCATTCATCCTATGGCTTTGAGCATTTGATCATTAACAACACTACCGGTGAAACTATTGCCGATGGGAGCGGTGTCATAGTTAGAGTTGATCCTGCAACAGGTAAATCAACTCCATTAGATGAGAAATTTTATGAGGTTATACAAAGTTTTGAACCGAACGTGAAAATATTAAAGTAGATACTCGCTGTCACGATAAACAATTTATACCAATCCTTGATCAAGCATTGCATCTGCTACTCTAAGAAACCCTGCAATGTTTGCACCAACAACATAGTTTCCCGGAACTCCGAATCTTTCGGCAGTCGTCAAACAAGTGTTGTGAATTTTTTGCATTATTTCCCTTAATTGCCTATCAACTTCCTCCCGTGACCAAGAAATTCGCATACTGTTTTGCGACATTTCCAAACCGCTGGTCGCGACACCGCCTGCATTGGAGGCTTTGCCGGGTGAGAACAATATTCCTGCTTCTCTCAATATATGATAAGCATCCAAACTTGTTGGCATATTTGCACCTTCGCAAACGCACATACAGCCGTTTTTCACGAGTTCTTTTGCATCTTCTGTTTCAATTTCATTTTGGGTTGCACACGGCATAGCAACATCCACTTTAACATCCCAAGGGCGTTTGCCGGAGAAATAATCCACCTTAAATTCATCTGCATAGTCTTTAACGCGGTCATTGGCACTTGAACGAAGTTTGAGCATATAATCTATCTTTTCACCCTTGATGCCGTCTTTATCATAAATAAAACCATCAGGTCCTGAAAGTGTGACAACTTTACCGCCGAGTTCAGTAATTTTAGATACGGCACCCCAAGCAACATTTCCGAAACCGGATACGGCAAAAACTTTTCCTTCTATGTTCTGACCTTTGGTCTTTAACATTTCAAGGGCAAAATATGCAGCACCAAAGCCGGTAGCCTCAGGCCTCACGAGCGAACCGCCCCAGTTTATTCCTTTACCTGTCAATACACCGCTATACTCGTTATGCAACCTTTTATATTGACCAAATAAGTAACCAATTTCTCGGGCACCAACACCAATATCACCGGCAGGAATATCAGTATTTGGACCAATATGACGATAAAGTTCACTCATAAAACTTTGGCAAAAACGCATTACTTCAGTATCGCTCTTTCCTTTTGGGTCAAAATTTGAACCGCCCTTACCTCCTCCCATTGGTAATGTTGTTAAACTATTTTTGAATACCTGCTCGAATGCCAAAAATTTTAAAATACTTAATGTAACCGAAGGATGAAACCGGAGTCCGCCTTTATAAGGCCCAATAGCACTATTCATTTGAATTCTGAAACCGCGGTTAATATGTATATCTCCCTGATCATCCATCCAGGGAACTCTGAACATAAGCACCCGCTCAGGTTCAGCCATTCTTTCAAGTATTTTTGCCGAGCGATATTCAGGGTGTCTTTGCAACACTACATCAAGCGATTCGACAACTTCTTCCACAGCCTGCAAAAACTCGAATTCATTCGTATTTTTTGTTTTTACTTCAGCCAAAAAATTTTGCGTATATTCTGTCATAATAACCTCGATTTTTAAGTTTTGCCAATTTAAATTTATTTTAGCATCAAATTAATAAAATAAAAGGTAACTACTCAGCCTGTTCTTGAATTTGTCCCAAAGGGACTAAATTTGAATAACCGTGAGTGCTAACTCACGGAAAAGTAAGCCCAAACTAATAACGTCCCCGAAAGGGGGCGAACTAACTACGCGGCGTGAATTTGCCCC
>CAIYTF010000005.1 GCA_903929035.1 uncultured Ignavibacteriales bacterium
CTTTGGGACAAATTCAAGAACAGGCTGAGTAGTTACCTATATTGTAATTTCGATTAAGAGAATTTAATCTTTTCGCGTACCTTTTTTTTACTTTGTTGTTTGATTTTCATAGTTTTTAGTTTAACTTTCTTTTGATTTAAAATAAAATAATTACATATCTTTAAAAACTGTACTTCAGATTCTTTAAATATTAATATGCTCTGTTCTTATTGAAGTTTATTCAAGTATTCAATAATGGATGTAACCAATTGAATATTAGAAAATTTGGAAATATTTTTTAGGAAAATAATTACGGAAAAAAAGTAATAAAATCTAAGTTTTTGATTTTTTTAGTATTTAGAAATCGCTAATTTGTAATTTAAATTATTCTGACTACCGGTAACAATTATTTTACAAATCGGCAGACTACCAAAATAGTTATAAACTTTAATTAAATAATTTATCATAAAAAATGAAGGCTCCACTATGAAGTGGGTTACACTATTTAGTTTATTGTTCACGCTTAGTTTCATTCAGGCACAAACCTACCAAAATGGTTGGGTATTGAGTGGAGGATTATCTTCACCGCGTATATTTGGGGATGTCAGTTCCGAAGTTTTTAATTTTGGACTTAATGGTTATTTACAGTACGATGTTGACGAAGCTAACTCTTTCAGATCAAGATTAGATTATATGTATTTTACGTGGAAGAGTAATCCATATGTAAAGGGTAATCCAAATTTATTTACTGGTTATAGTTCAACTAATACTTCCAATGTTACTATTGCCTGGTCTATAGATTATTTATACAACTTTGCTCAATGCAATCTTATTCATTTCTATGGCGGAGGTGGTGCTTCTGTACTCTATTATAAGCTCAATAAAGAAAATAAATATAGAGAATTTTCTGTTAACTTCATTTTTGGTTCAATTTATCCATTGACTTCTGAATTTGCCCTGCGAGCTGAAGTTTCTTTTCATCAAGTGACAACTGATTTTTTTGATGGTCTTTATGCTCCCGGCGGCGGTTTATTCGGTGGTACATTAGACTCATATCTCATTGGAGAATTTGGATGGCTATGGTACATTGACCGCGGACCTGTTGTTCAGGATTGTAACTCGGGAGAAGGACTTTTTTCATCCAAACAAGTGAAAACTGATAACAGCATTGATTATAGTAAAATTGAGGACTTGTTCAAGAAATATTCACAACCGGCAACAATTGTTGACTACAATAAAATAGAAGATATTGTAAAACGTAATGCTCCTGTCTTAGGGTTTAACAATGATGAGAAAAATGCGGCAAGATTAGCAAACCCGCGAAGCAGTTGGGTACTCATTGGTATAAATTTTGACGGTGGAAAATCAACTTTCCGTCCGGAGGCATTCCCGCTTTTGATAAACGCGGCTCAAATACTGGTAACAAATCCTACTCTTAAAGTTCAGATTGAAGGACATACAGATAACGTTGGTTCAGTAGCTTCAAATCAAAAACTTTCCGAAATTCGTGCCGAACAAGTTAAAAAATTCCTTATTTCAAAAGGTATTGACGAGAGCAGGCTTTCGATTATCGGATTTGGCGCGACAAAGCCGATTTCTGATAACAAATCAGCACAAGGCAAAGCTTTCAACAGAAGAATTGAATTTAAAGTTGTTGAATAATTACATAAACTAATTCGACCTATTAAATAAAAGGCTGCCTAAACAGGCAGCCTTTTATTGGTTCAATAACTAATTTAACCCGCTTTTTATTCTAAAAACTAAACTTCTCTTCTGAAAATATTTTCCAGCCATTTTATTTTCAAGTTGGGTTAACAATTTCTCACGCGAAGATGCGAAGGGTTATATGGAGGAAGATGTAAAGCTTCTTTATTGACAAGCCCTAACCATTGATAATAAACCATTAACAATTATTATTCAAACGGTAATTCCGGATCATCCGTAATGTAGTCAAGATTCTTTGTTGCTGTCTTGAAAGCTTCTTTTCTGTAAGGCAAAGCTATTCCTTTCCCATCTAATAAATCATCAACTGTTAGAATCTGTATTTTATCATATTTACCGGGATAACTTTCACTTTCAAAGTAACCCGCTTGTTTAGCTTCCCTTCGCGTTTCGCCTGAGACTTGTTCCTCAAAGCACACGAACACGCCTAATTCCGCTTTACGCTTTTCAATAACGTGGATAAATTCACGTATGTTTTTAAGTCCGATTGTGCCGCTCTTAACCTCGATCAAAATATTTCCTTTTTTATCTTGAGTCAAATAGAAAGGCAAATACCCGTCAAACCCGCCGTCCGCCGTTTTCTTCGGATTTGCAACACCGCCCAGCATAACTTCGATAATCCAATCTTGAAATCTAAATCTGCCGTTATCAGTTTCCCTCGCGAGCATTTTCGCTCCGTCAATATCGGAAGGAAATCCGGAAACTTGAATATTTTCCCTGATTATTTTTGCTCTTCGCGCGGGGTATGGTTGGGTTAGTCTATCCAAGATAAGTTTTACGGCTAAATGAGAAATATCAACACCTATCCAATTTCTTTTCAGCCTTTGCGCTGCTGCTATCGTGGTTCCGCAGCCGCAGAAGAAATCCGCGACTAAATCGCCTTTGTTGGAGCTTGCCTGAATAATTCTTTCCAATAGTTTTTCCGGTTTTTGCGTTGGATAACCCAGCCTTTCGTTCGATGAAGGTGCTATTATTGGAAGATTCCAAACATCGGACATAATCACGCCCGGAGACTCTTCCTCCAATGTTTGGGAAGGAAGCCGTTCGCCTGTATCGTTAAAACCGGAAACAATTTTCTTTTTGCCGAATCTTTTCAGTGTTGAAGCTGCTCTATCTTGGAAAAGAGTATTAAAGGAGATATTGTCCATATCCTTCGAATAAAAAAGTATAATATCGTGATTCCTCGAGAAAGAAATTTTAGATACTGCCCATTTATT
Source organism: uncultured Ignavibacteriales bacterium (assembly GCA_903929035.1). Taxonomy (GTDB): domain Bacteria; phylum Bacteroidota; class Ignavibacteria; order Ignavibacteriales; family Ignavibacteriaceae; genus CAIYTF01. Next base: position 2,919 of record CAIYTF010000005.1, read on the forward strand.
ATAACTCCAGATGATTTCATTCCGAAAGTTCTTCGCTCCAAATATCAAATCGCATATCATTTTTAGAGGATGGCTCATTGTTGGGTCGCAATGCAGGTAAAAACTGCCGGTATCTTTTAAAACCTTATGAATATAGTAAATCCGAATTGCCATCGTTGACAGATATGAAACAGTGCCTTTGGGAACTTTAATGCTATCCAAATTTGAAAGGAAACTGTACAAATCCAAATCGAGAGATTGAATTTCATTGATAGTGTCGATATAAGAAACATTACTCCAAGTGTCCGAAAACGCCTCTTTTTGAGCCTTTGTGTCTTTCATATCTATCGATTCAAACAATATATTATAATCCCGCTTGGAATTAAAAGGCGGATCAATATAAACAAGGTCGATGAAGCCTTCCGAATTTGCAGAGTGCAAATCCTTCAACACTTTCAAACAGTCCGAAAAATATAGTTTATTCATTATTCATAAATATATATGCCAAATTACTAAAATTAATTTAAATGACAGCCTTTTTAATTGGAAATTTTATTATATTTGTATGACAAAAATATCATTATGTTATCTAGTCATTTTTTTTGGCGGATACCCCTGTTATAGCAATATAGCAGGGGTTTTCCGTTTTATGGCAGGTTGTTTGAAGCTATATTATACCAAACAGACAAGAAGTTGAATAGTATGCCGATACAAAGTAAATGGAATGCTCGCGGCGATACTCCAAAGGAGTAAAATTTGAATAACCGTGCGCGAGTGCCGCGAAGCCGCGCGATGCTCACGGAAAGGAAACCAACAAGAGTCAGTTCCCTGCAAGTGGACAACCAAAATCCGGTGTAATCAGTAACTTTTTGGGAATATTGAGTAGTTCGCCTCCCGCGGAGACGAGAGAGCGGGTTCCGCGTTTACCGTGAGCATCGCACCGCTTCACGGCACTCACTCACGGTTATTCAGATTGAACTCTTTCAGAGTTCTCGGAATAAACATTTAGTCTAACTTGTTATTGGTTTGGTATAAAAGGTAACTGTTACGCGCATAAAAAAACCGCGATTTTATTTTTGTAAAATCGCGGTCTTTTTTAACATCAACCTGAAAAACGTTGAAAGCCGATAAGCCTTTTATTCATAAATCTTGTAAAGAGTTAATCTGCCGGTAGTTGTACTTGCCGAAGTTGTTGTAACAGTAACCGCGCTGGTAGTGGTGGTGGTTGGTCCCGGTACATAATATACATCACTACCATCATCTGTTTCAACGCTTTCGCCTGCAGATAAGCCGCCGTGTATATGCGTGCAGTAAACACGAATATGGTGCTTAGAGAAGAAATGACCGAACGCGTACGCGTGTCCATCTTGGTGTCCGTGGCTTTTGCCGTGGTTATCTGTTTCTTCATCGCTATGAATATTGCAACCGTTCTGTCCGTGGTTTCTCCCGCTCCCCCAACCACTATGGCCGAAACCGAAATAACGATGACGGTTATTATGAGAGCATCCGGATATGACTATATCGTTAACCACGAACCATTTAACACGATGATTATTGATGCCCACGTGAGAAAAATCAACGGTACCCATATTTAAGCTCCCGTTTACAATAATAATTCCATATCCTCTCACGATTGCATCATCATTCAACGTAAGATTGCCGTCAATATAAATTACCACCGGATGAGTACTATCAGTTCCAAGAGTTAGAGTTGTGTTTGAATATGACCCGTGACCATTTGAAATATTGTAAACTTGAGAACTAGAAAAATAATAATAAGTTGTATCAGAGTACCAACTCCCGTATTGTTGTCCGTGACTCCAATTATAATTATTATTTTTTCCATATATGACTTTTGTTTTACATAGATTCTCATCGAAATTAGGGACTTTCAGCATTGAATCCCTTTGAACATTTACTCCCGAAATTGGAGCAACTTCAGAGTTATCGTGGTCATCGTGATGATTACTTCCGTGGTCAGAGCCGCATTGACTCTCATCGCCGTCAAAACCCTTGTTATGATGCACGTGTCCGTGAATATGTCTATGATTATGATGCCTGTCGTGCCTGAAATGCCGATTGACACGAACATCTGCATCAAGGTCTTGATCATCATTATCCGGATCTACATTTATATCACCGTCAACAATAGCACTGTCACCCGATGATACAGAGTAAGTAAATGCTGTTGTCGGTATTCCTTTGTACGTTACAGTAGTCGGAACTTTATAAGTTGCCATCATCCTGCTTGTATCACCTCCAAAAGTTCCGATTACTTGAACTTTTATCAAAGATAAAGAATCGGGAAAGGTTACTGAAGTATCCACTACCCTGTAAAACGCGTTTCCGCCTAAGAGGCTGACGGTAGTACCGTTTGGGTTTCTGGTGGTAATATTGGCAGAAACTTGCGATTCGATCAAACTGCGGACGGAATTAGCGTTATTCCTTCCTTGTACGGCTTTATACTTACCGACAGCCATCGTTGATTGGTCCGAAGTGACTTTAATTATGTTATTATTAATAACCAGAAAAGCCGACAATGCACCAATTATATATATAAGTGTTGAAGTACCCATTGTTTTTTCCTTTTATTTTAAATATTTTTTGGTCTAATTTTCATTTGCCACTCTACCGGTGAATAAGCTGTCCGGGCATCCGTGGAGAGTGAGTCCGAAGATTCGCATTTTACGTAAGTAGTAATGTATTTAATATTATTTCTGCTTGCCTGAGCCGTACCGGCTATAGAAACATAACTCATCTTTGCACCCGTTGCATCTGAATAAGTAAACTTTAATGAAGTCGAATAAGCCACGGTAAGCTTTGCACCTGATGAATTTACTTGACGATATACAATGAAATCTCTTGGATTGCGGGTTGTTGATAAGGTGGTTGGGGTTGACATAGTGTAAAAAACAGTATCAATAACATTATTGTTGTCTAAATCGGAGCGAAAAGTAAATGCAGTCGAGTCAGCCTTCAATATAATATCGCCGCTTGCACTATGCCCAACTTTGTAAATATCATACTCGAGAATTTGAGAGATAGCAACAACATTCTGTTCGCTATAAGTATCGCGCATAATTTGATTAACCGAATCGTTCATTCTAATATTCAAATACAGAACATTCAGGATTACAAATCCGCTCAAATAGTACGTGCCTATTATATTAATTAGTTGATCCATTTTAGTATGCCTTAATTCCGGTTAGTCTGATTGTGTCAAGAATATTTGTATTATCTTTCCTGAGAAACGAATTCCATACTACAACATCAATCTTTTTTGCGAAAGTTGGGGTTGCTGAATAGACGCCAGTGCCCATATTAGCAATATCATTAACAATATAATAAACTTTCGCGGTGGTGAAAAAATTGCCAAATATAGACATCGAGTCTGTTCTTGAATAATTATTATAGTCATCAATATCATCGAACTGATCATAAGTTGTTTCGCCCGCGTCCCGTCCAAGAGAAATAACCGGAGTTAAAGTCGGATTTTGAATTGTATCATTAGGAGGTATTACAGCCTCATCGAAAGCCTTGCCTCGTATTTCTTCAAGCAGCGACTGCCCAATGCCTGTACCCGTCAACAGCGCCTGATTATATAGATTACTTTCAGCGTTCCTGCCGGAGGAACCGGTAAACTGCAATGTAAGCAATCCTAAAATTATCAGGCTTGCCATTAAAACCAATATTTGCGCAGTACCCATTTTGTTCTACCTATTTAAACAAAAATTAAGAAACAAGTGTAAAAGATTCATACAGTATCTAACTTTTAAAATTCATTCGTATTATATATATTCGAAACTTTTTGAAAAAAGTTTATCGTTACTATCGGCTGCCAATCGCCTATTATTCAAATTATATTGACATATAATACAATAATTATTTATTATATGCAAATTATTTTTCAAAAATTAGTAAATTCTTTTACCTGTACCAAAGGGAAACAAAAAATACTTTTTTTGCCTAAACAATTCCAAATAATTTATCTTTATATTCATCAATTATTGTGCCGATGTAGTAGTTTGAAAATTAACTAAAAAAGGGGTATTAAATAGCAGCCCATTGTATCAAAGTGAGATTTAGTATCAATTTGGGAAAGGAAGGAGGCTTTCGTTTAGCAGAAAAGAAAAAAATAAAAATATTTTGTAAAAAATGCTTGCATTTAAAAAATATTCACTATATTTGAGAGCCTCGTTTGCAGGTTTCTCCCCTGACCTGTAAACTAACAACAGCTCCCCCGGTGTTCCCCCCAACATCGGGGGTTTTTTTATTATAGATGCAAGATAAGGCTATATAATGGTTTATCAGGGTAATGCAAAAAATACCGGTAATAATTACATCTTTTTAGAAATAACACTTTCTCACGTGAAGACGCTAGTATCGCAAAGGTTGTTTCTAAATTCTTTGCAATCCTATAATCCTGTAAATCAGTGATTCAGACAATTTATACCAAACCATTTTATTTTCGATGATTCGTAGCTACTCAGTCTTCTGAAATCAAGAAAATATACGGCACGGATATTATGTCCCAAAGGGACTAAATTTGAATAACCGTGAGTGACAACTCACGGGAGAATGATAAAAAGCATCTATGTCCCCGAAGGGGGCAAATTCACGCCGC
>CAIYTF010000006.1 GCA_903929035.1 uncultured Ignavibacteriales bacterium
TCGAAAACAGCTACGTTATCGTTCACTGCCGCCAGTAATAATTTTGAATTAGCCATTGCTGTTGCAATTGCAGTATTTGGCATAAACTCAGGTGAAGCATTCGCCGCGGTTATTGGTCCTTTAGTTGAAGTGCCGGTATTGATTGCATTGGTGAATATTTCGCTGCGGCTGCAGAAAAAATACTTTTAATCTATGATTCAGACAAACCAAAAAATCAATGATAAATAATTATGTCACACGTAACTACTCAGCCGCTTTAATACAGTATAACCAATTGTATAATAATGAGTTACTAAATATTTGATTTTTTTGGTAATAAAAGCAAAATAATCTAAGTCATTATTTTATCAGCACTTAAAAATTTTCAATATTTTATTGAATAATTTCGAATATTTGTAACCATATAATTTATAAACAGTTAGACCGGCTGAGTAGTTACTGTCACACAATCATTCTCATAGCCGGGATAATTTGTCGTACACCCCAGCAAACTTATTATATTGTATACGCGGATAATTAGGTTTCTACCGCGTATCCTAAATTAATTTGAATAGAATGATAGAAATTTATACTGACATTTTTCTCGGTGACAGCGCAACTGAATTAAAAAAAATAGCCGATAATTCCGTTGATTTGATTATTACTTCACCGCCTTATGCCGACCAAAGGAAAAGCACCTATGGCGGTATTCGCCACGATAAGTACGTTGAATGGTTTCTCCCTATCTCGGAACAACTTCTGCGAGTGCTTAAAGCAACGGGAACATTTGTTCTAAATATAAAAGAAAAGGTTGTTGAGGGTGAACGAAGCACTTATGTTATGGAGTTAATAATTGCAATGCGGAAACAGGGCTGGTTATGGACTGAAGAATTTATTTGGCACAAAAAAAATTCATATCCCGGTAAATGGCCAAATAGGTTTCGCGACTCGTGGGAAAGGCTTTTGCAATTCAACAAGGAAAAACAATTCGCGATGTACCAAGATGAAGTTATGGTGCCGATGGGTGACTGGGCAAAAACTCGATTAAAGAATTTATCGAATACGGATAAAACCCGTGATACTTCAAGAGTCGGGAGCGGATTCGGTAAAAACATCTCCAATTGGGTGGATAGAGATAAAGCATACCCGACCAATGTTTTACATTTAGCCACGGAGTGCAATAATAAAAATCACAGTGCCGCGTTCCCCGAAGAATTGCCGGAATGGTTTATAAAACTGTTTACGAAAGAAAACGATATTGTACTTGACCCGTTTATGGGGTCCGGTACAACATTATCAGTTGCAGGCAGAATGAAGCGAAATTCAATCGGGATTGAAATAGTTCCTGAATATTATAATATGGTTAAACAACAATTGCAGCCTGTTGAGGCATATTTATTTGAGCCGAAAGTTAAATATGAAGAATCTAAATCTAAGCGATCTGACACAGTACGTGGAACAAAACATCGGAATATTTCATCAAAAAAAGATTCAAAGTCTTGATACGCTAAAACTATCACAAATACTCAAGCGAAAAAATCCGTATTTATTCAAAGCCAAGTATGTTCTCACAGCTGAGCAGATTATCAAGGGATTTGTCGATGCTCATATATCCTCGAATGAAGAAACTATTTTTGGTGACTGGTTAGAGGGATTGGCAATATTTGTAAACGAAAAAGTCTATTCGGGACGTAAATCAGGAATTAATGGAATAGACCTCGAGTTTGATGCAGACGGGATTAGATATATTGTAGCTATTAAGTCAGGACCAAATTGGGGAAATAGTTCTCAAATTACAAAAATGGTATCCGACTTTAAAACAGCCAAGAAAACATTACGGACAAGTAATTCCTCCTTAAATATTACGGCGGTGAATGGCTGCTGCTATGGAAAAGATGCGAAGCCGGACAAAGGAGACTATTTCAAGTATTGCGGACAGAAATTCTGGGAATTTATTTCGAGTGATACAAATCTTTACCTTGAAATTATTGAACCGCTCAGCCATAAAGCCCGTGAAAAGAATGATGAATTTATTATTTCCTATGCAAATAGAATCAACCAATTTACTAAAGAGTTTACTGTCGAATATTGCAATAATAACGGTGCAATAAATTGGAATAAGTTGATTAAGTATAATTCCTCGGTTGAATAGGTTTCCCTTACGCCTCCAGCATATCATCAAACCAAAACGGTTTGTTATTGCTTTTTTCTAATTCATCAAGATTTAACAGTGTCTTAAAATAAATAATTTCATCCGCACTCAATGCAGAGAGGATGGTTGTCGGCAGCGCGATTATTTTTCTCGCGGTGAGGAATTTATGAAGCAGCTCTTGTGTTAAATAGCCGCATCGCTTTAATTGGGTAAATGCGTAAATAATATCAAATGTGTTTGTTTTTCCCTCATTCAAATCGGCAATTAACTGTTCTGCAAACGCTGGAATAAACTCTCTCGGCACTTCATCTAATGAATACCATATTTTTTGTGTCTTGCGTTTGCCGTTTGGCTGGAGTACTGATTGAAAATAAAGAAAGAAATCGCCCCGTTTCATTGCCTGCAATTTATCTAAAAACAGTTCCTTCTTTATCCACGAAAAATGAAAAAATATATCACCGGGGTAATATAGACTTCTAAGAAATCCATACCCCTTTTCATCAAATTTTTTAACGCGACAAAAATCGAGTGGTTCGGTCATCAGCCTGCACCGGTGCTTTCTGTAATTGTTTTAAAACTTCTTAGAAAAAGAACACTATTTTATATATGCAAAGATACGGATTTTAAGGCAATGATTATAGATCGGTTTTAGATTGGCATAATATTTAACTTGATAACAGCTTCCATCACAGTTTCAACTTTCAATTCCTGCATACAGGTTACCGGTCGTGTTTTTTTGCATTGTTCCCACTGTACCGGTTTCGGGTCTTGCAGAACGCACGGTTGACATATTAGCTTTGCAGAAGCAACTACTGCTTTTCCATTGGGATTATAAGGACCTGTATCAACAGGATCATTCATACCCATCAACGCGACAACAGGTGTATCTAATGCCGCCGCGATATGCGTTATTCCCGTATCAGGCGCGACAACGAGCCGCGCGAGTTTTGTAAGCACTATCAATTCTCTAAGTGTAGTTTTTCCTGCCGATGAAAACCGCGGTGTATTTATTCCGGCGGCAATGCTAACAATGTTCGGAAGGTCGTTTGTAACTCCCGAAAGAACTGCCTGCAAATTATATTTTACATATAATGCCTCCGCGAGTTCCGAATATTTTTTTCCCTCCCAATACCGTTCAGAATTTTGCGAACTTGTGCCGGGATGAATAATTGCAAAACCTTGCTCAAAATTAATTACATCAAAGAATTTTTGCTTGACTGCTGAAACTTCATCGTCCGTGAGACAAGATGCGCGGAAATTTCTACATCCACGCACGTGTTTCGGCTTGATTGATGCCCGCTTTCTAAGGTATGACAAATAGAAGCGTCTGTCCATTCATTCACTGTTCTACACTCGGCAACAGCCATTTCTTTATATGGACGCGTAACAGAATAGTCATACAAGCTTGAGAGTGAGTTGGTAAATCCTACGTGAAATTTGCTTCTAATCAGCCGCGACATAATTGTGAAATGTGTATTCACTTCGTTCACTATCACGATATCATACTTAGGGAAACCCATTTTGATAAAAAATGGAATCTGCTTCAGGATGCCTATCGCGTTATAAGTAAAATTGAACTTGTATATTTTATTTAGATTAGGAATATTCGCGAGTACAGGTGCGGCGGTATGACCAATGATCACGTCAATGGCAATTTGCGGAAATGTCAGGGTAAGTTGTTTTATAACGGAAGAAATATTGACAACATCGCCAACCAACCCGTTGCGTATGATGAGTACGCGTTTCACGTTATCTTTATTAACAACAAAATCGAAGAATTTGTTTTTTCTATTCATAATGACTTACACGGAGAAATTCTAATTTTAATATTCTTATTACAAAACGGCAATTTTTATTAGTATATCATTCAGCTTATAAATTGAACTTAAGGCTTGCTAAGAAATAACTTTTACAGCTTCTAAGAATACTTTCGCGGTCTTCGCATCTTCGCGCGAGAACCTTGTTAAAGTTATTTAAGAACGAGTCTTAATAAGATAAGGTATTTTATGGAAAAATGAAAGGAACGAACGGTTCGCCAGCTATCTGTCATCCGCCAGTATTATCGGGAAATACTGCACTTTTCCAATTTTACTATACCAAATATCTTTAATATTCCTTATTTTAATTTAATAATTAGACTTCTTTCGAGTAATTTTTTAATCATATTATAGCGAAATTAAATCACTATTCACTCACAAAAAAAAGATATTCGTAGTTTACAAAACTAATGGTGCTTGAGACATTGGATGTCAAGAAAAATGACATCTTCATTTATTCGCTAAATAAGTTCGATTTGAACCGCAATTTCAAATTGATCAACAAAGACTCTACTATCAAATATCCTAAACCGATACATTTTAATGATGTATGCCGATATTTAGCAGATGGCAGGCCGAAGAATGTAATTGTCTATCGTTTGTTGACTAACTTGCCTCGGATGGAGCAGACATTCTTGAAATACGGATACATAATGAACATAAACGGTATTAAAGAAGTATTCTATTTCGATCCAATCTTTGCAATAAAGGAATTGGAAGAATATAGCGATATTGGTGAATATCCGTTTTTACGTTTTCGCGTGCAGCAAGTTGGGCTGCTTTCTATGATGACAAGTTTTGGTGAAGCTAAATACCACGAGATTTACGCGTTTGATTTGGAAGTAGCTGAAGTACGTTACCAAAACGACAGAGTATTCGCTGAAATTATTTTTGCATTTGACGAGGTGCATTTCGATGAAGAGGATGCTGCAAATCCCGCGGAAAAAAATCGCGTTATACCAAAACGAAAATTTATCGCTATTACTTCCGAGGATATGAAATCTGATTTCATCGAGGAAGACCCTTCCACTAACGCGCAAACATTGAATAAACTACGCACTAAGCAGGGAGACACTTCAGAAACTCTTGCCAATAGTTGGCAAAGCACATTACGGAAAAATCAAACAGCAGAACAACTTCCGACTTATACTCCTATGTCTCCTGCAAAGAAACCTATTGTACAAAACAAGCCAGCGGCTGAACCTATTGCAATTATATCCAAAGCTGTAACTCCGCCAAGTCCTGCACCAATGCAGGAGCAAAAAACCGAGAAACTAAAACCAATTCCATTACCTGCTCCTCGTGAAGAGCCGAAAGTGCAGCCGCGTACAGCTCATCCGCGGACAAAACAAACATTCGGTGACTTTCTCAATAAAGTGAAGCGCGATATAGATGAACGCGAGATTGAGGAACAGCCACTGAAGCAGGAGCGTATGCCGGTAATCAATATATTCAAAACTTCTTCGCATATTTCTGATTTTGTAGTTGAACGCGAAAAAAAGCAGGTTGTGTTGAAACTAAAAAAAAGAAAGTAAAGGACTGCCCGACAATAATATTTACATCTTCTAAAATCTAACCTTCACGTGAGAAAGTGTTAATGTTATTTCTGAACGAGTCCTAATTATAGCACAACCTGTGGGTCCATATCAAGTATTAATTGCACATCTTTATATTTTGAGTTCTTGGTAAAGTAAGCGATACAGTCATTTAAAATGGTACGCATTTTCTCACCGTTTCTGTCTCTTTCTTTTTCGCCCTTTACTAATATCTGATATCTATAAACGTTGTTTATCTTCGCGATAACCGCGGATGTTGGCGGCGAAATAATAATAAAATTTTTATATGCAGAAAGTGAACTATGGAAATCGGCAATGGCGAACTTCACCTTATCTTCATTGGTATCTTTCATTTCAATAAGGCACAGCCTCATAAACGGCGGGTACTTGTGCCGTTCACGAAGAAATAATTCGGATTTATAAAATCCCGTGTAATCTGCTTTAATAACTTTTTGCAGCACGCGGTTGCTGTCATCTTGGGTTTGAATGAGTACTTCACCGGCAGCTGAGCTTCGCCCGGCACGGCCGCTCACTTGTGTCAATAACTGGAACGTACGTTCATCTGCCCTAAAATCCGGTATCCATAAGTTAGTTTCCGCGGAAATTACGCATACGAGCGTCACGCGTGCAAAATCTAATCCTTTGGCAACTATTTGTGTTCCAACCAGAATATCAATATCTCCATCGCGAAACTCGGAAAGCACTTTGCCAAATGAACCGATTTTTGTCAAGGAGTCCGAATCAATCCTTTTGGTAACTGCATCAGGAAAGTAGTATGCAAGTTCATCTTCCACGCGTTCGGTGCCTGTGCCAAAATATTTAATTGAAAAAGACCCGCATTTTGTGCATTGCGAAGGCACCGGCTTTTTGAAACCGCAATAATGGCAGGAAATATAATTTGCATCGATATGGTGTACCAGCGAGACCGAACAATTCTCGCACATCTCAATTTCACCGCAATCGAAACAATATACAGTAGTTGAGAAACCGCGCCGGTTTTGCAGTACGATTATTCCCTCTTTCTTTTGCAGGCGGTCGCGGATTTTTTCAATCATCGTCTGTGAGAATAGCGTCAGCATCCTGTTCCTGCGTTTTTCCTGCACTACATTAATGAGCGTTATTTCAGGAAGTTTCGCGTCATCCACTCGTTCCGGTAAACTAAGCAGCCTGTATTTCCCGGATTCGGCGTTATGCATAGTCTCGAGTGACGGTGTGGCAGAACCAAGTAATATTGGACAGCTTGCAAGCATTGCTTTATATACCGCGCAATCTCGCGCGTGATACCGTGGAACAGTGTCATTCTGTTTATAACTGCCATCGTGTTCTTCATCTATGATAATTAACCCGATATCGCGTAGCGGAGCAAACAATGCCGAGCGTGCGCCAATAACCACGCGTGCCCGCCCGCGTATTGCTTTCATCCACGCGTCAAACCGCTCGCCATCGGATATCTTGCTGTGCAGAACTATTACTTCATCTTGGAACCGGTGGTAGAATCGCGAAGTAATTTGCGGTGTGAGTGATATTTCCGGAACAAGCAGCAGCACGCTTTTCCCCGTGTCTAAAACTTTTTTGGTCAGTTCGAGATACACGAGAGTTTTCCCGCTGCCGGTAACACCGTGCAATAAAAATGGTTTGAAAGTACCATCGGTAATTGACTCGGCAACCTCGGCATAAACTGACTGTTGCTGCTCGGTTAGTGTATATTCCGCCAGGTCGTTCTGAAAAGTTTCTTTTCGCTGTCTGTCCACAGCACGATAAAATATTTTCAGTACTCCTTTTTTAGCGAGCGAGTCAAATGAACTTAGCGGCGCATCGGTTTCTTTAGCCAATGCCGCCAATGGCAATGCAGCACCTTCCGCTTCTATCAGCTTTAGCAGCAATAACACTTGTTGTTTCGAGCGTTTTTCTAATTCGGGAAGCATTGCCAAAGCACTTTCGTTTGCAACTGATAGCTGCACGAACCGTTCTTGCTTTTCTTTTATTCGCGGTTTCAGTTCATCATCAATAATAGAAAGCGCGCCCTCGGCTTGCAGCGCGCGAATTACAAAATAAATATTCTTTCGCTTTACTTCCTTTTGCAAAGCTGCAAGCGTGACAGTGTTTTTATTGATAAGAATTTCAACGATGCTTCGCTTGAGAGTTGCTTTGACAGGAAGTGAGGCAAACAGCTGCTTGCAATATGCCGTGTCAGCCGCGATTCTTCGCTTGGATTGTGTTTCACTGCCGTGGGGAATAGTGAGTTTCAAAACTTCGCCAAGCGGCGAAAAATAGTAGTCTGCCATCCATTTGTACAGCAGTATATCATTTGGTGTAAGGATAGGCTCCGGGTCAATTACATCAAAGATGTCTTTTATTTTCTCGGGCGCATAAGTGGAAGTTTCACTGATTGAAATGCAATAACCGGAATAAGTCTTGGTTCCGAACGGGGCAATTACCCGCTTGCCAATTGCTATTGATTCTTCTAAATCCCCCGGGATTTTATAGGTGAATGTTATCTTGAAAGGTTGAAAAAAAACAATCTCCGCGAACATTGCCGATGTTACTGAGTCTTATTAAGAAATGGTTTCAAGTCTTTTGTTCTCTGCTGCGACTGCCCTGATGCTATATCGAACGATAACTCTTTAACGCCCTGCGTCCAAATAATCCTTTTAAACTCGTTTTGCCCGACAATTTCACCATTAGTCGAAAGCACCTCGTCATCGCTTTGCAGCGTAAGATATAAATATTTGCCGTCTTTTCTTATACCTTCTATTTTTTCCACATCGTTAAATTCATAAACTGCCGAACCAATGAGTTTGCCGGTTTCAATTTTCAAATCTCTTTTTTGCACAAATTTCCCCTCTAACTTGAGTGATTGAATAAAGTCATCACTTTTATAGATGTAATCGAAAAGATTTTTTTTGTCTTCATCAAATTCTTTATTTCCCACTGCATCGGAGCGAATGTCAAAAAAAGTGACAACCGCGGAACCGCTCAAGTCTTCCTTGAGTGAAATGCGGTAAGATATTTTAGACACGATTAAGCAGCCTGGAAGCAAGAACAAGGAAGCGAACACGATAATCAAAACGCGAAAATTCATTTTATGCCTGTTGCAATATAATTTTTGAAATAAAAACTTAAAATAAGAGTAAATACAGAGTAAAGCAATAGGTCGGAGAAAATTGAAATAGTTACTTTTTGTTATTGAGCGAATCTATGGGAACAAGCCTTCATTTAAAAATATATGTGCATTCCACCTGATACAAATGGAACAAGTACCGTACCATCGTCATAAATAGTAATTACATCTAATCCGATTGAAAATCCCAAGCGCGACCAAGAGAGCCATTCACTAAGCACACCCGCGCCAATGCGAAATTTTGAAGATGCATCGCTAAAATATGCAATTCCCGCTGTTGCCATAAATCGCAAGCGGTTATAAGTCCTGATAGGCAGCAGCAATTGACAGCCAATTGAGCCGGCTGATTCACCTTTGCCCGAGGTAAAAAAATACCCTGTAAATTGCGAACCGATTTCTTTGGGAGAGGCTCCATTCAATCGAAGTGAAATACCGGCACCGCTAAACGGACCTGCGAAAAGTCCTACGCCTATAGGTGCATCTTCCTTGAATGAGAATGTATCCTCCCTCACGCTTCCGGCAAGACTATCACCTGTATCTGACGCGATAAGGGGCAGACACATCAGAAGTAACAATGCCAATAGTTGAAATGATTTCATAGTCTGAATTCCTTCCATTTTGCTCTAACAGGGAAGTGAAATTAAAAATTTACAATTGTAATATACAAAACTCTTTCCTTTCTTTTCGGTTCGCTCGGATGCGGAGACATTCAACCAGACGCGGGCATTGACTTGTTGATAGTTGTAAAAAGGAAAAGGAAGTTGAATAACAAAAAAATAAATATGGTTTCCTGAAAAAGTCAAAAGCTTAGTGCGTGTTCACAAATAAAATTAACAATCTCTCACGCGAATACTCAAAGACCGCAAAGGGTTATATGTTCGTACCAAAACTTTATTTTAATGGAATATAGTATAAATCAAAAATACAAAATATTATTATCTTGCAAATCTATTAGGTTATTTTTTTTGACCTAAATAGTTACGAATAATCTTATCAAGTAAGAATAGTTCTTGAGATAAAAGAAAACCCTGATGTGAAAATTATAAAGTTATGCAAAGGCAAATTATATGGAACCGATAGACAATTATATTGACGAAAACCGCGACCGATATATCGAGGAACTTAAAGAACTTCTTCGCATTCCAAGCGTGAGCGCGGAAAGTGAACATAAAGGGGATATGATTAAAGCTGCCGAATATATTTCAGAAAAACTCCAAGATGCCGGTATGAAAAAGGTTAAAATCCATAAGACAGACGGTCATCCTGTTGTTTATGGCGAATGGCTTGGCGCACCCGGCAAACCTACAGTGCTTATTTATGGGCACTACGATGTTCAGCCGGCCGGCGACCCTTCTCTCTGGAAAAGCGACCCTTTTGATCCTGTTATTATAGGCGACAAAATTTTTGCCCGCGGTGCAACTGATGATAAAGGACAATTATATATCCACATCAAAAGTGTTGAAGCCTGCTTCAAAGCTAACGGGACACTCCCCTTGAATGTTAAATTTTTGATTGAAGGAGAAGAAGAAGTCGGCAGTGAAAATCTTGAACCGTTTATTATAGCAAATAAGAAAATGCTCGCCTGCGATTCAGTATTAATTTCCGATACTTCTTTATATGCACCGGGGCTGCCAACACTAACATACGGACTGCGCGGTTTGTGCTATATGGAAGTGGAGGTAACAGGACCAAACAAAGATTTGCACTCAGGCTCTTACGGCGGCGCGGTTGCCAATCCTGTTAACGTGCTTGCAAAAATGATTGCATCACTGCACGACAAAAACGGCAAAGTTACTATTCCCGGATTCTATGACGGCATACTCCAGCTTAGCAGGCAGGAACGCGAAAATTTCAAGAAATTGAAATTTAGTGAATCGGCTTATATGAAAGAAGTTGGCGTAAAAGAATTAGCCGGAGAGAAAGGATATACTACTCTTGAACGCCAATGGGCACGCCCAACTTTGGATTGCAACGGTATTGTTGGCGGTTATACCGGTGAAGGCGCGAAAACAATAATTCCATCGAAGGTATCCTCAAAAATAAGTATGCGGTTAGTCTCAAATCAAGACCCCAAAAAGATAGCAAAACTTTTCACGGCGCATATCAAGGCAATCGCGCCAAAAAGCGTGAAAGTGACAGTGAAAGAATTACACGGCGGTTATCCTGTTATTACTCCGATCGATGGGAAAGCAACAATTGCCGCATCAAAAGCAATGGAACGCGCGTTCGGCAAAAAAACAGTTTATATGCGCGAAGGCGGCAGCATTCCTGTTGTTGCAGCTTTTGCTAATGAACTAAAAGCTCCCGCGGTATTGATGGGCTTTGGATTAAATTCAGAAAACCTTCACTCGCCCAATGAACATTTTTCATTGACGCATTTTATGCTTGGTATTAAAAGTTCGGTTTATTTCTTCGAGGAATTTTCAAAATAATTTCTTAAGTAATAATAAGACATTTCTCAAGCGAAGACGCGAAAGACCGCGAAGATTATATTTAAGAAAATGTAAAAGTTATGACTTCACAAGCTCCAAAAGGCAAATTTTGTGGTTTGGGGATTAGGTTTTTGCTCTTGTACCGAAATTATTTTTAGAATTTCAAATGTTTCTTGTTTTTTATATAGATTAAGACAATTATTTAAATTATATTCGTAGAGTACAAAGAATACATATTAAAGAAGCAGCGAAATGGATATCAAAGAACTCCTAGAAGATCTATCAAAGAAAGTAACAGATCCTTCATTTAGCGAACTTGCAAAGAGTTTTCGTTCAACAATCAGCCAAACGCGCGGACTTTCGAATGACGAGAAACGCGAGTTATATCAGCAGTTTAATCATCTTTGGGATGAGAGAAAAGCGTGGCTTGAGAACCTCAAACACGAGCAGGAGCAGCAGGCAATGGAGCTGGATTACCAGCTTGATGCTGTTGAGCGCAGTCTTGAAAGCCCTGATTTTATTGAACAATCCCGATTATTTGAAAAAGAATTCCGCAAGATCGGGAGATGGGCTGATGAGCAGAAACACAAACTTTGGGATCGTTATACCGCTATAAAAGAACATCGTTCTGAATATATTGAAAAGACTGGCGAAATAAGCGGGACGATGAAAAACACTTTCGAAACCGATCTTCTGTCTATAGATACTGTATTTGGCGGCGCACCTGAATTGCAGCCTGATTCTCATTGGGAAAGAGTAGGTTCGCGAATTCAAGAATCACGCGATAAATTGCGGGATATCCGGAAAGCTATCGATTCCGATATCGATTTGCTGCGACACGAAAAACGCATACTCTTTGAATTGGTTGATACTGTCCGCGCAAAAATTAAAGAAACTGAAACACTCACTTTTCAGAATCACGGCAAACGTGCCAGTGAGTTATACGAAGAAGCAAAAGATATTGTTGAACATTCAAATCCGGGAAAAGCCGCGGAATTCCTAAAGGAATTGCAGTCAAATATAAGGATGTTGTGGCTTAAAAAGGGAGAAAAAGATAAGTACCTCAATCACGTGGAAGAACTTTGGGCCGCGTTGAAAGATAAACGCAGACAGCGTAAAGATCAATTCCAAGACTGGCTTGAAAAACAAAAAGAGGGACTAGTTAAACTAAAAGCAGTACGGGAAAAGGCTTATGAAACGCTCTTACGCGTGCAAAAGAATCTTGAAGATAACAGGCAAAGATTTTCAGATGCCAAGTCTCCGGATTTCTCGGAAAAATTAGAAATATGGATTCGCGAAGGTGCTGCTAAAGAAGCTGATATTCAAAAATCGGTTAATGACTTAGATAAAAAACTTGCCGAAATTGAAGATAAATTGAAGAAACACGGTATGAACGAAGTCCACGCGACTGCAGCAGTTAGCCATCGGGAAAGTACAGCCGAGATAACACCTGATGAAACCGCGTTGCCCTGTGCAGAAAAATAAATTGTAAAATAGGCTGTCCCGTGAATGAGACAGCCTATTTTTGTATGAGGAAAAGTCAATTCAACTTGGAATTACTTCAATAACAATTTAAACGCGTGATTCCAAGTGCCGGTATTAAACGCGTATTTAATCCAGAGCATTGCAAATGCTTCAAGCAGATATGATTGGGAAAGGTCTCCCAAATCAATTACGCTGTTCCAGCCCCAGGCAAGCGCGATTTCAGTTGTGAATTTCTTTGCATCTGCATCGCCTGCTAAAAATAAATCAGGTACGCCGCCTTCAAAAGCAGGCTTTATCATTATATGCGCGCCAATATGGTTAAATGCTTTGGCGATCTTTGCCCCCGGTATATAGGTTTGAATGAGTTCTGCACCGGAGTGACCTTGGCTGCTTTCTAATTTTGCAGCTCCGCTTTCCGAAAAATTAAGCGGGTTTGTCACATCCAAAACAATCTTGCCGGCAAAATTATTTGCTCCGGCTGATTCAACAGCATTCTTAGTTCCGCCCCATAATGTAGCAAGAATAATTGCTTCCCCAAATTTTGCAGATTCTTCAAAACTTCCGATAGATGCTTTGTCGCCTGCCGCCTTCAGCCAATCCGCGAGCTTATCAGGATTTCGTGTTCCAATTTTAACACTATGCCCTAACTTGAGTAATCCTGCTGCCAATGTTTGTCCGACAGCACCCGAGCCGATAATTCCGATTTTCATATAGTAACCTTTCTGTTAGATAATATAATAAGTGAATACAATTCCATAGCTTTCTTCATTTGTCATTCCCTTTTTCAATGGGACAACATTAAAGTTAGCAACTCACAACTATATTTGCAACTAATATCTTTAGAGTTTCATCATATTTCTAATAATTTTTATATGTTTCATTTAAATACAAAATCCTGTTTTGAGGCAAAAACTATACTTCTCTTTTGAATCAACGAGATAAAGACAGAGGCTGCTATTTACAAACGGTGCGATGAAATAGTGTGATTTTCGCTCGTAAAAGCACATAATAGCAAAATTTGAGATGTTATTTTTATTTTCGTAATTGTATTGATCCTGAGAAAATATTTTATAAATAGCTTCTCTGATGGCATAATAATTGATATTTGTCAATACTATAAAATAACTATTGATAATTTCAAATAAATAGTTTAATATACATCATAGTTCTTTACAACAATATAATGGATACTAAAATGGATAGTACAAAATACAATGCGGCGCGATTAGTTTGCATAGCCTTGTTTTACCTAATGAACACGGTTAGTTTCGCCTCATCAGGCGATTCACTGAAAGCACACAAAACAAACCTGCCCGGTTCTTTCTTTGCACATAAAGAAATTGAAGGAGCAAGTTCAGCAAAAGTTACTGGTTTGGATAAAGTTACAGCAGTACACTTTAAGAATCCCTATGATACAACTGCTATTGAATACGTGTGGGCTGGCACATTTGCCGGAACGATTGACAACAATAGCGCGAAGTTCTATTGTATAGATATATCTCATAATCTGGTTTTCTGGACTGCCGGGCAGCCGCATACTTACACGGATAATGGCAGTACTCCGGGTCAGATAACTTATATTCTCAACTATTACTTTCCTTATAAAGCATATCCTTATACAGGCTCAGCATCATCTGTTGAAGTTGAAGCTGCTGCTGTGCAGGCTGCTATTTGGTCATACAGCGATGGAATTGATATTAACTCTTTGCAGGAAGCAAGCGTTAAGACTCGCGCGCTGCAGATTGTTGCAGATGCAAATGCACATTATTCAAGTTTTGCAATGCTGAACACGTTTGAATTTACACCTCAAACACAGACGGTTGCTTCAGATGCAAAAGGTTCATTTACGGCAAAAGCTATTGATAGGAATGGTGATGGTGTTAACAATCTAACCGTAAATTTTGCTGCTTCATCAGGAACCTTGAGCAGCACTTCAACTGTGACAACAACCACTGGATTTACTCCATCTATTAAGTTAACAAAAGGTGAAGCAAGCAATGCAACCATTACCGCGACAACTTCTTTCACTATTCCTCAGGGAACTAAATACGAAAACAGTTCTGACCCTAATGGATTCCAAAAATTAGTATTGGCAACTCCAACAGTTGCAAACCGCCAGTGTCTTGGTTCTGTTACTTGGAGTCCTTCACCATCACATAACTGCGATTTCACAGGATATACTACCTATACCCAAGGAGGTTGGGGCAGTCCAGGCAACAGTACTCCCGGTCAACTTCGCGATGGACATTTTTCAGAAGTATGTCCTTCCGGATTATCGATTGGCGGAGAGAAAAAAGCAAAATTTACTTCTTCTACAGCAGTTAAAAATTGCCTCCCTTCAGGCGGTACCGCGCATTCTTTCGATCACGACTATACTGATCCAACGAGTACTTCTGCAGGAGTTTTATGCGGACAGCTCGTTTCAGCATCTCTCAATGTTGCTTTTGATGATGCCGGCAAACTTGGCAGTCACGAGACGAAGCTGCGTAACTTGGTTATTACATCAGGTCCTTGTTCAGGTAAATCAGTTGATGAATTATTAAACTACGCGAATACTTATATTGGCGGCGGCAGCTGTGCTTATTCTGAAAGTGAATTGAACGATGCACTCACATCATTGAATGAAAATTTTGATGACGGTAAGACTGATAATGGATTTTTAACCTGCCCATCAAGCCTTCCGGGTTCAATTGGTAACAAACTTTGGAATGATGCCAATAAAAACGGTATTCAGGATGCCGGTGAAGTTGGTTATTCAAATGCTGCTGTAAAACTTTATGATTGCAGCGGTAATTTGAAAGCATCTACAACAACGGATGCGAGCGGTAATTCTCTATTTTCTAATGTTGCTTCAGGCAGTTATTACGTGAAATTTGATTTACCCGCGGGATATGCTTTCAGCCCTAAAAATCAAGGTGCAGACGATACAAAAGATTCCGATGTTGATCCTTCGACAGGACAAACAGCCTGCTTTACCCTTGCTTCAGGAGAAAATTCAACCAAAGAAGATGCAGGTATTTATTTCAACAAAGTAAGTGTTGGCGATAAAGTTTGGAACGATGCCAATCAAAACGGTATTCAGGATAATACAGAATCAGGTATTTCAGGTGTTACCGTGCAGCTTTACACATCGGCTAATGTTTTGGCTGCGACCACTTCAACTGATGCTTCAGGAAATTACTTATTCGCTAATCAAGACCCGGGCACCTATTATGTTCAGTTTACACTTCCAAGCGGATTTGTATTCAGTTCTAAAAATGCCGTTTCAAATAGCGCGGTTGATTCCGATGTTAACCCTTCAACCGGTAAAACAGATAACATTAGTCTGGTCGCGGGCAGCAGCGATTTATCGCGGGATGCCGGAATGTACACCCCAACAAAAGCATCCATCGGAAATTTTGTTTGGAACGATTTAAATAAAAACGGAATTCAAGATACCCTTGAATCGGGTGTGAGCGGCGTTACCGTGAAACTTTACATCAGCTCGAATTCATTGATTGCAACTACAACTTCAGATGCAAACGGTCTTTATCTTTTCAGCGATGTGCCGGTTGGTGATTATTATGTGCAGTTCACATTACCTGCAAACTACACATTCACTGCAAAAAATCAAGGTAGTAATAGTGCAAAAGATTCTGATCCCGACCCGGCATCAGGTAAAACAAGTGTTACTTCCCTTACTTCAGGGGAAATTGATTTAACTTGGGACGCGGGTATTGTTTCTACAAAAGCTATTATTACTGATAAAGTATGGAAAGACAATAACGAAAACGGCAAGCAGGATAACAGCGAACCCGGTATAGCAAATGTTACCGTAAAACTTTATGATTGTAACAATACTCTTATTGCAACGACAACTACAGATGCAAATGGACTATATTCATTCACAGGTGTTAATCCCGGTTCTTACTATATACAGGTAACTGCTCCTGACGGAATGAGCCTCACAGCTAAAAGTCAGGGAACAGATGTTACCATTGATTCTGATGTTGACCCGGCAACGGGCAAATCAGTTTGTACTCCCGTGGCTGCAGGTGATATTGTAAAGTATTGGGCTGCAGGCTGTTATCCAAGGAAATCATCAATTGGTAAATTAGTTTGGAACGATGTAAATCAAAATGGAATTAAGGATGCCGGCGAACTTGGTCTTCCGAATATTACAGTTTCACTTTATGATTGCGTTACCAATTTAATAGCAACAACAGAGACTGACCAAAACGGGTTCTACGGTTTCTCAAATCTGACACCGGGTGACTATTCATTGTTCTTTGCATTGCCTGCCGGATATGTTTTTACCGCGAAAAATGCAGGAACTAATGATTCGCTAAATTCAGATGTTGATCCCGTCACCGCGAAAACAATTTGCGTGACTCTTGCCCCGGGCAAAAATGATTTGATATGGAGTGCCGGTATGTATTTGTCAAAAGCAAAAGTTACCGCGAAAGTTTGGGATGATGTTAATCACGATGGAAAACAAAATAATACTAATGAACCGGGAATTCCGAACATAGTTGTGAAACTCTATGCCTGTGCAGGCGAGTTGGTTTCTACAACTACAACTGACGCGAATGGTATATATTCATTTGATTATCTTACACCGGGCAGCTACTATATTAAAGTAATTCCGCCGACAGGTTATTTCTTTACCGGCAAGAATATCGGTGCAGATACAACAATTGATTCCGATATTGATCCGGCAACCGGTCAATCTGCCTGCTTTTTGCTTGCTCCGGGAAAGACGGACAACTCCCGTGCCGCGGGCGTGTATCAAGGAAAAGCAAGCGTGGGTGACTATGTTTGGAAAGACTTGAACGAAAATGGAATTCAAGACAATAACGAATCCGGATTGCCGAATGTTTTTGTCCTTCTTTACTCTTGCACTAACACTTTGATAGCAAACACTACTACAGATGCAAACGGGTATTATAATTTTGACAATCTATTACCCGGAAGTTATTCCGTGAAGTTTACTCTTCCTTCCTCGTATGCATTCAGTCCCATACATCAAGGGTCAAGCACTACTTTAGATTCTGATGTTGATCCGTCAACCGGAAAAACAACGTGCTTTACTTTGGCTGCCGGTGATAATAATATATCAATAGACGCGGGTATGTATGTACCGAACTATGATGCTGATTTATCTTTAACCAAAACTTCAAGTGTTTCCACCGCGGGAAATGGCGGACAAATTACCTATACCTTAACTTTGAAGAACACGGGTCCCAAAACTGCTACCGGAGTAACAATTACCGATATACTACCGGCGGGAATGATATTTGTTTCTGCAAACCCATCAAGTGAGTATAACTCCGTCACCGGTTTGTGGACAGTAGGTTCACCACTTTCTTCAGGTGCTTCCGCGACATTGCAAATTACAGTGCAGATTAGCGTTGCCGCTCTTAACAACGCGGTTGTTGATCTTGGTCCTGCAAAAGAATTTAATATGTTCGTGCTGCAGGATTTAAGTCAGCCATCATCCGATACACAGGGTAAACTTGCAGTAGGACGTGATGCTAACCTTACGGGTTACAGCGTTGGCGACCAATTGCCAAACTCTTTTGGAGCGGAAGATGTGCTTGTTGTGGGACGCGATTTAACATTCGGTGCCGGTTCGGTAATGAACGGAAATGTTGTATATGGCAATACTTCAAATTTACCGAAATCTTCGGTTGATGTGCTAAATGGAACAGTAAGAAAAGCATCGGTAATTGATTTTAATGCTGCTGCTTCATACTTGAATAATCTCTCAACACAGCTTTCCGCGCAGCCTGTTAATGGAACAACAAACCAGCTCAATTGGGGTGAAGTGAAGTTAATTGGAACTGACCCTTACCTGAATGTTTTCAAGGTTGATGGTGCAGAGCTTGGACTGGCAAATAATTTGAATCTAAATGCTCCAAATGGTTCAGTGGTTCTTATCAATGTCAGTGGTCACAATGTCAAATGGAGTAAGGGATATGAAGTAAACGGAACGGTTAAAAATAACGTGTTGTTTAACTTCTATGAAGCAGATTCTATCTATTTGATTGGAATAGATGTGAAAGGATCAATCCTTGCTCCTAAAGCAAGTGTAAACTTTGAGACAGGTGTGCAAAACGGTCAAATGATTTGCAAGAACTACACGGGTATGGGACAAATGAACTTAGCCCCGTTTGTCGGGAATATTCCTGTCACGGCTACTGTTATTAATTCCTCGCAGGTAACAACGGCTGACCAGCACGACCCTAATTCAACCCCGGGTAACGGGGTGGTAACAGAAGATGATTACGCGCAGGCTGTGGTAACTGTAACTAACACTAATACCGGTCCTAACAGTCCGGGTTGGAAACCGGGCGGCAATGTAACCCCGAAGAACGACATTCCGCTTTCATTAGTATATGAACCAAATGGTTCGCTGCTCGCGGGAACAACTAACGGCGGTGTTTATAGGCAAACAGCATCGAAATCTGCAGTGTGGACAAACCTGCACTTAACTGATACTGCCGGTTCAATATGGTCAGTTGTGCCAATGGATAAGAACCGGATATATGTTGCCGCAGAGAAAGGTTTATACATTTCGATGGATGATGGATCGACTTGGGCACTTTCCGGATTGACAAAGAAAGATGTTCGCTCGGTTGTTGCAGATCAGAATAATAACTTATTTGCAAGTACCTGGGGAAACGGTATCTTACACTCAACTAATGACGGTGAAACCTGGACTGAAATTAATGCAGGATTAGACTCAAATCTATCTGTCAATTCTTTGGTTGCCTCCCGTAACGGAGATATTTACGCGGCAACATTTGGCGGAGGTGTTTATAAGCTGAATGCCGATGGCTTAAGCTGGACTAAACTCTCGTTAAACTATCCGTTTGTATGGAGTTTATACGAATCTCCAAGCGGATTACTATATGCAGCAACCTATGGCAATGGTGTATTTATCTCTGTAAACAGCGGCGGTACTTGGACAAATATCAGCAATGGTTTGAAAAACCTGTATATATATAGTATAACTTCTGATGTTAACAGCAGTGTAATTGCCACTTCTCTCTCGGGCGGAGTATATAAACTGCCTAAAGGCAGTAACACGTGGCAGGCACTTGGCTTGAGCGGAAGCGGCGTTAGCGCGCTGGCAGCACAGCCTGCAACAGAAAACTTAGTTGCAGCAACCAAAGACGGTTCTATCATTGTTAATAACAACGTATTAGGAATTACTCCTGAAGTAAAGCATTATGATTTTGCTTTAAGTCAGAATTATCCGAATCCGTTTAACCCGACTACGAGAATTAACTTTTCGCTTCCCGCTGCACAACAAGTTCGGTTAGCAGTCTATAATATTCTTGGTCAGGAAGTACGGATATTGATAAACAACCAATTGCAGGCAGGTGCTTACACCTTTGATTTCAAAGGCGAAGGACTTGCATCCGGAGTTTATATATATCGGTTAGAAGCCGGTAAGCTCTCGATGACGAAGAAGATGATACTTCAAAAGTAAATTAAATTTCCTCATTAGAAAAAAAAGGAGCCGAAAGGCTCCTTTTTTTTTGTATCATACCAAAACGACAACGCCATAAATGGGAAAGTTATACTCTATATTATGTAAACGATGGTGTTTGGCACCATATCGTGGTAATCAGAAACACGTGATCGTTTACAAATCAAATATTTATTGATGGACAGTTGGATGCATCCTCAGATTTTGACGATCAAGAGTTTAGTAATAATTCAATATGTTTACCGTCAGACCATAAGTTTTATTATGTTTTTTTTGTAATAATAAAATCCACAAAAGGCTGTCTTGGAAACGAGACAGCCTTTTTTTGTTCATTCCCCAAAATGGTATTATGCATCTCTGAAAGATAGTGAATGGGGCACATTCAGGTAACGCCGCGATTCAGTATATTGCGTATATAAAATAACAAAGTTTCGGTAAGACAATGAAAACCCAAAAAGATATACCTTACGGCACTTCCGATTTCAGAAGTTTGATTCTGCAAAAAATGTACTATATCGATAGGACTAATTACATTGAAAAAATGGAAAGCAGTACGAATAAGTTCCTGTTTTTTCTTCGTCCCCGCAGGTTCGGGAAATCGTTGTTGATTTCAACGCTGAATTATTATTACGGTGTGCAATATAAAGATGAATTCGATTCATTGTTCGGCGGACTATACGCGGGTAAAAATCCAACCGATGCCCGCAATGGTTATTATGTGATGAAGTTCGATTTCACAGGAATTAACACCTCAAATATTGAATCTGTTATGGAAGGATTTAACGATAATATCAAGATGGGGTTGATTGATTTTAACGGCCAATATAAACTGCTGGGAAAAAGCGAATTTGATGAAGTGTTAAGCGGCGGTTATCCGTCCAACACGCTGGGTTATTATTTGGCGAAAGTAAGTCATAAGCTTGAACATAAAATAATGGTTCTTATCGATGAATATGATCATTTCACGAACGAGATACTGTCGTTTAATTTTACTTCTTTTGCCGATATAGTCTCAAAAAACGGATACGTGAGAAAATTTTTCGAGAGAATTAAATTTTACACGGGGCAGGGAATAATAGACAGATTTTTCGCCACGGGAGTAACCCCTGTGACATTGGACTCAATGACAAGCGGATTTAACATAGCAACGAATATTTCCGGTAAAGCGGAGTTTAATGAAATGGCGGGTTTCACTTACGCGGAGGTGAAACAAATGCTTTACGATCTTTTCCACGGTATCCCGGATTCCACCGCGGATATGATTATGAAAGATGCCGCTGATTGGTATAACGGCAGTTTATTCTCGTCAAGGGCTAAAACAAAACTTTACAATCCGGCTATGCTGCTGAGGTTTATTTCCGAAATTAATCCCGAAACTATGGAATATCCGGAAGATATGGTCGATACAAACGTAGTTAGCGATTTTTCCAAGATCAATAATCTGATTGGTATCCAAAACCGCGGCAAAAATTTGGAGGCGGTAAAAACCATATTGGAAACGGGAATATATAATGCTCGATTAACACAAATATACAGCTTTGAAAAAGATTTCACGGTAGGAGATTTTATTTCGTTGCTTTATTATAACGGTCTGCTTACCATCAAAGAAGCGGGGAATTTCAGTTTATCGTTCGAGATACCGAACTATGTGATAAAGGAAGTCTATTGGGATTTCTTCGCTCTTATATTAAAGAAAAGCGAGGGTATAGATACCGATTTTCAAGAAATAATAGACGCCCTCATATCGATGTCGGATAAGAACGATATAGCACCGATAATCAAAATAGCAGAAAATATACTTAAATTGTTGTCGAACCGCGATCACGTTAAATTTGACGAGAAATACATCAAACTTCTGCTTATAGCGTATATATCAACAACAAAATCGTATTTCATCAAAAGCGAGCCGGAAACAAACAAGAAATATCCGGATTTGTTATTCTTGGGAACGAATCGTTTCCGACCGAAATATGAACACCTTTTCGAGTTGAAATACATCAAAAAAGAAAACGCCGGCAAACTTGACGAAGTTAAAACCGCCGGAATAGAACAGGTGAAAGGATACTTGGCTACGGAAGAGATGAAAGCAATATCCAACCTGAAAGCTTGGCTTATAATCTTCACGGGTGATGTTTGTTCGGAGTGCAGAGAGGTTACTTTGGATAGAGGAGATGGGAAATGATATCAGAAGAAATTGCTCATTAGGGCGGATCACGCGGGAAGCAACGTCAATAAGCGGAAATCGTGGAAAACTAAAATTCAAATTTCTTTATGAGCCTTATGAATATCTCTCCAACTTGAACTTTTCGCCTAAGTATAGCCTTCTGACTTCTTCATCTCCCGCGAGTTCATCGGCACTTCCGGATCGGAAAATAACACCGTTTATAAGAATATATGCCTTATCAACAATTGACAGGGTTTCGTGCACGTTGTGGTCCGTTATCAATACACCTATGCCGCGGTTTTTCAAGTTAGCAACTATTTTCATAATATCTTCCACTGCTATCGGATCGACACCGGCGAAAGGTTCATCAAGAAGAATAAAATTCGGATTCGTTGCAAGCGCACGGGCTATCTCGGTTCTTCTTCTCTCTCCGCCGCTTAATTGAAAGCCCAAACTTTTCCGGATGTGGGTAATGTTCAAGTCTTCCAATAGTTCCTCGGTTCGTTCTTTACGCTGCTTGTTTGTCATCTTCATCATTTGCAATATCGCCAAAATATTATCCTGTACAGTCATTCGTCTGAATATACTTGCTTCCTGCGGGAGATAACCGATACCCATCAGCGCGCGTTTATACATCGCCTCTTTGGTAATTTCTTTATCGTCAAGAAAAACTTTCCCTGAATTAGGTCTAATCATTCCTACCATCATATAAAAGGTGGTTGTTTTGCCAGCCCCGTTTGGTCCAAGTAATCCGACTATCTCGCCTTTACTTACTTCGATTGACACGTTATTGACCACGGTGCGTTTTTTATATATTTTTACTAATTCGCTGCTGCTAAGTTTTATTATGCTCATAAGAATTTTAAATATCTATTTTAATTTATTTTCAAGAAACCGGTAATGCTGCTGCTGAATTAATTTTTCTTTCACCGGCTTGTCAGAATAAATCGTAAAACCCGGCAGTGAAAACTGTTTCTCTTTTCCTTCAACCAAATTTTCGGGATGAAATTCGCTGCGCGGGTCTCCATACATTTTTACATCATCAACTTTATTATCATTAAAGAAAGCAACTATGCTTTTCGCGCTTGATTTCATTATGCCGCTTGGTTCTTCTTCATCGTAAAAGTAGTAATAACTCAGCGCGTTTCCTTCAATTTCAGTACGCGTAAGTTTATTATTATCGAAATGGAGTTTAATATTGCTGCCTGATAATTGATCATATCGCGAAGTGTATTTTTCATTCCTTGATAGAATCATTGCATTTTTTTTAATATTAACAAGTTTAATTTTGTTATCGGAAAGGTTAATTCTGATCGAATCACCTGTCATTTGAGAAAGAGTAAACCAAAGCACGGGAACTTTAGCAGAATCGGACGTTTTCCATATATCGATGTATTCCTTTTGTCGGTTATAATAAGTAATATCATTCCGTGACGAAAAATCACCGCGAATAATTTTCACGGAATCGGTTGCAATAAACAGATTAGTTGAATCTCTGCGCGCTTCTAATTTCAATGATTTAATAACCAATGTATCAATTTTTATTACACTGTCTTTTTTGTCATTATACATAGTATCCAATTGCACCAGCAAGGGGTCTTTATCGACAATGCTGAAACTTTTTTTTCTATAATCTTCTAAGTGATTGCCGAAAATGACAAGAGCATCTGCCTTGTTTTGCAAAATTGTATTCTCGAATGCATAGCTGATCTTTTCACTTCGAAGATAAATAAGGCTGTCAGAATAAATCGTGTTGTCAGATTCAACAATTTTCACCCGCTGATATGCAACAGCTTTATTGATAGTTCGATAGTATAACAGTTTTTCTGAAGTAAGTGTTGATGCAGTATCATATAATTTAACGTGTTGACGAAAGAATGCCCGCTGCTCTTTAAAGAAATATTCACCCTCAAATGCAGTCAAAATAATTTTCTTGTCATTCAATTCAACTCCGGCATTCGAGTATGCCCTTCTCTCGTTGCCATAATAATATCCTTCCGGAGTTTTAATAGTCAGCGTGTCTTGTTTAACAATTACATTTCCAATAAGGTGTGCATTATTTTGCATCAGGTATTGAATGGCGCGTTCGCAGTTTATAACTACATTCCCCTGTTTTAATACAACATTACCGATAACTTCGCGTACTGATTGCCCGTTCTCCACCCTTCCGTTCAACTGATCACCGGTAACAAGTATCTGTTCTGAATTTTGCTGTGCTGCAAGGAATGCACAAAGCGCAAATAAGAAAATAAAAGTTTTACTTAGTTGAAGCTGAACCATTGGTTATATAGGTAATTTTATGGATGGTGTAGTTCCGGAGAAATTGGTCGGATTCGAATCCATACCCTTGCATTTTCTCGGCACGTGTTATTATTGTTACAAACTTATCTGTTGTTATTTGCTGTCTCACATTATTCCATACTAACTCTTCGGAAAGCAAGACTACACCCGAGTCATTTTTGGCAACAACATTTTGGTAGGCATAAAGATTCCTATTTTGATGATCGATTTTCCCGCGCTTGGAAGTTAGTGTTGTGGATTTATGCTGCGAACGGTCAAAAAAATCCACGTGAACAGAATCATCGAGTAATGTTTCTCCCGTGAGCGTGAACTGCCTTAAATGCGCGGTTGTTAAAATCGCTTTAGTCGCGCCGGAATCACTCAAAATTATTGTTGATCCCCAGCTTTCTTGCGCGGGAATTTCTCCGGCAGGGATATTCATTTTTTTCGGTTCAACTTTTTTTTCATCACACCCGATAAAGAGCATCAGAGTTAGTAAATAGATTATATAAAAATGCTTCATCTGTTCTTTAAACCGAGATTCACTAAATCGTGCAGGTGCAGTATCCCAACGGGAATTTCAGCCTTAGCAACAATTAGCGATGTTATTTTATAATTCTCCATCATCTGCAATGCAAGCGATGCAAGAATTTCGGGAGAAATTGTTTTTGGTTTTATTGTCATAATATCTTTAGCGGTCATATTTTTAATGTCTAATGTTCGTTCAAGTAACCGGCGTAAATCACCATCAGTAATAATACCGGAAAGTTTTCCGTTTCCTGACACAACCGCCGTAACGCCAAGACGTTTGGAAGTAATTTCCAAAATGGAATCTTTAAGTGAAGTATCTTCATTCACTACCGGAACTTCATTCCCCTTTTTCATTATTTCACTGACGCGAAGAGAAAGGCGTTTGCCCAAACTTCCGCCGGGATGTAAATTAGCAAAATCAGTTTCTGTAAACTCGCGTTTTTTCAATAATGCAACTGAAAGCGCATCACCAAGAACCAAATAAGCCGTTGTAGAAGCTGTTGGTGCTAAATCAAACGGGCAGGCTTCCTCTTGAATATTCACGAAGAGGAGTATATCAACTTCCTTTGCAAGCGGAGATTCTTTATCTGAAAAGATACCGATAGTCGGAGTCTTTAATCGTTTAAACATCGGCAGGAGAGAAACTAATTCATCGGTAGCTCCGCTTTTTGAAAGAGCTATAACCACATCTTCACCGCGAACCATTCCTAGATCGCCGTGCATTGCATCTGTCGGGTGCATATATAATGCAGGTGTGCCGGTGGAATTAAGCGTTGCCACGATCTTTCGCGCGATCAGTCCTGATTTCCCCATCCCCGTGATTACTATTCTTCCTTTACAAGAATACATACAATTAACCGCATCTGCAAAGTTTTCGTCAATAGAATTAAACAATTCATTAATAACCTTAGCCTCAACTTCAATAACTTTTTTACCATTCCGGATAATTTCAGACTTGTTCAAATCTTATACCTGCTTTTTCTATATATTTTCAGGAAACAATTTAGTAAATTTCTTAGAAACAATTTGTAACTGTTTAGGTCAAAAAGCTATCAAATATAGTTGTAAGATAATAATATTTCGTATTTTTGAAATACACTAAAAAATAATGAATTGAACATCACGGAAAAGATAAGAAAATTAGGTAACTACTCAGCCTGTTGTAGAATTTGTCCCAACGGGACTAAATTTGAATAACCGTGAGTGCTAACTCACGGAAAAGTAAGCCCAAACAGATAACGTCCCCGAAAGGGGCGAACTAACTACGCGGCGTGAATTTGCCCCCTTCGGGGACATAGATGCTTTTTATCATTCTCCCGTGAGTTAGCA
>CAIYTF010000007.1 GCA_903929035.1 uncultured Ignavibacteriales bacterium
GATAATAGCCCTTCAATCCGAAGAGATAAAAGGATTAAAGGAGCAAATCCGGATGCTATCGGAGCAAAACAATCTGCTGATAGAAAAGATAAAGGAACTTGAAACACGATTAAAAGCTAATTCACGAAACAGCAGCAAACCACCGTCAAGTGACGGATTAAAGAAAAAACCGGCATTTGCAAAACCGGAAAACGGTAAAAAAGGCGGACAAGAAGGTCATAAAGGGAACACGCTAAAACAAACAAGCAGTCCGGATAAAGTTAAAATTATTCCGTTATGTTCGTGTTCAAACCGCGGATGCAATTTGGAAGGAATAGAAAGTGTGATGAGTGAAAGACGTCAACTATTCGAGCTTCCGGAACCTCGTTTGATGGTGACAGAACACCAAAACCGAAAAGGGAAATGCCCAAGCCGCGGTGAGATTCAAGCTGAAAGGGATATTCGTCCGATGAAGCTGAAACAAAAAATATGCGGTTGTTTTCGCTCTTTTCACGGTGCGGAAGTTTATGCCCGTATTGAAGGCTATCTTTCCTCTTTAAGAAAAAACAAATTCAATGTTTTCGAAGAACTATCCAATGTTTTCTCTTCTTCGAATTTTGATTTCTCTAATACAACCTAAACAGTTACCAAATAAATTATATTTTATGAAATTGGCAACGCTTTGCTATATTGTTGATAAAGTTAATAACAAGACTTTAATGATTCACAGGGTGAAAAAGGAAAATGATATGCACGAGGGGAAGTGGAACGGACTTGGCGGAAAATTTGAACGCGGTGAATCTCCGGAGGATTGCGTGATTAGAGAAATTTATGAGGAATCTGGGCTGAGGATTGTTAACCCGCTCTTGAAGGGCTTTGTCACATTTCCGGCTTTTGATGGGCTTGAGGATTGGTATGTTTTTATGTTCCTTGCTGATAATTATAGCGGCGACATAATAGAATCCAAAGAAGGTAATTTAGAGTGGGTTGAAAGTGATAAGCTGATGGACCTGCCTTTATGGGAGGGTGACAGAACTTTTATCCCTTGGATGTTCGGTGATAAGTTTTTTAGCGCAAAATTAGTTTATGCTGATAAGCAGTTTGTTAAACACGAAGTATTTTTTTATTAGAATCTTCTCTTCATAGGGACTCGCTCACAAATAACCTTTACGTCTTTAGGACTCGTTCAGAAATAACATTAACACTTTCTCACGCGAAGATACGAAGGTTATATGATTAGAAGATGCAATGTTACAGCTATGCTTATTTTGTGTTATTGGTTTCGATTATTCGCAGCTTTAGTTCTTTCAAAAATTCTAAGTCTATCCGTACCACTTCACCGATTGTTTTGCCGAGAAATATCTGAGCCGCTTCTTTGAATGTTGCAGGAATATCAGTTACAAAATATTCTATTCGTCCCCGCGCGCGTGAGTTTGTTTCCATTCCAAGCCTGCTTAGGTCTGCCCGTACAGCCTCTGCTGCTGCAATCCCTGAATCAACTAACACGGTTTCTTTTCCTACGATTTCCTGTATCACGTCATAGAGGACAGGGTAATGCGTACAGCCAAGTATTAGAGTATCAATCTTTTGTTCAACTAATTCCCTCAAATATTCCCGTGCCACCTGCCGCGTTACTTCCTTGTTAATCCATCCCTCTTCAACAAGCGGGACAAATAGCGGACAGGCCTTTTCAATTACGAATACATCTTCGATGTACTTTCTTAAATTTTTGGAATAGGCTTTGTTATTTACAGTTGCCCGCGTCCCGATAACACCTATTCGTTTGCTTGTTGTCATCTTCGCGGTATATGCAGCTCCCGGTTCAATCATTCCAATTACCGGAACATTAAATCGTTTTCGCAATTCCGGTATGGCAACTGATGAAACTGTATTACACGCGACAACAATCGCTTTCACGTTTTTGTGAATTAGAAAACTTGCATCTTCAAGCGCGTATTCAATAACAGTTTCGTTGGATTTTGAACCATAGGGGACACGCGCGGTATCCCCGAAATATATGATGCTTTCATTGGGCAGCGCGGATGCGATTCGCTTTACAACAGTCAGTCCCCCGATGCCCGAATCAAAGACCCCAATCGATTTTTCCTTTTCCATAAAATTCATAACAGCTAAACCAAATTCTCAATCAGCGCGGTTAATTCCGTTTTGATTAAATTAAAATAGTTTCCCGATACTTTATTCTTAAATTGATCTAACGTGTAAAACACATCACTAACTTCATCATTGTTCGTGTTAATTTTGGCGAAATAGATTGTCAAGCCAAGTTCGCTGAGTTTTTTGGCAACGTGGTAGAGCAAGCCAATCTTGTCAGGAGCGAACACATCTATCACGGTAAACTTGTCGTCATTCTCGAATGAAATACGTATTTTCCGGCTTTTTTTTAAGAGTTTTTTCTCGATCGCGCGCCATTGCCGGCGGACTTTTGTTAGTTCGATACCAACCTGCAATATGCCGGTAATCGCGTTATCCATACTCGCGAAAAATGCCTCCTGAAATTCCGCGGCGGATAAATTTCTCTTCTTTGTATCAGAAACCGTGAACGTGAAAATCGCGATTCCGTCCTGCCTTGAAAAAACCATCGCGCTGTGAATATTTAACCCGTTAATAGAAAAGACACCGCAGCATTTTGCAAGCAGATAGGCTGCATCTTGGGTAATAATCGTTACCTTGGGTTCACTTTTTTCTGTATGCCAAACAACAGAGAGCTGTTTTCCCCGCGATATTTCGTGAATATGCTCCCCGATTTCCGCTTCTGTATATCGCGAAAAATAGTCTTCATCTGTCATTGAATGCAGGTGGGCAAGATGCTCTGATTGCAGCGCGTTATACATTTCACTCGCGGGTTTGGTCATATCGTCCGTAAAAAGTATTTCTTCCCGTATCTCTTCGCGAATTTCAATTTGCCTGCACGCTTCCAAGAACAGAGAAACAAGTGACTCTTGTTTCCAGCTTGTCCAGAAAGCAGGGCTTACCGATGCCAAATCGGAATAAGTAACAAGGAATAAGAAATTCAACATTTCCTGGGAAGAAACTGACTCAACGAAACGATCAATATTATCGCCTGCCTGTCTATTTATTTTATAAGAAAATAGCCGCATAAGCAAATGATTCTTTACTAAATAACAAACTTTCGAAATCACCGTTTCATCATAGCCTAATCGTTCAAGAACACCGGACGCAATTTCCGCGCTTAAAAGGGAGTGACCGCGCAGATCGGCGGGTTTCGCGATATCGTGAAAGAACAGCGCGAGCCGGCAAATCATTTTATCTCCGATCATTTGAAAAACTCTGCCGAAAATATCTTTGTGATTTTCCAAATCTTCAAAGTGCGTCATTGATTTCAGGATGTGTTCTTCGGCAGTGTAGCATTGCATCGCGCTTTGCTCTGTAAAACCCTGCATTTCATCAAATTGCGGCACTATTATTTGAATAAGTCCCAGTTGATTCATTGACCTGACTGCCCCTGCTATCGATTTTCGCGATACAAATATTTTTTTGAAATATGATATTGCTTCACCCGTGAAACCCTGAATATCGACTATCGCGGCATCAAGAATTTTTTTCCTGCACGACTGAGAAAGTGCTGCCTGATATTCAACCTGATAATAACAGGCTTTCATAGATTCCGTGAAAGAGAAATCATTCTCGCTTTCGTGAAACAACAATCCGCCTTTCAAGAAAAACTCATCATCAAGAACTATCTTTAGAGTATTCGGCAATTGGGCGGCTAACTGCTCTAAACGCCAGCGTTTGACTGAATAAACAGCATTGTTAATAAGAGATGTTGCAGCGAAAAATACACGTGTATATTCATTAAGCGCATCGGCAGATTTTTTCCTTAGACGGTAGGCAATGATTTCCTGATCAGGGGATTCAAACCTGTCTTTTTTCTTTTCATATTTTCTAAAAAGTGAATAGCGCGCGTATAGCAATTCAGCACGAGCTGAAGGCAGTGAATCAATCGCGTTTTTGGGCATTATATCAGCAGTGCTTAAAAAATTCTGTATCGCGCCAATATATTCTCTTGAGTCGGCCGGCTGATCGGAAGATTTATATAGTTGCACGAGCCAATACATTGTATGTAAATCCTGCAACCCGCCCGGTGAAAGTTTAATATTGGGTTCAAGCATTTTAGGTGATGACCCATATTTCTTAAACCGTGTTGAGTGGCAGTCGCACAAAGTATCAAAAACTTCAAGCGTGCCCTGCTGTTTTAAATCAGAAACACATTTCACGCGTATTCGAACCAAGAGTGATATATCGCCATACAGAAGATTACTTTCAAGAATCCTTGTCCACAACGTAAAATCACTAATGGTATTTTGTGAAGGAGTAATAAAAATCCGTTTGAAGAAAACTCCAAATTCGAGCAGCATTCGTTCCAATCTATCGATTTTGGATGTTTCTTCGGCAAGCATATCATTGGTTTCTGCAGCAAATAATAGGTCAACTCCGGTGAAAGGCAATTGCTCGTTTCGCGCGAGTGAGCCGGAGCAAAAGATTGAAATTTTTATTTTTTCCCTGACCGCGAAATCATTTATCAACAAAATAATATTGGCTGAATATTCGGAAATTATTTCGCATATATTATTCTGACGGATATTCCGTTTGCGAAAAGCAGCTAATAGTTCTTTTTTATCACGAACCGGACAGGGTAAATCTTTCATATAGGTAAATAATTAGTCTTCTCTTATGAAATCAGGAGCGGTATGCTCGGCAATAATCACCGAATCAATTCCGCCCCGCACCCCAAACTCGGCACTTATTTTCATATACCGCGGACTACAACAAGCAACCAGGTCATCTAATATCTTGTTTGTTACAGCTTCATAATAAATACCGTCATTTCGGTACGACTGCAAATATAGCTTTAGAGACTTTAATTCTACACACGCTCTCTCAGGAACATATTCAATTGCAATTGTAGCAAAATCAGGTTGACCTGTTTTTGGACAAACCGATGTAAATTCAGGTGTTCTGTGCTTTATATAGTAGTTACGTCCGGGATACGCGTTTTCAAATGTTTCAAGAATTTCAAGTTTATTGCTCATAGTAATCTCTTATAATAAGTTTAGATTTTTATTATTTATAACACAAGATAGCATAAATGAGTTTTAAATGAAAAGTTTATAGTTCCTTCTTCAGACCTTATCTGGTATAAGTTATTTCTAATTTATCCCTTAATATACAAGTTTACTCAACAATTCCGGCAGGAAAAGCAAATAGCCGCCCCAAATAATAAATCCGATAGTTATCGGAATAGTAAAATTATCATCTGCCCATCCGTAAGAAACATTTTCCACGATAGCCCCGACAGCAACTGCAAAGAAAGCAATTATATATTCTGTTAAAATATAATTAACTTTTGGTGTTAGAAAAACTACAATTATGGCACTTACAAAAAATGCCAATGTTCCTTCCAATGACTTTGCCAATAATTTATGCCTGCCAAATTTTCTGCCTATGAGCGCGGCACTTGAATCGCTGATAATCAACACGGAAAATGCAGTGGCAAAAATTTTTGGCGGAAAAATTATTAAACAAAGGAGCGCGGAAAGTAACACGTAGGTCGCGCCGTTTAGGTTTTTCTTTTTTAAATCAACCTCGTGCTCGCGCAGCATAAAGCCAAAAACTTTATAGAATATTTTGGAAATTGCAGGGTGGACATATCTGCTCAAGTCAACTATAACCGCGAATGCCGCGAGGGAAACTAAAATTGTAACGGAAGTCATATACCCGATTTTAGCGGCTATTATCGGGATTGATAAACTGCAGAGATGAATCATTTTTCTTAGGACTTCATCTCTGTAGTTTATCGAAGATTGGTGAACATCTTCACTCATTTAATAACTCAGGAAGGACGTTCACGTTCTTCCATTAATTTTTTAACGTGATCCGGTACTTCATCGTGAACCCCGCTACCGCGATGTGACGGGGGGAGTTCTTTTCCGTGAATGAGCATATCAATTTCAGAAGAGTCAAGAATTTCGCGGTCAAGTAATTCTTTTGATAGAATATGTAATAATTCAACATTATCTTTAAGAATTTTTTCGGCGCGTGCCAGGCAGCTTAAAATAATATCGCGAATCTCTTCATCAATATCATTGGCTATCTTGTCCGAATAGTCGCGATGTTTTTGAATTTCTCTGCCAAGGAAAATTTCCTCCTGCTTTGCTCCATAGCTGAGAGGTCCGAGTTTTTCACTCATCCCCCACTCGCAAACCATTTTGCGCGCTATGCCGGTGGCTTTCTCAATGTCATTTCCCGCACCGGTGGTGAAGTGATTGAAAATAAGTTTTTCAGCGGCACGTCCGCCCATTGCATAAGTAATCATAGCCAAAAGATAGGCTTTCGAATACGTGTGCTTTTCGTCAATCGGAAGATAGCTGGTCACGCCAAGTGCTCTCCCTCGCGGTATGATGGTTACTTTATGTACAGGGTCTGCTTCAGGAATCATTCTGGCAACAAGCACGTGCCCAATTTCGTGATAGGCAGTTGTCTTCTTTTCTTCTTCAGATATAATGAGGCTCTTGCGTTCCATACCCATCATAACTTTATCTTTTGCTTCTTCAAAGTCCTCCATAGTTATGCTTACTTTATTCTTACGCGCGGCTAACAAAGCTGCTTCGTTAACTAAGTTAGCAAGCTCTGCGCCGGATAGGCCCGGAGTTCCTTTCGCGAGAATTTCCAACACAACGTTTGAATTGAGAGGAGTTTTGCGGGTATGAACTTTTAATATTCCTTCGCGGCCTTTAACATCAGGGCGATCTACAACTACCTGCCTGTCAAAACGTCCCGGTCTCAACAATGCAGGGTCAAGTACATCAGGTCTGTTGGTTGCAGCAATAAGAATAACGCCGCTGTTTTGTTCAAATCCATCCATTTCAACCAAAAGCTGATTGAGTGTCTGCTCGCGTTCATCGTGTCCGCCGCCTAAGCCGGCACCGCGATGACGGCCGACAGCATCAATTTCATCAATAAAGATAATGCAGGGCGCGCTTTTCTTTCCCTGTTCAAATAAATCTCGAACACGGCTGGCACCGACACCAACAAACATTTCAACAAAATCGGCACCGCTTATTGAAAAGAAAGGAACACCTGCTTCTCCGGCAACCGCTCGGGCAAGCAGTGTTTTTCCTGTTCCGGGAGGTCCTAACAAAAGCACACCGCGCGGAATTCTGCCGCCTAAACGCTGAAACTTTGTAGGCTCTTTTAAAAATTCTATAATTTCTTCAAGTTCAACTTTTGCTTCATCAGCACCGGCAACATCGCGGAACGTGTTCTTGTTTGCCATTTGATTAATTAGTTTAGCTTTACTCTTGCCGAAGCTGAAAATACCGCGTGGGCCGCCGGCACCGCCGCCGCCCTGCATTTTCCGCATAAATAATATCCATACACCGATAATAAGTACCCAGGGTACCATACTCATAAGGACGTTGAACCATTCATTCGACTGCTTTTCAAATGTGTAGGCAACATTTTTTGCTTTCCACTCGACTGCTTGTTCTTTAACAACCGGTTCTGGCATATACACGGAAATTTTTTGCACATTCTTGCCGTTAATATTGATAGCTTCCCTAAGTTCACCCTGAAAATTATAATCGTTCAAATCCGATTTAGTAATCTTCGCGCTGTATATTTGTCCTTTTTCCAAAAGTGACTGGTACATATCATATTTTACTTCACTATATGTTGCACCGCCTGTTTTCAGCATTTGCATAACAATTACGGCCGCGACAATAACAGCACCCCATCCGAACACCATTCGTATAATGCGTGCCCAATCAAAGTTGTCATCATTCTTGTTGAATTCATTTTTCTTGTTGTTTGAATCTTTTTCCATAACATTTTTTATTTGTTTTTATAATCTATTTTTCTTTAAAAGCAATGTAACTATTCATTCATAGAGGCACGTATATTTTAGATTAAGTCCTTGTAAAGAAATAACCTTTATCAAAATCTAACTTTCGCGTGAGAAAGTGTTAAGGTTATTTATGAACAAGTTCTAAACTTCTTCCCGCAACACGTAAATTGAACGTAAGTTGCGATACTGCTGTTTATAATCTAACCCATACCCGATAACATATCTGCTTGGAATTTCAAAGCCAATATAATCAATTTTGGCATCATATTTAAGGCTGTCGGGCTTCAGCAAAAGCGATATAACACGCGTTGAGTTCGGACTATGCTCTGCAATAAGCTGCTCTATAAACTTAATTGACAGTCCGGTATCAACAATATCTTCAACAATAATCAAATCGCGCCCTGTCACCGTGCAATTCAGTTCTTTCAACAACTTTACCGCACCGGAAGATATTAGTTCATCGCCATAACTGGAAAGCTTGAAAAAATCTATCTCGCATACATCTCCAAATTCCTTAACCAGATCGGACATAAAAATAAAAGAACCATTCAAGATACCTATAAATATTGGAGTTTTACCCGCGTAATCCAAACGGAGCCGCGCGGCAAGTTCTTTTATTCTCGCCCTGATTTGCTCCTCCGGAAGAAGTATTTCAAAAACATCTTCACCAATTTTAACAGATTCCAATACTCACCACATTCATTTATTTAAATAAACCTTTAATTTAAGAATATTATTTGAATTTTCACATATTTTGTATCTCTCATCAATACGAAAACCCACAACCCAAATAATATCAGATCCCGAACAAACCACCAACTGCAATCGTTTCTTTCTTGTCGAAACTCGCTGCTCGGCAAGAAAATCAGCTACTTTTTTGCTATTCTTCATTCCCAAAGGCTGAAAACTATCGCCTGCCTGCCAACGTCTGACGATAAGAGGCAATATTATGTTTCGTCCATCAATATATTCAGTCATTTTATCAGAACTCACATAATTCGGTTGTTGAGCGGAGTTGAAATGCTCCACTTGAAACAATAAACCGTCAATCTCTGTTCCCTTCCCAAAACTCAATTCCCAGCAATCAGCAGAAAAAAAAATTGCGGTATCCGGTATGCTTTTGCTAATTAAAATGAGTTCACGTTCACGAATTGCAGTGTAACCTTTGGGCAGCTCAATTGCAGTTCCTGTAATTTTAGAAATTAATTCTCTCACTGCATCGCAATGTATTTTTAATAGCTGCAAATTCAGGTGCTTAGCAGCTGTATGCCTGATGACGGCTGATTGGGAATTATTCGGAAGCAGCTTCAAAGCCTTGATTTTTAATTCCAAGACCCGTTTGTTTGATGCAGATGTAACCCACTCGGGTTCAGTACGCGTATCTATAACTTTATTATTTATCGGACTAAAAACAACCTGTTGTTCCCATTCGGATAAAAGCACTTCATATTGATTTGAAACTTCACGCGCGTTTTCGGTTAGCCGCGATACAGCACTTGCCAATGCAGGATTAATTTCTTTTAGCACAGGGACAATCATCCCGCGGATTTTATTCCGCTCGAAGGTGTTATCCGCGTTAGTCTCATCGGTGCGGAAGGTAAATCCGGATTTTTCTAAAGTTTTGATTATCTCGTTCTTTGAAACAGCTAATAACGGACGAATTATTATTCCTTCAAGAATTGGGGCAATGCCGCGCAGCCCGTCAATACCGCAGCCTTTAGTCAAGTTCATCAGCACGCTTTCAGTATTATCATCCGCGTGATGTGCTGTTGCAATTTTATTGCAGCTTATGCGCGACATTTCTTCTTTCAATAGTTCATAGCGGATATTCCTTCCGGCTTCTTCAATAGACTGCTTCCGGTCTATGGCGAACTGCTTCACGTTCGCGGACACGGAGGCAAAAGGTATTTGTAATTCTTCGCAAATCGATTTACAAAAAAGTTCATCGCTGTCTGCCGCCACTCCGCGCAATTGATGATTCACGTGAAATGCAAAAAGTTGTATATTAAAGTATCGTATATATTTATGTAAGAAGTGCAAAAGAAAAACAGAATCAGCACCGCCGCTGAGCGCGATTATTATTCTATCTTCCTGTTTAATCATATTATATGACGAAATGGTTGACAATATAATTTTATCAAGCGGCTTGCTTAGTAGCCGAGTTCCCGAAGCCATTGTTCCGTTATTGGTTTTTTCTTATCACCGGCGCAAAGCATTTTTTCCACATATTTGCCAAGCACATCAAACTCGAGATTGACTAAATTGCCCGCGCGATAATTGCCAAATATTGTCTCGTTCCACGAATGGGGAATTATGGCTGCTTTAAAAATATTGTTATGTAATTCGGCAACAGTAAGGCTGACACCATCCACAGCGATTGAGCCAACAGGAATAATATAGCGTTCATACTCAACAGGAAATTGAATGGAAACATCATAACTTGTAGAAAGTTTATTTACTTTTATGACTGAACCGGTGCAGTCAATATGCCCTAAGACAAAGTGCCCGCCAAGCCGCGCGTTGAGCTGCAATGCCCGTTCTAAATTTACAGGAGTATTTTGTACAAACGAAGACATAGTGGTTTTGCTCAATGTTTCTTCCACGGTATCAAACTCGAAAGTATTACCGGAAATCGCGGTCACTGTCTGACATACGCCGTTAATACTAACGCTGTCACCAATTGCAAGATCATCCATAATTTTTTTTGCGCTTACCGTGAACCGCAAACCATTTCCGCTTGCCCGCTTACCGCTGATAGTGCCGATTTCTTCTGCTAAACCTGTAAACATTTTTTCGTGTTATTTTGAAATATTAATTTATCGTTATGGTAAAGATAAGGAAAAAGGTGAAGTAGCGGGAAAAACATTCAAATTGAAAGGGTGCAGTATTTTTAATTTTATTAAGGGCTTGTCAAGAAATAACCTTATCTTCCAACAATAACACTTTGAGGTCTTTGCGTCTTCGCGT
Organism: uncultured Ignavibacteriales bacterium; assembly: GCA_903929035.1. Taxonomy (GTDB): domain Bacteria; phylum Bacteroidota; class Ignavibacteria; order Ignavibacteriales; family Ignavibacteriaceae; genus CAIYTF01. The sequence continues at coordinate 10,832 of CAIYTF010000007.1, forward strand.
GAGAAATTGTTAATGTTATTTGTGAAACTTAACACATTAATAATATGTAACTACTCAGTCTCCTGAAATCAAGAAAATATTCGTTACGGATATTATGTCCCAAAGGGACTAAATTTGAATAA
>CAIYTF010000008.1 GCA_903929035.1 uncultured Ignavibacteriales bacterium
ATCACACTTTTGAGCTAACTCAAGTCTCTCTTTTTCAACTTCATCAATCAGTATTTTGACAAAAATATCCGCTGTTCTATGGAAAAGGGGGGAGCTTCAAATTATGGAACTTTTTAAACTCGACTTTTCGTGCAGGCACTATTTAAAATATACAACAAAAGTAGTATATTACAAACCTATTTGGGACTTTTTTTGACCTAAACAGTTACTGAATTTCTCAATATTTATTTAGCTAACTAAAAAGGTTACAGTATGCTTCATTTGTCACGAGCAGTATTTTGTTCTTCGCGGCACTTATCCACCGGAGGCTTTGTCATAATAATGATTTTGCTTCTTTCAGAGATTTCACTAATTAAGGCACAAGGCTCATCACGAGACCTTTGGAAAGATATTGCAGAATCCTCTGCTAAAAATTCCGCGGGGAAGCAGCTAATATATGCAAAATCGTTTCGAATGCTTTCGCTTGATATTGAGAATATGAGAACAATAGTGAAATCGTCACCAATTGAAAGTTCAAGGGCAATTACCGAGAGTAATGTTACCATTTCACTCCCATTCCCCGATGGCAGCTCTCACGAATTTTACGTGAATGAGTCACCTGTTATGGCACCTGAACTTATTACCGAATTTCCTGATATTAGAACTTTCAGCGTTGTATCAAAAGATTATGCCGGCGGCAATGGAAGAATTGATGTAACTCAATTTGGTTTCCACGCGATGCTTTTCACGCCAAACGGAACAATCTATATTGACCCGTATCTGTTTTTTAATAACCAATATTATATGAGCTATTATTTTCGGGACTTTGTTCCGGTTGGTAAAGGTTCCAACTTTGGCAGCTGCGTGGTTGATAGTCCTGAAAGGCGTTTAGAAATTGAAAGAATATTAAGTCAAAAAGATTATACACCAAAAATCGGCAATCAACTTCGTACCTACCGCCTCGCGCTTGCTGCCGATAGTGCATATACCGCCTATTGCGGCGGAACTGTTGAGGGAGCATATAGCCAGATGGTTACCACTATGAACCGTGTCAACGGCGTGTATATAAACGACCTTTGTATCAAGATGGTAATGGTTGCAAACACGCGAAGCATTATATTTACAAATAATGACCCCTATACCAATGATGATGGAAATGCAATGCTCTCGCGAAATCAAACAATTTGCGATAATATCATTGGTTCCGAGAATTACGATATTGGCCACGTGTTCAGCACCGGCGGCGGGGGTGTTGCAGGACTTGGAGTTGTTTGTTTAACAGGACAAAAAGCTATGGGTGTAACCGGTTCTTCCAATCCAGTTGGTGATGGTTATGATATTGATTATGTCGCTCACGAGATGGGACACCAGTTTGGTGCAGACCACACGTTTAACAGCGAAACAGACAATTGCGGCGGCGGAAATAGAACTGCTTCAAGTGCTTATGAAAACGGCGGGGGAACAACTATTATGGCGTACGCGGGAATTTGCGGTTCAGATGATTTGCAGCCGCATAGCGATCCTTATTTTCATACCGTGAGCATCAATGAAATTGTTGCATATACCAATATGGGCAGCGGCAATTCCTGCGCGGTGACTACATCTACCGGTAACTCTGCTCCTATTCTAATGATGCCGGTAAGCGGATATACAATTCCAATAAACACTCCGTTTTCATTGACTGCTTCTGCTTCCGACCCTGATGGCGATGCCCTCACTTATTGCTGGGAAGAATATGATCTTGGCGATGCCGGATCGGTGAACGCGCCCTCGGGTAATGCTCCTATCTTCAGAAGTCTAACCCCAACCGTTTCACCAACGCGGTACTTTCCTAAACTTTCAAGCATTATTGGCAATACAACCACTTATGGTGAAATGCTTCCAACTTATGCTAGGACACTTACATTTAGATGCACCGCGCGTGATAATAAAGCAGGCGGCGGCGGTGTTACTAATAGCGGTTCCGTTGCTTATTCTGTTTCAGCATCGGCAGGTCCATTCTTGGTAACAGCACCAAATGCAACTGTTTGGTGGGGCAGTTCAAGCCAACAGACCGTGACTTGGAATGTTGCAAATACTAACACGAGTCCTGTTAATTGCTCGAACGTAAACATATTACTTTCAACTGATGGCGGACAAACTTGGCGATATACATTAGCCGCTAATACTCCAAATGATGGGACAGAAATTGTGACTATTCCGAATATCACTACAACAAATGCCCGTGTTATGGTTCAATCAGTTGGAAATATTTTCTTTGATATCTCAAACACGAACTTCACCATAGCTGCATCCACTACAGAGAACTGCAACTACTCGCTGGCTTCCGGTTGGAATATGGTCGCGGTGCCGCTGGCTTCACCGAATATGACCGCTTCCTCGATATTCACGGGGGCAAATTCATTAGTCTTTGGGTATAGCAATGGCTATACCATTCAATCAACATTGGATGTTGGCAAAGGTTACTGGGTACGCTATCCGGATGCCGCGTCATTCATTCTTAGCGGCGCGAATGTTTCCGGCAGCCCTATTACACTCGATGCCGGATGGAATATGATTGGCTTATTTAATACAAATATCCCTGTTGCAAATATCACGACAACACCGGCAGGTATTATTAACTCTTCTTTTTTCGGATTTGGCACCGGCTACGTACCTGTTACCACTCTCAACAGCGGTATCGGGTACTGGGTTAAAACAAGTGGTGCAGGTACATTAAATATTGGAACTGCACCTGCAAAAGCAGGTTCCATTGCAGTTTCATTAATTGATAAATCTTGGAACAAAATAATTGTTACCGACAAAACCGGAAATTCCGCGATATTATATGCCGCGAAAACCACCGTCAATACATCATCATTTGAACTTCCGCCTGTTCCGCCATTAGGTATCTTTGATGTTCGTTTTGCTTCACAGTCATTAGTTGAGAATCTTGGCGATGCTTCTTCAAAAACAATCTCTATCAGTGGTGCAGCATACCCTGTTGAAATTCGAGCTGAAGGAACTGACTTACTGATAAAAGATAATGCAACAGGAAAACTTATAAACAACATAGTAAAATCCGGCTCGTCAATTGTTATTGCAAACGAAAACATCAATACAATTGAAGTGAGCGCGATTTCAAAACCGGCTGAATATCAGTTAGAGCAAAACTACCCTAATCCGTTTAACCCGTCAACAACAATTCGCTTCGCGCTTCCTGAGAACGCGAAAGTTCGGTTGACTGTATTTAATCAGATTGGTGAGCAGGTTGCCGAGCTTGTAAACGGACAGGTAGAAGCAGGGTATCATCAGGTGATTTGGAATGCCGCGAATTTAAACTCGGGTGTTTATTTCTATGAAATTCGTGCTGAGAAGTTTAGTTCAGTAAAGAAATTGTTATTTATTAAATAAACTCTTTTCGGGAATATTTGCCGCGGAGAAAACTCAAAGCGGCAAAAATAAACCGTATTAAAAAATGGTGAGGATACCGGCTTACAAATTCCGGTATCCTCAGTTCCCATAAATGCCCCGGGAACCCCGATCCTCGTCTGCTCTCCAACTTTTCCAAATAGAAGATTACTCTTCTTAGCAAATCTAATTTCAAATCTCGATGATGAAATTACCATCGCGGCTCGAGGCTGTTGTACTATTTAATAATACAATATTCTTTTCTGCTTTTTGCATTTTTACAAAAATGTAAATCAATAATAGAATAAAAATAGTTTCGGTAACTAAGTAGTTCTACTTATAAAAATTAATTTTTTTTTTAGTATATTAAAAAGTGTACTTTTATTTGTGAATTATCTTCAGTAATCAAAGATAATATTGAGCTTCAGTTAGGAAGTTTAGATTTTGTTTACGCGTTATTAATAATTTTAAATGATTTATGAGATTATTGCTTTCATATTTGGTAAGTGGAATTTTTTTTAAATATTCGGAAGAATAGATGTCCCAATTTTTTAGCATAGATAACCCGCTGTTTTTCATTCTCTTAATTACCATAATCGTGGTAGCAATGCTCTATTTTTTTATTACCGAAATAGTGCAGCCTCTCCGTAAAGAACACAAAACGGAAAAAGAGTCTTTGGAGTTAAAAAATGAGCATCTGCTTTCCCTTTTCACAACATTAAACCCAAACCCTGTTTTTCGATTTGATACAACAGGAACAATTGTTTTGACAAATACTGCAGGGCACGAAATTGTTGGTACCGGTGTAATTGGAACACGTATTCAAGAATTAATTCCGGAGATTGCTGGTCTGGAGTTAGGAACTCTAATCAATACACGGCAAGATTATATTATGGACTGTATTATTAACGGGAGAGATTTTAGCATCACCGTGAAAGGTGTGCCGGAACTTTTATGCGGGCATATTTATTGTTATGATATTACCGAAAGAAAAAAGTATGAGCTTGATTTAGAAAACACTAAATCAAAGCTGCGCGATCTTGCACTCCACATTTCCGACCTGCGGGAAGAGGACAGAACCCGATTGGGAATGGAACTGCACGATAATATTTCACAAACCCTGACCGTGGTGAAGATGATTGCAGAAAGGTTTTCCCGGTTAAATTTTGCCGATGATGAAAGTTTCACAAATCATCTTTATATGAAAAGCTTAGTAGAAAATCTTATTATTGAAACAAAAGAATTATCCTATTCATTTAAACCAAAATATCTCAGCGATCTTGGTTTGGCAGCTGCCGTGTATGGTTTAGTAAAGCAGGCAACAATAAATGAAAAAATAAAAGGGCAATTCTTCCATTTTGGGCTGGAGACTAAAATACCGCCAAAAGTTGAGGTATATATATTCCGCATTATTCAGGAATTAGTAAACAACATTCTCCGTCATTCAGGTGCAAACAGTTTTATAGTGCAAATTTTCAACTCTGCCGATTTTATAAATATTCTTGTTCAAGATGACGGCAATGGATTTGACAGAAATCGCCTTAAAGAAACAGCCGGCTTGGGGCTTGTGAACATCAAGGAACGGGTAGATGCATTTAACGGTTCGTTTGATTACGAAACCGGCACAAAAAAAGGCACTGAATTTATTATTCAACTTCCCCATAGAACAAAGTATGAACCCCCCGATTAGAGTATTTATTGTAGATGACCACGCGATAGTCCGCTCCGGAATCACTTCACTCCTTAATAAAAATCCCGATTTTGAATTAGTTGGGGAAGCTGAGAATGGCGAGTCTGCTATTTCCAAAATATTGGAAATTGTACCGGATGTTGTGTTATTAGATATATCAATGATGGATATTTTTGGTATTGAGGTAATGAAGAAAGTGAAAAGTCATAGTTTTTGCAACGCGATTCGGTTTTTTATGGTGACGAATTATGATTTTGATGAATATTACTACAGGTCACTCAAGGCAGGTGCATTAGGAGTCGTCAGTAAAAGTGTTTCCGAAGCCGAACTGATAAAGGGTATATACTTGGTGTCAAAAGGACAAATGTATTTTGGTGAATCATTATCCGTTCAGGACGTTCTAAAAATTGTAGCCGATTTAGACCGAATTAATTTCAGCGAAAACGATCCTGAGAATGTGCATTTGACAGACAGAGATATTGATATTTTACGGCTTTTATTAAAGGGATTAAAAAGCAAGGATATAGCAGAGCAATTATCAATAAGCATTCGAACGGTTGAAGTATATCGCTCAAATCTCTTTCAAAAATTTAATGTTGCAACACCGAATGAATTAGGATCCTTTATTAGCTCAAGTCAAAAACTGATACAAAGAATCAACTTGAAAGAAAAGTATCTATAATTTGCCGGTGTTCAAAAGGCGCACTACCTCAGTATGAATACCCTGTGATGCTGCTATTATGTCATTGCCCTGCACGGGGTCATTGCCGCGGTAATCGGTAATAACTCCGCCGGCACCGCGTATTATTGGAATCAGCGCGTACGAATCCCATATATTCATAATAGGGTCAATCATAATATCTGCAAATCCTGTTGCAAGCAAATAATAACCGAAACAATCACCCCAGTTGCGGTATAGTTTCACCAGATGTATAAGCCGGTCAAATTTATCTTTATCCTGATATTTTTCAATGTTTAAATGATCCGTGGTGAGCAAAACAGCTTTATCTAAGGAATCACATTGGCGTACTGAAACCTTTTTACCATTGCAACGCGTTGAAGAGCCATCGCCAATAAGCAGTTCGCGCGTGATTGGCTGGTGAAACGCGCCAAGAATCACTTCATTGCCGTGTTTGAGGGCGATGAGACTGCCAAACTCCAGCGCGCCGCAAATGAAACTCTTTGTACCGTCAATGGGATCAAATACCCACACGTACTCAGCATCAATATTTTCCGATCCAAATTCTTCCCCGATAATTCCGTGATCGGGAAATTTCTTCCTCACGATCGCGCGCATAATTTCTTCCGCGGTACGGTCGGCAATAGTCACCGGAGAAAGGTCTTGCTTTTCATCAACAGCAATAGGTTTTCTAAAATAGGAACGAATGACATCACCGCTTCGTTCAGCCATTTCTTCAATCGCGTTTATAAATTCTTGTTTCATAGTGAAATAATTATTAATTGTTAATTAAATTCTATCATTAACAATTGATAATTATCTAAACAAACTCACGTCACCGGCACCTTCTCTGATAATTTCCGGCTCCTCGCCGCTCAAGTCAATAATACTTGAAGGCTTATTTGCCAAAATGCCATCTGCAAGCATTAAATCAACCAAAGGATTAAACACTGATCTAATTTCTTCAGGGTCGGTAAGCACCTGCCCAAGGCGGTTAGTAACGCTTGTGCTGACAATAGGATTCCCAAGTTCTGTCGCGAGTGCAATAGCAATTTTATGGTTAGGAACACGAATGCCCACTGTTTTCCGGTCTGTCCATAATTTTTTAGGAACTTCTTTTGCTGCAGGCAGCACAAAAGTGTATGGTCCCGGGAGCAAATGCTTCATTGCGCGATAAGATGAATCTGACACTTTTGCATAGGTTGCTATGTCTTTTAAATTTGGGCAAACAAAACTGAATAATTTTGTAGCTCCATCGTTCTTGATATGAAAAATTCTATCTAATGCCTGTTTATTATATATATCACAGCCAATGCCATAGACTGTATCAGTTGGATAAATAATTATGCCGCCATTTTTAAGTACCTCGACTGCTTTGTTAATGTAGCGTTGCTGAGGGGTCTCGGGGTGCAGCTCCAAATATTCCATTAATATGCTCCTTTTATAATATATTTTCCGAAAAGCTCAATAATAATCTTGAATTAAAAATTTTTTGCTTTTTGTTACGTGATTATACAAAGTAATCAAATGATAGTCAAGGAATGAATGCTAAATACCGCAAATCGATGCAATCTTTGTAAATATATTGTCATATTAGCATAGATGCATCGCATCTCCACGAGAGTTATGCCCGCATTTCAATCCCTTCTTGTTTTACTATCCCGATGATTGGCGGCATATCATTGGTTAAGAATCTATTTTCACCCACGATAAGAGGTGTCTTGATATGATAATTCCATCTAACTGTCTATAAGTCATTGAAATTAAATTACTTACAAAACCGATATTTTTAGTAAAATCCGCTCAAACTGCACCTAAAGTTAGCTGCTCTTCGCTATTTTGCCAAACAATATCTTGGAATCACAGTTCAGACAATTTCTTTAGCAGCCAAAGGCGTTCTTCGCTTTCGCTACCAAACGCCCGTGACCTCTTGTTGTTTTTGGCCGGCATTACGCGCAGACACGGGGATAAACTTTGGACTTCTTATTGCACACGCCTGCAATCCTTGAATTGCAAACCTCCGGCAAGGAAGAAAAAAAAGTCTTCAACTACACGAAAACCAATATTATTGTTATTGTTGTCCGGGTTGTTGTTGTTGCGATTCGAAACACGGCAGTTATTATTGTTATTGTTCCAAGAACCGCCGCGCAGGAGACGCCTCAGCGAATAAGTTTATCCCAAAATAAACGGATATTGTTCATATATTTCTGTACGCAGCCTGAATGTCCTCGAAAACCGCGCGTGTGCATCCCACGATTGCATCTTCTCGATTATTTTCTTCATACTTATTTTATGTTCAGAATACTGAACTTGCAATATCTTCATTTTCTTCCTGATTCGCAGCTTGTTTTCACGCTTCAGTAGAATAAATTCAGGAAATACCTTGTGCCCCAAGAAATTTACTCCCCCCTCCGTTTTATAAACCATCGATTTTTTTCCGTGCAGTTTCAATCGATACCCGTCAAGATATTCTTGTATTACTTCAAAGTCTTGCCACAACTTTTTTTTGTTATCTCCAAACAACACGAAATCGTCCACGTAACGGATATAATGTTTAATTCCCATCTTTTCCTTGATGAAATGATCCATACCGTTCAGGTAAATGTTGGCAAAGTTTTGACTGGTGAGGTTGCCGATAGGCAGTCCTTTTCTACGCGCGGCGGGCGTGAATAAATCATCACCCGGGAAGTAGTCAATAACTTCTTCCTGCTCGTTGCTTTTATCAATAATCAGGTCTATCAGCCATAGAGTGTCTTCGCATTTTATTTTTCGCCGTATTTCAGCTTTCAGAACCTGATGGTCTATGCTCGGGAAATATTTCTTTATATCGCATTTTAGAACGTATTTGCTTTCCATCGCGAACCGCTTGCACTGTAAAATAGCTTTATGCGTGCCTTTACCAACTCGGTTTGAATAGCTGTCAAATATAAAGGAGCTTTCAAAAAGCGGCTGTATAATATTGCATAAGGCGTGATGGACCACCCTATCCCTGAACGGTGCCGCGCTTATTAGTCTTTCTTTCGGCTCGATAATGGTAAACGACCGGTAATTACCCGGCGAATATGTCTTCATTCGCAGTTCTTCTTCTATCCCGCAAATGGCATTTTCCAGGTTATATTGAAACTCGAACAACTCATCCGTTTTTTTCTTGCCGGAAAATGCTTGTTTATACGCCGCCAATAAATTCGGAAACGAATATATCGCGGAATATAGATTGTTATACCTTTTCAAGTGCTTTATTCCATCCCCCGATTTGTTTGCCAATTTCATATAGACTTTTATTTATATGTTCATACTTGCCAATCGACAAGTATTTATTCTCGAAACTAAGCCGAATTAAATAGCGGATTAGATCTATTTTCAGGTTTAGTTCCTTGATTATATTATACTTTTCATCCTTTATAGCAAACCGCGCCGCTATCAGTTTCTCCAAAACATCCAAACATATTATCTCGATGCGATCCGCCAACACATATTTTTGAGTCTTCGGAAATTTCTCCAAAACCGGAATAATATATTTCAACAGCTCGTAATGGCTCTTGATTACCGGCAATTCTTTTTCTCGAACATTCATATTAATATGACCTTTCTAATCAGACAATTATGTGGACAAAAATCTCATCCATCACGCTTCAGTCAATCGGGAGCACGCGTGCTCCCGATTTTTTAAAATTTCTTTAAAAACACGCGAGCGTGTTTCTAAGGGCAAAAGGGCTAAAGCGCAAAGGGCTTATAAGTCCTCAACTACACGAAAACCAATATTAATGAGATTGTAGTCCGGGTAGTAGTAGTAGCGATACGAAACACGGCAGAGATTATAGGAATAGTTCCAAGAACCGCCGCGCAGGAGACGCGAACTTCCGCTGCTTGCTCCCGTTGGATTTGTCTGGGCTGTACTGCTATACGCGCCGTACCAATCCCAGCACCATTCCCATACATTTCCGCTCATATCTGATATGCCTAATTCATTCGCCGTCTTCGTGCTTACCTGATGTGTTGTACTTCCTGAATTAGCATCATACCACGCTACATCGCCTACTGTATTACTACCGCTGTACGTATAGATATGACTTTGGTTTCCCCCTCTTGCAGCATATTCCCATTCTGCTTCCGTTGGAAGTCTATAACCTTTCGCGGAGGTGTTGCGCTCTATCGTGCCGCTCGTCCAACTGCTCGGGCTTGTATTCCCGCCTATACTGTAAACAGGGGTTTTACCTTCTTTGATGCTTAGCTTGTTGCAATAACTTATACAGTCATACCAAGTTACCTGCTCTACAGGTCCATTATCGCCTACACTCGTGAAATAGCTCGGGTTGCTGCCCATCACCGCTTTCCACTGCCCCTGCGTTACTTCGGTTTTGCCCATATAAAAACTGCTTACCGTTACTTGGTGAACCGGAGTAGCATATCCTGTTTCGCCCATTGTAAACGTCCCGCCTGTCACCAACACCATACCGGCAGATTGTGCTGATATATTGGTAATATTCATACTGTCTATTCCCGCCAAAGACTGCTGAAAGAAAACTGAACCGTTTTTATATAGGTTGATTTGCTTTGGAGTACTTTGCGCGTACATTGAAACGCCAAACATTAACACCGCCATTGTAAATAATATCTTC
>CAIYTF010000009.1 GCA_903929035.1 uncultured Ignavibacteriales bacterium
CGCGGACTCGCGCGGGCAAAACCCAAAAATTTTCCTTACCTTTCTTATTTTCCTCGGCGGGGGGTGTGGGGGGAGCCGACAAAAAATGGAAAGGAAATTTTTGGTTTTGCTTCGCCGTTATCATAAATACAGTTTATCACAATAATCTAAACTGGTATATTCCACTTCCGACTATATTATGTTAATATCTATATGTCGAAGAAATACCAAGCAAAATATCAAAAACTTACCGCAAAACTCCGTTCCGCTCGCCAAGAGGCAGGTTTAACGCAAGTAGAGGCAGGAAAACTATTGAAGAAGCCTCAAGCGTATATTTCCAAAATTGAGCGAGGCGAGCGCGGAGTTGATGCTGTAGAATTAGCAGAGTTTGCAAAGGTATACAATAAAGATATTAACCATTTTATAAAATAATTTATGAACTGCACAAATTGTGGAAATAAACTTGAGGAAGGCGTAAAATTTTGCGGAAAATGTGGCACTCCTACAAAAGTAGAATCAGCTCCCAAAAAAGAAAAGTTTTTGTCCGTTTCAGGGGAAAGCGTCTTTGGGATGCGTTGGGTTAAAACACCAAGAGCAAAAATAATTACTGGGCTAATTATGTTCGCCCTGGCCGCGTTTTGTTTTTTTGACCCTGAATTGAATGATATGGGTACGTTAATCGTAATCTTGCTTGTGGGCGGAACATGGTATATCTACAAAGGAATTAAAAGTAGAAAAAATTCTGTCGAAACCCCCGTATCTAAAAAAATGAGTAAGCGTTCATGGTTAATCCTTGTTGTAGCAATTATTGCTGGAGTCGGGATACTGGTATGGGCTGCATCAAATTCAGAACCACAGAATACAAATAACTCTGTAACTTCGGGGCAAGTAAATGATAGTTGGGTTGCTTATAATGCACCAGAAAGCAATTTCTCCGCAAAATTTCCTTCACGCCCTGTCCATGATACAAAAACTCAAGATACTGCAAATGGAACAGTAAAAATTGATACCTACAAACAGGCAGACGACACGGCTTCGGTTTTGTACGCAGTAAATGTTACAGAGCTTCCGCCGGGTACAGATGTATCTGATCCGAGCGGATTCCTCGAAAATACAGTTAGCCTCACTGCAGGCAACGGAACAGTTGTAACTTCAGAAAAAACTACTAACGGAGGTTACCCCGCAATCAGCTATTTCGTAGAAATTGTTCATCCCACTACCGTATCCAGAATCAAAGGTTTAAATATTTTGGTTGGTCAGCGACTATATCAGGTATTCGCCGGGTATGAAAAGACAGAGGAAAATATATTGGAATTGGAGAAATTTACGGGTTCGTTCCAAATAAAATAATTTTATGTTTTGCACAAGTTGTGGCAATAAAATTACATCTGATGAAAAGTTTTGTACTAAATGTGGGCAAGCAATCAGTGTTGCTGAAAGCAACACATCTCATCAAGTTAATTCAACAAAAACAGCAGGTGTAGCATTGAAAAAACTGCTTAAGTTTTGTCTTTGGTTAGGTTTAGCTGGACTTGGCATTTGGTTGATTATTGCTCTTGGGCCACTTTGGATTATTGCAATAATTCTCGGACTTATACTTTTTGTGCTTGCTAATAGATAATTTAATGATGGGAATGATACAGATTACTGATTCCGACCGCAAAAAGATTACTGATTTTGTCGATTTGGTCGAGCGTATTCGAGCGCAACCTTTTATGTCTGAGTTTCAGAAAAATAATCTATTCGACATTATTTATTCTCGTCCAAATGCTCCAAAACCAAACGAGGAACTTTTTCGCTCATTTATCCTTGATGTGCGAAAACTTTACATGGAAAGTGCTCCAACAAGTTTCAAAAAAATGTTTCCCATTTTCATGCAATATGTTGATTCTGATGAAAAAATAGAATTGCAAAAATGCCAAAGTGATTACGAGGAAAATTTAACGATTAGCTTTCCTGCTGGTATTCCAGTAAAGGAAAGCAAAACGATTAAAAATATTCTTGATGATTGGTTTTCCGGACATTATTTTCATGAAGATGAGAAAAAGAAAGATACCATTTCTAACCTCGGCGGAGCCGAGGATTTCTACAAATGGATTTTCGTTGATAATATTGGTGGATTTGTTTTTGAATTCGCTTTCTCACTGGAAGACCTTGCTAAAAGATTATTGAGTAGAGAGGGAGCAATCCCCGCCGTTTTATAATTTCTCCTAAAAACGGCGGGGATTTGTGCGCGCACTGGGCGGGCGGGGCAAGCACATATCAAATATGATTGCGCCATAGCGCAAACCGCTTTGTATTGCGCCTCGGTCGCCGTGAGGACGGAGAAATGAACAAACAAAAATGTTATAATATGATTGTTCTTTTCGGAGACTGAAACGGCGAAGCAAAACCAAAAATTTCCTTTCCATTTTTTGTCGGCTCCCCCCACACCCCCCGCCGAGGAAAATAAGAAAGGTAAGGAAAATTTTTGGGTTTTGCCCGCGCGAGTCCGCGAGCGCGGTCGAGGCGCGTTGGTTCGCATCACCACGCAATCGGAGCGTACGAGGCAGTTTCAAGCCACCACGCGCTCCGCGCGTGCGAAGTCAGTCAGGGTTCTGCTCGAAATGGGTTCTAACTTTTTCAAACAAACACCACCAAAATTGATTTGCCTCAGAATTGACCGCGCCCGCGCCGAAGGCGCGGGCTTGGGCTGGCATTTCCGCCAAGAAATTCCAAGGGGTTTTGAATTCCGCCAAAAGCATTCCCGCCGAAAG
>CAIYTF010000010.1 GCA_903929035.1 uncultured Ignavibacteriales bacterium
AATGCATAAAGCTATCAAAGACTTCATCCTGATCTTGCTTTGTTAATTCTATCTTTATCATATCTTTTTTCCTTTTTCACAAATATAAGCACTCTCACGCTAACAATATAATAAATTAGTTAATATTCCATCCGTTATTAGTATACTTTGTATTGGCATACTATTCAACTTATTGTCGGTTTGGTATAAATGTTATTGTTGGGCAATCCATTAGAGAAGATTTGTATTCATTTTATATTAAATTATCGGTTAATAAATTTATCTTATTTTCCATTTGCCGGGTTTTTATCAGAACCGTTTTCCAATTCTTTTCTCATCTTGAACAGCAGCGCGTTGAATCCCTTGTTTTGTTCATTTACTTCATTTATATAGGTTTTCTTGTTCGAAATGACTTCTTCAAAAACTAAACCTTCAAATCCAACATCTTTACCAAATCAAACCGTATTTCGTCCGCCGATTTCAACGAGCCTTTTGTTTCTTCTTTGCCGGAATATTGGTTGATTTTGCGCGGTTCGGCAATTAACCCGATGTCCGTGAGGTTTATCGTCTGGTCTTCTTTTTCTTCGGTCTTTTCAATCACCACTATTCGCTCCGGATCGAGGCTTACCGAAAATACTTCGTTGTTGAATTTCAACTTTACCTCTGCGCTTTCGTTCAGTAAACCCGAGTATTCCGCGAAAAGTCCCGCCGCTTTACTCGCTGAAATTACTTCCAATCCTTTCATCGGGGTTATCGCCGATACCAGCCCGCCGATTAGAGGCAGCGCGGGTAGAGAATAAACGATGATTATTTCTTTCGTTAAAAACGGGGTTTCTTCCAAGTGAAGCCGATTTTTTATGTAATCGATTCCTTTCGTAAAATTCGGATCGGCGGCAAAATCATAGTTGTCTTCGCCTTTGAATTTTATGTTTTCCCAGCCTCTGTCGTTCCGGTATATCGCTTTCAGATTTTCGGCATCGAGAATGAATATTACTGTTTCCATAGATTCTCCTTAAATTTCATATTTGATGGTGTGTAATGTTTTACGGAATTTAACGTATTCCTGCTCCAACGCTGCATCGATTTCAGACTGCAAAGTGAGCAATGTCAAATTCTTATTTTGCAATTTAGTTGAAAAAGTTTTATCCAAGGTTTTTTCAAAAACTTGCAGTTCCTTTAGAATATCTTCCATTTTTTCAATATCGAATTTCCCTGAAATAGACACAGTCAACAATTCCGAATAGGATACCAACAACTGAACACGCAATTCGCGAAGCATAGCCCACAAGCGGTCGGTAATGCTGATGTCGGTTTGTTCTTTGGCTGCATCCGATAGAAACTTTTTTCTCCCTGTTTCCAAAAAACCGCTAAACCGGTTTATATGTTCGACCTGCTTTTTAACGAGACTAAGAATGGTATCACGATTTTCCGCTATAATATCGTATTTCGAGAGGTATCCGGCTTTGCGGTATTCGATATAACTAAGCGCGCTTTCCAAAGCGGGAATTTGGCTTTGCAATACAGACGCGAGCGTATTAAGCCCTTTTCCCGTAAACGAAACTTGCGCGGCATCGTTAGTCAAGGATTCTATTTCCTGTTGGAAGGATATTAACTGCTTTATAAGTTCCTCGGGAGAGCAATCGAGAATGTTCAATTCACCGTTGACTGCCGTCTGAATGCGCGATTTTTCTTCTTCCGCCGCGTTGTGGAAGTTTAGTTTATTGAAATTTTCCTTTATTGAATTTATAAATTCAATTTGTTCCTCCGCGTTATCGGCGGTAAAGGAACGAAGTTCGATGATTGAATCCTGAATAAGCCGCGACACTTCCGTCCGATAAGCAAAAACATCAAGTTCCTCGGTGGAAAAATTGAAATCGAATCCTTTCGCGAGCGTTTCCTTTACCGCCTGCTTCTTTGTTTTCTTTCTTGGTTTCGGCTTTTTTATTTTAGCGGATTTTAGTTCCGCTTCAATTTCATTTAGTTCATCGGTTAATTGAAGTTTTTTGCAATAGGCTTGGGCAACACGTATAATATTTTTGTCGGCAATTTCAAATCCATCATCCGCTAATCCTGTTATATATTCCGCTGCGGTTAATTCATCATATTTTGTTCCAAGTTCTTTTACTTTGTTGTTAAACTTAAATTTGTGTTTTAGTACGAGAGAACTCTTGTCCGATTTAATATCTCCAGTTTTTGCTAATTTACTAACCTCAAATAAAAAACTAAAATGATTACTATCTATATAATCAGAAAGAGAAGAAGAAGTAGTAGAAATCACATCAGACATTATATTTAAAACCTTTTTAATATCCACTTTGCCTATTAAGTCGATTCCCAGCCTATTTCCTTCGTTATATAGGCTATTATAATACTTAAAAATTTTTTCAAGTTCGGAATCAGTCAGTCGTTCCCATTTCAAATCAAGTTTATCAACAAATTTATTTTCTTCGGTTTTAATTAAGTTATTAAATGCGTCTTCCTTAGATGGTTCAAAATTCCCCGCGCTTCTTAAGAACAAAGCTGAATCTCTATCCAACAAAATACTTGGTCTGTCAGGGAATAATATATATGGCGTATTGTTAACAAAATCCACCATCTCCTTTACTTTATCCTTATTACCGTAAAAATCAATTCCCTTTTCAAGTTCGGCGATTTGTTCCCCAATTTCTATGGTTGTCTTTTTTGCCTGCTTCAGTTCGGCTTTTTGCGCATCTATTTTCACATTGTCGGGATATATCTCGGCAATCGTTTTTTCCAAGTCTTCCGTTAACGTGTGATATTTTTCTATCAGTTTTGATTTTTCTTTGTTGTCCATAATAATTTCCTTATTTAACAATGCCTTGAATAGCGGCTTTAACATTATCGATTTCTCTTAAAATATCGCTGCCCGATTTTTCGGGAGTCAGTTTCTTCTCGGTATCAACCACCTGTTTTTCAACCGAAAACCTGAGATCATCGGATAGTTCGCCTTTGAAATATTTTGTGACGGAAGCGATATCATCTTTAAATGAATCGAGATAAGAACTCGCTCTTTCAACGCTTAAATTGGCTCCGAACTTTGGCATTACCTCGGCGACAAAAGCGGTTTTAACATCTCCAAGTTTTTCTTCCAAAAGTCCCGCGAGCGTTAATGTAGCAGCGACTATTTTCTCGCTGTCGGAATATTTTAAGGATTTATCAGGGTCAACTTTGAAATTTTGGATTTCCTTATAATATTCATCGTACGTGTTAAAATTTTCGCGCTTAATACCCGCTTCTTCCGCCTGAAGAGTTTTGTCGCCCAGCTCGTCTTCTTTAACCTCTTTATCGATAACTCCCAATTTTTCGAGCAATGATTTGACGATTTGAAAAACCAATAAAACTTCCGCGATAGGCAACGCCACGATCGCGCTGAGAGCGGTACTGAAAAACGAACCAAGTGATGACCAGAAACCCATAATAGTATCTCCTATGAAATGTGTGTGAATAATTAATAAAAAATTAGAACGTTATTTTTTTTGTAAACAAATCTCGAATAAAGCTGTTCTCTTCATCGTTATCGGTTGTTTCGATATACCCGATAGAGGCAAGCGTTTTCAGGTTATTCGCGATCCACGGAATATATTTTGCCGACTTACTTTTGAATTTATCTCCCCCGTAGTATGTTTTCACATAAAACCAATATTCATTCGCCAACGCGCCGAATAGTTTGTCGTTCAATTCAAAGCTGCCGGCGATTTCCCGGAACACCGTTTTCACTTCTTCTCTACTCTCGCCGGTGTCATCTTTTTGTAATGTATTAAACATATTTTGAAAGGATTTGACGATTTTATTTTTCTTGCGCAGCAAAAAATCGATTTGATTATCTTCCAATATAAAGTCTTTAAACGCGGGGAAAAAGAGAGCGCGTTCTTCGTTTAGCAGTTTTCTTCCCTGTTTGGCGATTTCATTTTCGTCAATCTGCATTGGGTTTAAGTTGGTTATGGCGGAAATTTTTATGCAGACGGGTTTATGCCATCCTTCGGTATAAATTATGGTTTCACCGGCGTTTAATTTTGAAAGATGATTCTTTTGCTTGTCATCGAGAGCGATGCAGTGGGCAATCGCCGTTTTATCGTCATCAGCGAAAAGTTTGTGAACAATCTTCGTGTTGGTGTTCTTCATAATCTCCGGCGTGAGCTTGCCCGGTATTTGATCGACTATTATCAGGCTTTCTCCGTACCGCCGAATTTCAGCGAGCATATCGGTAAAAGTCTGAATGCCGAGTTTTTTGCTGTTCTCGCCGGCATCCGCTTTGGAAAGAAGCCTGTGCGCCTCCTCAATCAGAGTTATATGCCTGAAATTGTTATCCTTCGTGTGACATTTTTTTACAACATCGCTTACCCGAGTGAGGATTAAGCCCATCAATAATATTTTATCTTCTTCGTTTTTCAGCTCGTCAAGTTCAATCACCGTGTTTTCGTTCACCAATTTTTCAAAATCTATGGAAAGCGGGACATTAAAAATACTACCTCTGGTTCCAAGAGTAAGGTCGTTAAACCGGCTGACCATAGACCCTATATAATTTTGTTTCAAATCGTTGGCAAACCCTTTTTTATCAATCACCGATTTTAGTTCGATGACAAGATTCGTGAAGTTTGGCCAATAAAGTCCGTTCTCGTTCCAAGGGTCGTCGGAATTGCTGTTGTCGTTGGAATCAAGATTCCACCCGAGTTTTTCATAGCAGCTTATAATCGCTTCTTTCAATAGAAATGGTATGGAGGCTTCCATCGGGTAAACCGCCTGAAATGTTGCCATCAGCAAATCGATGTGAGAAGATAAATTTTCGCCTCGAATCAGCTCCATAGGATTAATCCTGAAAGGACAGAGGTCGTTCCTTCCGACCGTGTAATAGGTTATACTTTTATCCTTTTCATAAAGCTGCCTGTATTCTGTTTTCGCGGGTTCGATAACCAAAAAAGGCATCTTCGCTTCCAAAAGTATTTTTTGGCAGGTGGTGGTTTTTCCCGAACCTGTTACTCCGGTGACAAAAATGTGTTTCTTTAATACTTCCCTGTCAATTTTAACTATATTATCGATGGTGTTTCCGCGGTGCATTATATGCCCGAGTTCAAAACCTTTTTCCGGGTTGGTGACGTTTACTCCAAAATCCACCGCTTCGTTCAATTTGATTCCCGGGACCTCGGATTGCGGAAGCCCTCCAATAAGGCTCAATTCGGTTGGTGTCAGGAAAGACGATAATTGGGCGAAACGATTTTTAGATTCAATTCCGCTCAACAAATATTTTTCCGGCAGTGATGCCGAATTTGTGTCGAATATTTGGAAATGATTCAGTAACGCGGAGACTCTGGAATTGGTGCTTTCGGAGTTCTGCTGCTGATTAAACAGTTTTGCCGCCGAAATAGGCGCGAAAGTGGATTTATCGCCTTGAAAAATCGAGCGGATATTCCCCTCCAATTTTTCCAAAGTGGCGTTATCGGAACTCATCGCGTAAATTGCCGTTCTGTATAACCCTTTCGCTTTCCCGAGCTTTAGCCGCGGCAGAAATTCTTTGTCTATATATTCTATTTTCTCTTTAAGCTGTTTATTGACCAATTTATAATTGATGGTTTCGCCTATTTGAGACGATGAGCCGTCCGTAGTCGAAAAATTTTTTGTCAGGCTTTCGCTTGTTCCTGTCGAAGTTCCGTGAGAATCACTATAATTATTTCCTCCTCCGCTTGGGCTATAACCGTCATTTCGACCTTTGTTTGTCCCCGTATTTTTACTTCGGGAATCCGACTCGCCTTTTTGCGTGCTTTCCGATTTAGACTCCGATCTATTGGCGGAATAATCCCGCTCCGCTTCTTTTGTCAATGAATTATAATAGTCATAGACTCTGTTCAGAATGCCGTTAATTTCTTCTTTATCCGCAGGTTCGCAGACAAGCAGAACTTGATATGTTTCACCCTGCATACTGTTAATCAAGCGATCGACCCCTTGGAAATTATTCAGTTCGCCGGTTTTGTCTTCATTCACCGAGGGCACTCCGAAGATAAAACTTTTCCGCTTTGATTTGGCGATAACACTGTAAATATCGCTTTTAATTTCTTCTTTCGCCAGCTTTACATACTTGGTTCCCATAAAATTCCCGCTCAGAGAGTGAATCATCGCCTCAGCCACATCGAATGAAACCGCTCCTCCATCGATACTTGGTTTTCTATAATTATCCACTATGCCGATATAAATGCTTACTCCCAAAGCATTTCCGCTCAAGAAATAAACGAAATTAAAACTCGAATTGTTTATCGAAGCGATAACATTTTCAAAAACTTCCCGCCTTGGAAAATCTTTCTCAAAGGCTAATTCAATAATTTTATAAAAATGCCCGGGAGAGGGCATTGGAATATCGGCGGAAGAAAACCGTTTATTCAAAAACTCGTTGTTTTCCACCAAAATAGGCAGCGCATCTTTAAAAAGGTCTTCATTTTCATTCTCGCTTCTTAACACAGCACCCGCCGTGTTTTCAAATTTCACTAATTCATTTGTAGTCATATTGGTTGCTTTCGCTCCTTTTTCATTTACCGGACTTTCAATTCCGGATGTTTCAAAATTTAGTATTCTATCCTGAATTATTTGAATTATTTCCCAACGATAAGACTGTATTGTTGCGACTGTTTCTTTACTCATAATTGTAATTTATTGTAAAAATAACTTGACTTGTGTTTGTCCCAAAGCTATATTTGCGTTATAATTTATTATTGTTCGGTGTATGCCGGACGTAATGTTTCTAAAATTGACGGACCGGGGTGTCCCCGATCGGTATGAAGCCAAACCTTGTGTTTGGCTTTTTGCTTTTACGCTAAGGGAATATTTTAAGTCCATACCGCTTGCCGTTATTGGTGTAAATCTTGTTCTCAATCAAGTCAAAGGCGGGATTTGCTCTTTCACCGTCTATAACATATCTCGCAATCGGGTACGCCAATAAGTCTGCTATCTGCAAACCTGCAAGATTATCGGCTTTACTTTTAAACATAATATGAAATTTATATTTTTTCAATCTTGTAGCGGAGACAAAGCCCGTCCCCCTTGCCTGCAACTTTTGGAAATGCTCGTTTAGTTGTTTGTCCTCTCGTTTACCGCGTTTCTCTATAATAATATCGAGCTCCTTATCGCCATTGGGCAAGTGGTCTAAATAAAAAACCGACCTTTCAATAATGAAAGAAAGGGCTACCTCATAAACGTCCGAAGACAGACGGCCATATCGCTTTATGTATTTTTCTTTTAATATAGCCGAAGCGATTATTCCGTAATCGTTCACTGTCATAATCGTATTAAGTCTTTCATAGAAGTTCTTTTTAACCTCTATATCAAAAAGAATGCTGAATTCATTGTTGCATTTTCGAATGTCTCTTGAATGGAGGATGACGTTATTATTGCCCCAAAAATGCGATTTAAGAGATTCAACATCGTCCACAACCCGCTGATAATTAGTCTCCGACAATAATACTCCGCAAAGAACGAAAACCGGGAAATCAGGATTCATCGTTGCTAATCCGTGATCTCCGCTTTCATCTATGAACAAATAATATTTCATTGGTTATATACGTTCATTCATAGCTTCGCCCATTTTTGCCGGTGATACACTGCCCCGCACATTTTCTATTTTTTCGCATTTAAAAAACCGCTCGTTCATTCGCTTAATTTCCCCAAGCCAAAAGTCTCTCAATTCTTTTGGCTCAAGTATCTCCGCGGTTGCGCCATACTTCAGCACTTTGCCAACAAGCTCTTCCGGTTTGGAATATGGGACTTGCATTTCCAAAACATTCTGCCCGTCTTCAAGATATTCTACAATTTTTTGTTCCTTGTGCCAAATTTGTTTTTTAAGGAAGAACGAGCTTGGTTCATAGAAACGTATTTTTGCCGTCTGCACTTCTTTGGTTTTCGCTATTCCGAAACTTTGATTCAGGAATGCCGCTATTTCTTCAGGAGCGTATCTGTTTGAAAAGTTTTCGGTTTCAGTGATTTCCAATTTTTGCATTCTTGAAAAAGAAAATATTCTAATCTCTTTACGCGTATGGCAGTATGCCGCCAAATACCATTTTGTCCCGTAGCAGATAACTCTCAGCGGTTCAATTGTTCGCCGATTTAAGTTCACGGCTTTGGTTAAATAATCGAGGATGCAGCATTTCTTTTTCATCATACTCGACATAATTGTTCCGAGAACTTGGAAATTCATTTCTTCATATTCGGAGTTTTCGTAAATGAAATTGCCGCTGATTCGGGAATAATTCTCGGGGAGTATCGCGCCTATATTTTCGATGATTATCGAGCGGGCATATTCGGCTGTCAGCGGCAGATAGTTTTGATTTTTAACAATACCGAGTGCCAAGACATAGAAAAGAAAGAGTTGTTCCCCCGCGAAATCCAGCAGTTTAAATTCTTTGTTATATACATAACCCCTTAGCTTATGATCGTAGTGGAGCGGGGCGTTCAATCTGTCCCGCAACGCCTCGATATCCCGTTTCGCGGTAGCTTGCGCCACATCGCCCTCGTGCATAATGTCCTGAATAGTCACCCTGCCTGAAGTCCGTATTTTTTGATCGATATAAAATATTCTCGCTATTTGCGAAGCCATCGAAAATTGTGTTCTCTAATATTCGTTAATTATTGTCTAAGATTTTGTGTATCGCTAAACCAATGCCGAAAAGTAGTTGAAAAATCGCCTTGAGTAAATATATCATAAATTCCGGGATTATTTTTGTCATTGTCATTTTTTTATTTCTCTAAATGCCAAATTTGTTTCACGTTTCCGGATTGTTTAACGGCATCGGGACTGTTGCTTTTTTCAAAAAAGAGAAGATATATCTCGGCATGCGTTTTCACCGGCGATGGACTAAACTCGCCGTCTGTTACAAGTAATACTTTTTTGAATTTGTTTTTATTGATATGCTCTATCACCGGGGTAATATCGGTTCCGCCGCTTTCAAATCGACCGGTTTTCAGCTCGTCAAACGTCATCACTGTTAATTCGGTGGTGAAAGCGTAATAGACTCCTTTATAGACATCTCGGAGCGAGGAAAGTGTTTTGCATATTTCATTATGATAATCCCGCGTGGAGATTGAGAAATCTATATAAATTGCCATCGATTCGGCAGACGGCGTGTCACAAAGCGTACTGTAAAACATTGGTATCACGCCGGTACCCAGCATCGCCGCTTCTTTCCGGCGGAGCGCGGGAAACACACTTTGAATCACGGCTTCCGAAACACCGGAAATGGTCTTTTCTTTATCCTCGAAAAAAGCCGATTGCATAGCGCGGCGGAGTATGTTTTGCCTGCGCTTCTTGACATCAATATTATTGAACGGATTATTCAATCCTCCCGTGAAGCCGGATGAAGCAGTTAACGAATCCCTGTTTATTTCCGTTATCAGTTCCCGCAGCTCCTCAATGCCGGCGGGGAGTTCGTTGTCGTATCGAGGATTTTCTTCCGGTTGATTATTCAAACTATCTTCCGGCAGAATTATTTCCAGATATTCGTTTATGGCTTCCGCTCCAAGACCGGCTTCGCCAAAATTTTTAAACCAAAATTCCCGTATGACGGCTAATTTATACGGGTCATAGTCCAACGTCCGGAAGTCATCCGCGATTTCTTGCTCGGTTTTTAAAGGGGGAATGAGCAGGAAATAAAATCCCGTCAAGTCTTCTCCGGTGAGAAAATCGTTATAACCGTCCGCGTAATTCTTATCGAAAAATTCGATCCTGTTCCGCTTGTTTATGTTAAAGAGCATACTATTCACCTGACAATCAAAAGCAAAATTGCGGTATTGATGAGAATGAGATTCAATCAGATTTGAATTATGGTGACCAAGAACAAAATGACTGATTTCGTGGCAGATAAGCCAAAGAATATCATCATCATTTAACTTATATTCCTTGATGTATCGGTTGTTTATCCTGATGTAGAATTTCTTGTTCTCCAAATGAATGAAAGCGGTATCGTCCTCGCCCATATCGAGAAATTCGATTCCTGCAATATCGCTTCGCAATATTTCCAAAAACGGGAGCAGGTTTTGGTGCTTCTTATAAATAAGGCTGATTAATTTGCTCAGGTATCCGAAATTTTTCATTTTCAACTATCGCTTATTGATTAATTTTCATTTTACTTTTCCAGCCCGAGTTTCCTTTGATAACCATTTCATAAAACCCAATGGTGAAAAGCTCCAAACCCGCGCCGATTATTTCGCCAATCGCTTTAATATCGCTCGTGTCGTCATATTGCGCCCGCGTGCTTTGGGGAGGTGTTTGGGAACTTGGATTATTATTTCCTGCCGCGTTGCTTTTTTTATAGTTCTCGAATTGTTTTGAGGTGTCTTTCGTGCTGCCCTTGATTTTCGCGGTCGCGAAATTATATGCTTCTGTGAGAACATCGGCGCGCGGTTCTTCATCGGTCACAAAATAATTCCAGCCGCAATTGGCACACACTGCAAAATTGTTCAGCAGATTTTGCTCGCTAAATTCGCCGAAATAAATGTCAATTGCCGTGAAAATATCCAGAGCGCGTTTCAGCATCGCGCAGCGGCGGGGCGAAAAAAGCAGTCCAAGCTTTTCAACCTTGTGCGCAAAATCAAGAATAAAGGAATTTATCCGGTTTGAAAAAATCGGCTCAATATTTTCGCTAATCTTTTTTATGTCGCGCAAAATGTACATTAATTCAATTGAACCGGCAAGAGAGTTATTGTCTTGGCAATTAATTATTTTAGATAAATCACTCCTGCTAAAACTTGAAGGTACTTGAACAATTAAAAAGAAACGGTCAGCCAGCGCGCTATCCAAAGGATTTGTTCCGGCATAATGCAGGGGATTCATAGCTGAGAAAACATACTTTAAGTCGGGAATTGATTTCCCCATCAGTCTTCGGGAGCGAATTATTTCAAGCCATTTGTTCTGCATCGCCGGATTGGCGCGTGAAATTTCATCAATAAGAATAAACTTCTTATTCCAAATCGTAATTGGTGAAGGGAGATAGTCCAAAACTCCGGTTTGCATCTTCACCGGATCGGGGAAACCGATTACATCCTCAAAAAGTGACTTTGAAGCGTCATAAGCATTAAACTCTTTATTTTCATTCTTATCCGAAATATCAAGTGCCAATGCAAGCCGCTCGGCTAAAAGTGTTTTCCCTGTGCCTTGCTCTCCGACCAACAAAATCGGTTCTTCTGCGACAAGTGCCGCCAATACTGGTTTAGAAATCGATTCGTATCCGATTATACCGTATTCCTCTAAAATCGCGTTGAACTGTTTCATATCTTCTCATAAAATTATTTATTGAGAAGAAAATTAATATTAGCGGTGTATCATAGAGTGATACTGTGAGGAAATATTTTGAATATTTTGGAAAAAATGCTTCCGTCCAAAACGATATAATTCCAATGTAAAATCGCCGCATACAATGTATGACCTAAATTGAGCGATAAGCCCGTTAAAAAAAGCCTTTTGGGCGTTTAAGTGCTGAAAAAACAGTACTTTTGTAATACAAAAACAAAATTAATAAACGACCCAAAAGGTGAAACAAAGATGCAAAAAGACGAACAAAAAAAACGAATTTAGAATAGACAAAATCGGAATAACGAACGATAAAATTACAGGAAGAGGCGGGCTGGCGTTCTTTCTCCGTTATGTGGAGCAAACAGGGTTTTATAAAAGTGCCGAACAAATATTGGGTCATATACAGATATCATCTAAAGGAATGTCGTTATATCAATTTATGAAACAGATACTCGCTTTCTTTATCGATGGCACTTATATGAGTATGGAGAGTTTTAACGACAAGAAAAAAGATGGCGGCTATACTGCACTATTGGAGAATAAAGAAGAATCTATGGGTTCATCTCACCAAATGAAAAGATATTTCCGAAAACTAATGGACAACAAAATCGGGAATGCCGTGTATCGAAAACTACTGCATAAACTGTTTCTATGGCGGCTTGGGATTGAAACTCCAAAATACATCATATTGGGTGTTGATACAATGGTTATGGATAACGATGACGCTCTAAAACGAGAGGGAGTTGAACCGACCTATAAAAAGAAAAAAGGATATCAACCGCTTCATATAAGCTGGGAATCATATTTGGTTGATGTAGTATTTAGAAGCGGCAAATGTCATTCAAACCACGGAACAGATTTTATAGACAGCGTTGACTATAACGTCAAGATGATAAGAGAACACTACAAAGCGGATGTTCCGATACTGTTGATAGGGGACAGTGGATTCTTGGACAATAAAGCCTTTACC
>CAIYTF010000011.1 GCA_903929035.1 uncultured Ignavibacteriales bacterium
TATATCGGAAAATGAAGTAAAATTAAACGAGAGAATTTCATTCGTGAAGTGATCGTATTCATCAATTAGAACCATTATTTTGTGTTCGAGTTTATCGCTTACTTCCGTCAAATAATAACCCAGCGTGTTAGACGGATAAACATTTTTCATAACTTCATCGAATTTACTTTTTTCAAGTAATTTATATTGCTTGTTAAAATCGATTAACCCGAGTTTGATGTTGTCGTTAAATCCCTCCATAACATTTCCAATATTAGATGTGTTAATGCCCGTGAAATCAAATCTCATCACATAATAACTGTTTCGAGCATCGGTCGGATTTTTACCCGCGAAAAGTTCACCGAATAACGAATCGAATTCATCCTTGTATTGCACTCCGTAATAATAATTCAGCGTTGAAATCAACAAAGATTTCCCGAATCTTCGCGGGCGAAGAAAAAAAAGGAAGCTATTTTCGGACTCCAATTTTTCGATGTAATTAGTTCTGTCAATATAATACAATTTTTTTTGTATCAGACTCCTGAAATCGGAAATGCCGTAAGGCGATTTTTTTATTGTTTTCATTGTCGCGCTGAAGCTAAATTTTGAAGAAATATAGTAAGTGTCAAAAATACAAAATATTATTATCTTAATCTTGAGCAATACTCAAAACCGGACAATAATAGCTGTAAATTTAAGGTGTGAAAAATCAAATCCAATGCTCCCAAATAATAACCATCGCGAGCATATCTAACTTGCAGTACCGCGGCAACGCCTTTGAAATATCATCTTTCGCCCGGGCATTGCCTTTGCTTAACCCGAACATCAAGTTTTCGCAGCGCGCGTTGCTCCGGTGCCGTTTTGGGCAAACATTGAAAGCCCCTGTTCAAAGTTTTTCAGCCAACGTTCCATTCGCGGGGACTCGCGTGATTGCAGCACTTTAGGGAGGCACGGCAGGATATACTACAAATTTTCATTTATCGGACAACAATATTTTTGATTATATGTTATATTTTTATATCTTACATTTCATTAGTTATAAAGTATTCAAGTTACTTGAAGTAATGAAATAATCCGTTACTCAATTTTAGGAGTTGCAATGGTCGAGAACAAGAGTTTCCTTAAATATGTGCCAATATTTGCCGAATTAGACGATGAAACACACAATTCCATCAGGGAACTCGGAAAAATAAAAAAATTTGAAAGAGGCTCAACAATCCTTATGGAGCACGAGTCCGGCAGTGCTTTATTTGTAATTGTTCGAGGTAAAGTTAAAGTCTATCGCGAGAGTGATGACGGCCGAGAAGTTATTTTAAGTATTATGTGTGAATCAGATTTCTTCGGAGAAATGGCAATATTGGACGGGCTTTCCCGTTCGGCAAATGTTACTGCCATCGAAGACTCGGAAATATTTATAATTCAGCGTACCGATTTTTTAAATTTGCTTTCCCTGCATCCTGAAGTTTCGATCGCCTTATTGCAAGAATTGACAACACGGCTTCGTTCCGCGGATATGCAGATTAAGTCGCTCTCTCTTAAAGATACCGAGGGAAAGGTGGCAACAGTAATTCTACAGCTTGCTGAAGATATGGGGAAAGTTAAGGAAAGTTGTGTTGAGATTGAAAAACTTCCCTATCAGCACGATCTTGCAAATATGGCAGGAACTTCACGAGAGACAATTTCAAGAATGCTTCATATCTTTACAAAACGCGGACTTATTGAAATTGACGGCAACAAGCTGCGCATATTAAACTACCAAAAATTTAAAGAGAAATTTGAATAAAATATGACCGCGGGTTTGGTTGATCTACACTTACACACGACCGCTTCAGATGGATATCATACAGTTCCCCAGCTTATTGAAAAAATTACAAAAGCTGGTATCATCGCGTTTAGTATCACCGATCACGATACGTTCGACGCGATAGATGAAGCAGAAGAAATAGCACGCGATAAAAATCTTACTTTCATCCCCGGTATCGAACTGAGTGCCTACCACGAAGATCGCGAAGTTCATATTCTTGCATATTACGTTGACCAAACCGCGAAAGACTTTGTAGATTTACTAAAATACTTTAAGCAGGAACGAACACATCGAGCTGAACGCATTCTTATTCGACTAAAACAACACGGAATGACAATCGGGATGGACGAAGTGATGATTGAAGCAAATGGGGCACCTGTTACCCGTCCGCATATTGCAAGCCTTATGCTCAAAAAGGATTACGTTAAAACTTTTCAAGAAGCATTTTACAGTTATCTTTCGAATAATGCTTCCTGCTTTGAACCAAAAGTAAATATATCCCCTGCATTAATTTTTGAAACAATAATGCAGTGCGGCGGAGTATCGTTTATCGCGCACCCTTATAATTTCTCCGAGGATGTGCTTTTATATTTCATAAATGCCGGTGTGGATGGTCTCGAAGTGAATCATCCATCTCTGTCAGGTGAACAACGCGCATTCCTAAAAAAATTAGCCAAGTCTTATTTTCTCCTAACTTCGGGCGGTTCTGATTTCCACGGCGGGCAAAGAGATGATTATGGGAATCTGGGTAAATTTTCCGCGACACTTTCAGATATTGCAGCTATGAAACAACGCCTTTCCGATAAAAAGCCGGATTAAATAATATTAATGAGTAACTTTTATCGGCACGCCAAAGGACTTCTTGCAGCCGAAAAATCTTTCGGAACAAAAGCATATTTTTTCCTTTGGCTAAAAATTTTAACTTCAGCCGCGATCATTATTTATTTCATACGAAAAATAAATTTATCTGATGTTGTCCGGATATTATCAACAGCGGATATTTATTTATTATCATTAGCAGGGTTACTTTCTTTCCTTAACCTGTTTTTTCAATTTCTCAAATGGCGGTTGATAAGCAGGGAATGCCTTGGAGTTGACTCGCCTAAAAAATTGACTCTTTCACTTATGCACGGCATAGCTGCAGCTTCATTCACACCTGCCCGGTTGGGCGAATGCGTTGGAAGAAAGCTCGCGCTCCCTGACACCTCTCTTCTGCAGGTTACAATTGCAACCTTTGTTGATAAATTATTTGCATTATTTATTACAATCTGCATTGGGACAGCAGCTGCAATACTCTACCTCCACTTTATTGAGAATGTTTCGGTATATCTAACGCTTAGCCTGCTAATAGTATTCGCTGTCTGCCTTGTGTTTGATGCTTATCTGATAACTCATCAAAGTTTGTGGAACAGTTTCTTAATTCGGCAATTAAAGGAGATACGTTTACTCCGCGGGGTTGCTTATAAGTTCTCTTTATTGAAAAATCTTGATAGTAAAACATTGTGGTATTCAATGCTGTTGAATTTCATATTCTATTCCTGCTATCTTTTGCAATATGCCATTCTCATAAGGTCATTCGCTCCAGAAGCAAATTTCATAGATACGCTTTGGTCAGGCAGTTTAATGTTTTTTGCAAAGACAATCATTCCGGCAATTTCAATAGGAGATTTAGGTATTCGCGAAGGTGCCTCTATGTATTTCTCAAAACAATTCGGAATATCCGAACTTGCAGGGCTAAACGCGGCATTAGCAATATTTATAATCAATATTGCACTGCCTGCATTTGTAGGGATGCTGCTCCTCTTTAAAAAAACAAATGCTTGATGCAATCCTGCTTGGTTTGGTATTGTTATGCTCTACGGTTTATTTTGTGTTTCTCTTGTTAATTCTCGGCGGATTGAAAAAAATTAAACGCGGATTACCGGAGAATCGGGCGAAAGAAAATCCATTCATTTCAATTATTGTTCCGTGCAGAAATGAATCTATAAACATAACCAATAATATTACAGGTTTGCTTGCACAGAATTACCCTCCGTATTTATATGAAATACTCTATATTGACGACCATTCAACAGACCGGATGAATGATATTATTTCAAGTTATAATGATAAGCGGATTAGACTCTTTCACCTTGGCAATTCACCTGAGAGATTAACCGGAAAGAAACACGCTATTGCTTATGGACTCGAGTATGCGAAGGGAGAAATCATTGTCGCGACCGATGCGGATTGTGCTTATTCTCCAAATTGGCTGACAACCATTGCGCAGAATTTTGATAATGAAACAGGATTTCTTTCCGCTCCGGTTGCATTTCATAAAAAAAATGGACTCTTTCAGGCAATGCAGGCAGCGGAGTTCGCGGGACTTGTACTTACAGGCGCGGGGCTTATAGGGCTGAATCATCCTACAATATGTAATGGCGCAAATATTGCCTATAGGAAATCATTGTTTCATCAAGTAAATGGATTTGTTGATAATCACGGACTTGCTTCAGGCGATGATGAATTATTGATGCGAAAAATACATAAACTTGGCACGTATAAAGTAAAATTTGCAGGGAATACTGATGCAGTTGTCTATACTCACGCTGCAGGCACTCTTGTTGAATTTATTAATCAACGCGCGCGTTGGGCAAGTAAAGGGCTATATTACAATAACCTGTTTGTACTATTTGCGCTGGTACCTATTTTTATTTTCTTTCTAAATCTTCTCGTTTTACCAATTCTTGGTATTTTGTACAAGATAAGTTTTCTTGTATTATTTATTGTTATTTTTTTCATAAAAACAGTATTAGAGTCCATCATAATCAAAAACGGCAATACGTTCCTGAGAACCAAAATTCGCTTGATAGAATTTATGTTCACGCAGGCACTGCATCCGCTATATATTGTTTCATCAGTTTTGCTTGGGACTTTCAAATCATACACTTGGAAAGATCGAGTAATCCGGCACTGATATGTTTCGACTAAAATACGATCCCTCGGCTATTGGCAAATTTATCTTTCCAAATGTTACTTGGCGTTCTTCGGCAAATAAAATTCTTTTGACATTTGACGATAGTCCGAATAAGCACATTACAGAAAGAATTCTAAAAACATTAGAAAAAAATAATATTACCGCGCTTTTTTTTTGTATTGGCAGAAATATTGAGCAAACAGGCAGTTTAGTTTCGGAAATATCTACCGCGGGGCACTGCATAGGAAATCACGGCTATACCCACATAAACCTTAGAAAATGTGCTATAAATCAAGTCAAGGATGAGATAAATAAAACATCTCAATTGATTGCAGAAAAGACAGGTAAAAGCCCGCGATTCTTCCGCCCGCCGTTTGGAAGATTTAATAGAGAAATTATTAGCACGGCTGCGGAAATCGGATTAAAAACAATACTTTGGACTTTAATAACTTATGATTATAAAAACGACATAAATCTTGTTAAATTTACATTTAGGTTTATCCGCGATAATGCAATTATTGTTTTGCACGACAACATTAAAAACGCCGATATTATTTGCGACAGTATAAATTTATTATATGAATATATCCAAAAAAATAATTTACAATTTGGAATCCCTCGGGAATGTTTGAAATAATTTTCTTCGCTGTTCTGTGCAGCTATCTTTTCCTGACAGTTATCTTCCTGATTGGAACAAAACGCGAATTTCCGTGTTTGTCCGATTCAGAACTCCCGTCAGCTACAGTAATTGTTGCTGCACGCAATGAGGAACATAATATTATCAGGTGTTTGAAATCACTTGATGAACTTGAGTATCCTGATGATAAATTGGAAATTGTATTAGTGAATGACAAATCAACGGATAAAACCGGAGACATAATTCAAGATTATATTAAGAATAAACCGCGCTTTAAATATCTTGTTTCAGGTAAAGAGATCGGGTGCTTAAAAGGGAAAACAAACGCGCTTGCAAACGGCTTGGAAATAGCAACAGGAAAGGTGATTTTAACAACTGATGCCGATTGTTCGGTACCTTCAACGTGGGCAAAAACAATTACTTCATATTATACAAATGGCGTGGCAATGGTAAACGGATTTACAGGTCAAAAATTCAATACTGTTTTTGCCGGTATGCAGAATCTTGACTTTCTTTATCTGCAAACAGCCGGTTCTGCAACCATAAATATGAATTTCCCGATTACCTGTATAGGCAACAATATGTCCTATTTGAAACAGGTATATGATGAAGTTGGGGGATATCAAAACTTGACTTTCAGTGTCACGGAAGACTTTAACCTCTTGAAAGCTATTAAACGGCTGCGTAAATATAAAATTATCTTCCCAATGAACATCAATTCATTTGTTGAGTCTCTCCCGTGTCCGGACTGGAAATCGCTTTACAGGCAAAAGAAAAGATGGATTGTCGGCGGACTGAAAGGACCGCTCTATGGTTATGCTATTTTGATAAGCGGGTGGTTAACAAGCTTATGTTTTGCGCTCGCGCCTTTTTTTTATACACCGGTTGTAGGGTGGTTCATATTTTTCAAAGTATTGTTAGATATACTGCTCCTGCAGAGGATTACATCAGAATTTGGCATTAGTAACTCAATAAAACATTTCTGGGCTTTTCAGATATATTATGTAGTATATGTTTTAGTACTCCCTTTTATTGTTATCCCTAACCGACGTGTTATCTGGAAAGACCGGACCTATTAATGCTGATTTTGTGTAATTATTATGTTACTTATCGCTGTAATGCACGGTGCAGTTTTTGTCACTTTGCAGAGCACGAAATATTTAAGAACACACCTCTCGCGAAAGTTGATGATTTCGAGAGTAATATTAAACAGCTCGCTCAACTTGGTGTACGCTTTATTGACCTAACCGGCGGGGAACCTCTTTTGCATCCGCGGATTGCTGAAATGGCAGGATACGCGCGTTCTTATAGAATGCAGACAAGCATAACAACCAATTGTTTGTTATATCATAAGTATGCCGAAAAATTAGCTGGGAAAGTAAGTCTTCTTCATTTTTCACTCGACTCCCCAATTGAAGAAGATCATAATAAAATCCGCGGTGTGAAATGTTACAGCGCAGTTATGAATGCAATTGACATTGCCAAAAGTCTTGGCGAGTATCCTGATATTCTTTTCACTGTAACGAACGAGACCTATCTGCACCTCCCGCGGATGCACCGGTTAGCACAAGAAAAAGGATTGCTGCTTATTGTCAATCCGGTATTCAGTTATTTTGGGAACCCGGGTCTTGATGATGAAGCAATGAATTTCATTCAAAGCTACTCGAACGGAAAATTTGATATTTATCTAAATGATTCGTATCTGAAATTACGAAGGGCGGGCGGTAACCATATTGATAAACCTCTCTGCAAGGCAGTGTCAAGGGTAATAGTTATTTCCCCTGCAAACGAAATTGTGCTTCCTTGCTATCATTTTGAAAATGACAAGATCAAGATTGATGCTCCAATATTGGAACTGCGTAAATCAGAAAAAATTGAAAAATTTTCAAAAATGGAAGGAAAATTTTCTTTTTGCGAGGGCTGCACTGTAAATTGTTACTTTGAGCCGTCATTCGCGTTTCCAACAAACAGCTATGGACTGACAGCAATTCCTTCTAAATTGAAATACGGATTTAACAAATTAATTAAACAAAAGATTCAAAAGTCATTTAAACAAAAAACTACTGAAAGTACGAATGCCTAAACTAATACTTCCGGCAATTTTCTTCATCATTGCCTGTAAATTAGCCGCGCAAAATAATATTACTATGTTTCCCGATAAACTTTCTATGGAACCATTCTACGCTAATTTTCTTGAACCAAAAATAGGTTTTTTATTTACGACAGGTGAGAATAATATTCGGCTTGATATCGGGGCATCGAGGGATTTACTTCAGTCCGTAAACAAAACCGAAAATACTACATTAAGTCTTGGTGCTGATTTTTTCACTTTCACGAAACTTCGCGGAGAAGATAATTTTCATTTCCCTGTTGATGCAGTGGACTATCTTTTTGGCATTAATTCAACTTGGCAAAAAAATCAAAGCGATGCAGCTGTTGGCGCACGTCTCCGGTTTTCTCACATAAGCGCGCATCTTGTTGACGGACACTATGATCCGCAAAAGGGATGGCGTGAAGGAAAGGCTCCTCACGTGTATAGCCGTGAATTTTTTGAATTAACTCCGTTTTATCAGACTGACTCATATCGAGGTTATTTAGGCATTACCTACATAGTACACGTTGTACCTCACGATGTAAAACCTTGGATGATTAACTGCGGAGCTGAATATTTTTATAGAGGAATATCGCCATTGATTAATCCTTTCATCGCGTATGATCTTAGGACTATCGTCCTCGATAAAACAACAATAAATAACACGTTTTTGGCAGGCATCAAGTTTGGGCAGCCATATAGTGCAGGCGTTAGAGTCCAATACACCTATTTCTCGGGAAAAAATATTCACGGTGAATATTATGACGTGAAAGAAAATTATTCATCAATCGGATTAACAATAGATTTTTAATGGCTGAATATAATAAAGACCCGTTTTTCTCATCGGATCAAACAAAAGTGATTGAGAAAGAAGAGAAGACCAAGATTTTAATCCCTGTACTCCTGTTTATTCTCACATTTATCACTACCACGATAGCAGGTGTTGAATGGCGGGGCATATCTTCAACAGGATATGAATTACACGATTTACTATACGGATTACCTTACTCGTGTGCCATTCTGTTCTTTCTTGGTGTTCACGAATTTGGGCACTATTTTGCTTCAAGATATTATCAGGTAGAAACATCCCTGCCTTATTTCATCCCGTTTATTTTTATTGATGTAAATTTCGGAACGCTTGGCGCGATAATAAAAACACGAACACAAATCCCCACGAAAAAAGCACTCTTCGATATAGGTGCTTCCGGTCCAATCGCGGGTTTTTTCGCGGCAGTCGCGATACTTGTTTACGGATTCACGCACCTGCCCGGGAAAGAGTACCTTATGGCTATTCACCCTGACTACGGCACTGCTGACTATGGCAAGAACGCTATAAGTTTAATATTCGGCGATACAATATTATTCTCTTTTCTTCGTTCGGTTTTTACTGTGCCAACAGATTTTATTCCGCCAATGGGTGAAATCTATCACTACCCTTTCTTGTGTGTCGGGTGGTTTGCATTATTCGTCACGAGTATGAATTTGATTCCTGTTGGTCAGCTCGATGGCGGTCATATTTTCTATGCAATGTTTGGTGAACAGAAACACTATCACGTTGCATCTGTATCGCTTATTATCCTGATTGTGCTTGGATTCCTAGGGATATTGAGAACATTTGTTTATACTTGGATTCCTGTTGGTTTTCCCGGATGGTTAGTCTGGTCGATAATTCTTTTTGTTGTCATCAAGATAAAACATCCTCCTGTTTACGATTATGTTGAATTAGACCCGAAAAGAAAATTTCTTGGCTATTTTTCAATTCTTATTTTTGTAATATGTTTTTCACCTACTCCCTTTCTTACTCAATAAGCAAGGAGAAAAATTCTATGATTAAAAAATATTTTCTTTTCTTTATTGCAGCCGGAAGTTTCCTGTTTATCGCGGGTTGTGCAAAAGATTTTTCTGCCGCTGTTGACCAGTCAGATGCAAATGTAACTGTTACATATATCCGACCGGTTCCATCCGCTGTCTCTATAAAAGACTCCGCTATTTTATTTATTGCTAAGGCAAGTAAACCAAAAAGGGTCGGCTCTTTGCGAGTGAATATTTATAGTGATGGGAACCTGCAAAGTTCAGTTATCCTATATGACAACGGCTCGAACGGCGATTCAACTGCTAATGATTCACTTTTTTCAGCATTGTTTCCTTTGAAGTCAACACTTGCGAACGGCAGTTATACTATTCAATATGTTTTATACCCAATTGAAAGTAATCCGTTCGTATGCGCGGAACAAAGGTTCACGTTTTTCAACGGAATAAATTCACCACCCTCAATTAGTAATTTATCCGCACCCGATACTTTGGTTGTCAATGGCACGATAAGTTTTAGTCTTTCAATAAAAGCAACGGATCCTGATGGAGGGACTGATATTTTGAATGTATTTTTTGTTGTAACAGCTATTCCAATTGGTACTCCAACAGGGACCATAAGACTTTTGAAAGATGAGGGTGGTCCTCCTGATTCTTTAGCAAATGATGGCATATATACTGCAGGATTTTCAGTGGACCCAACAACTCCGAAAGGAACATACACTTTCGAGTTTCACGCTAAAGACAGGTCAGGTGCTTATAGCACTCCACTGATTCACAATATAACACTGAAATAATGAGAAAAAGTTTTATTTACCTGATAATAATAATCGCCTCCGCGGTCAACGCGCAGGAAAGACCGTCCCATTTTTATTTTCCTTATGAGCTTAAAGCATTGCGAAAGTATAATGACGACACACCCGCGAGCAACAGTATAAACGATATTCTTGTTGTTGGTGATACTGTATGGATTGCCACTTCACGCGGATTAAGCAAGTCCACTAATGATGGAGTAAACTGGACAAACTATTATAACGATGAGGCGTTTGGAACAGAGAGTGTTTCATCACTTGCTTATGATCAAGTCACTCATTCCATCTGGGCATCTCTTGCTCACAGTGTTGATAAAGGCGGGCAATCACTTCCCGAAGGCTCAGGGCTTCGCTTCTCTACCGATGGCGGCACATCGTGGAAAACTATCCCGCAACCGGTTGATGCACTGACCGATACCATTGAACAATACGGCAATAATAAACTCAACGCGCTTCCTGTCACTGTTAGAGTTCAGAATATCACCTACGATATTGCAATCTCACCTAATGTTGTATGGATTGCTTCTTTCGCAGGCGGTTTGCGTAAAAACCGGATTGACTCGTTAATTGCAAATCCGCTTGCTCCTTGGAAACGTGTTGTGCTTCCTCCTGATACAAAATATCAAATTAAGCCAAGCGATACATTAAATTTTTGCTTGTCGCCGGTCAGCGGCAAATATTGCTCTGATAATAATCTAAACTATCGTGTCTTTTCCGTCATTTGCGCGGATGACTCGATAATATTTGTCGGCACTGCAAACGGTATTAATAAAACAACCAATGCACTGAAAGCCGCGACATCAAACGACCTTGTATGGACGAAATATAATCATCAGCAAAATCCGGATTCTTCAATATCCGGCAATTTTGTAGTGGCATTAGAATATGCCTCCGCGGGTAATCCCAAAACACTTTGGGCTGCAACTTGGAAAGCAGAAGATTTGAATGAATCTTATGGTGTAAGCTATACACAAAACGCGGGTACCAATTGGCAGACCACCTTACTCGATCATAAAATTTCAAATATTAATGCCCATAAAAATACTGTTATTGCAGCTTCAGATGACGGTGCATTTCGGACTACGGACTTTGGCACAACTTGGACACTCCCAGGAAGAATAGTCGATTCGCAAACTAAATTGCCGTTAATGGCAAAGGCATTCTATTCATCGTCATTCAACAGTACAGGCGATAAACTTTGGTTAGGCACAGGTGAAGGACTTGCTTTACAAAAAGGAACATCCTCCGGCTGGGCAGATAATTGGAGCGTTTTCTTTGCCTCACAAAAACTAAGTGCTAATGATGATTCTTATGCCTTCCCAAATCCGTTTTCACCGAAAACCGATGTGTGCAAAATTAAATATTCAACCGGCGGCAAATCGGAATCAGTAACAATACGCATATTTAATTTTGGTATGAAATATATTCGTACAGTCATTCAAAATTCACAGCGCGGAACACAGCTGCATATTGTCAACAATACAAATAGCTCCGGTGTTAACGGCGTGTTGGATTTTTGGGATGGTAAGGATGATAATGGAAGTGTAGTACCGAATGGTGTTTATTTTTATCGGGTGGATGTCGGTTCAAACAATCCTGTATTCGGAAAGATTATGGTGCTGCAATGAGAAACATATTTATCATAGCAATACTGTTTCTATCGCAACCGGGTTTGTGGGCACAGCCGAAATTTGAACCGACAAATGCATCTCCCGGTGAATTTAGCAGAGCGGGATTTCTCCCGCGTGGTATGTCTATGGGGAATGCTGCTTCTGCAATCACGAGCGGCAATTTGTCAGCATACTATAATCCCGCGCTTTCTGTCTTTCAGGAAGAAAGTTTTGCTCAGGCTTCTTACACGTTTCTTGCTCTTGACCGCAATCTAAACTTCTTGAATTTCACCCGTAAATTTGAATTTGGGAACAAAACAGCAGGGGGACCTCCAAAGGCTACTGCAGGATTAAGTGTTGGCATCATCAATTCCGGCGTGAGCAATATTGACGGCAGAGATAATCAAGGATTCAAAACAGGCACCCTCTCAACTTCAGAAAATTTGTTGTTTTTCGCGTTTGCCAATAAATTTTCAGATAAAGTTGCCCTGGGTTTTGGAGTAAGAATCTATTATTACAGGCTATATGATAAAATTAATACCACCGCGACAGGATTCGATCTTGGAGTTATCTATACTGTCTCTGATAATTTGAGAGCGGCTTTTGTTTTGCAGGATTTAAATTCTCAGTATAAATGGGATACTTCACCCATCTATAACACGGATGGTATGAGCAGCATCAACAAATTTCCCACTACAAAAAAAATTGCTGTAAGTTATAATGAGCGAAACATTGAAGCATTATTAGCCGGTGAACTTGAATTTAACAGCTATGGAAGAAAACTGCTTCGGATAGGAATAGAAAAAGAACTTATCCGCGGATTTCATCTTCGCGCCGGATTAGATAATATCGTGCTAAATAATAAAGATGAACTAATGCAGCCGACCGCCGGAATTGGAATAGTGAAAAATATTTCCGGCTATACTTTAATTTTTGATTATGCTTTTGTGGTTGAACAATATTCCCAAACCCCGCGCCACTCAATCGGCGTGGGTATTAATTATTAATGGTTAATTATCAATGGTTAATGGTTAATTTTGTGTCTTTAATTTATCATTTACAATTAACCATTGATAATTAAAATCGGATTGTCCTTATGAAAAAAATATTTGTCCTGTTTTGTATCGTTCTTATTCCGCATTACATCTCTGCTCAAAGTGCAGGGCAAAGCGGTTTATCTTTCTTAAAAATCGGTTCAGGGGCAAGAAATATTGCCCTTGGTGATAATGGTGCCACTCTCGCCAACGACGCAACTGCAATTTTCTATAATCCGGCAAACCTTTATGATGCTCGGAGTGAAATTTTCGTTATGCACAACAAATGGATTCAGGATGTTGCAGCAGAAGCAATCGCTGTCAAGTTTTCGTTATTTGGAGTTCCATTCGGAATTGGATTTAATTCAACTTCAGTTTCAGACATTGAAATTAGAACTCTCCCCGGAGAACCGGATGGAATTTTCAATGCGCACTATTTTGCCGGTACTATTGGTACTGCTTTAGAAATCATTCCAAACCTAAGTGCAGGTGCCGCGATGAAATATTTATATGAAAATATATATTCCGATGAATCAACCGGATTTGGCTATGACTTTGGGTTGTCCTATAAATATTCCGATAATCTTTCCGGTTCCGCGGTCGTCAGAAATATCGGCTCAATGTCAATACTCCGAAACGAGAAAACAAAACTCCCGACTGAAATAAAGTTTGGAGCAGTGTATAACCTGCCGGTTATTCAAAATCTATTTGCTTCTTTAGTAAGTGTCGAGTATCAAAAATATACGGCGACTAATGATATACATATCAATTTTGGTATTGAGACAATTTATAATTCTTTAGCTGCACTTCGGCTTGGTTATATGACGGCATATCAATCGAAAGGATTTACCGCGGGCTTAGGATTCAAGTGGAATATAATTGATGTTGATTATGCATTTACTCCATTCAATTATTCGCTTGGTTCTTCACATACTGTTTCACTGCGAGCAGCTCTTTAGCATAAAATCCAATGGCAGACTCGAGTAGGCTAAGTACTGAAATTCAGTATATAAAATCAGTGGGTCCAAAAAGGGCTTCACTGTTTGCTCAATCCGGTATTACGAATGTCGGACATCTTTTATACTATTTCCCGTCACGCCATCTTGACAGGAGCAATCTCCTCAGTTCAAATGAAGCATTTACATACGTGACTAAAGGCTATGAAGGGGAGATTACCATTATCGGGAAAGTTACCTCTGTAGAAAAGAAATACGCGAATAAACGCGATATATTAATCATTACATTTCGTGATAATTCAGGATACTTTCAGGGAGTTTGGTTTCAAGGAGCTAAGTTCTTTGAATCGAAATTTAAAGACGGCAATACGTATGCTATTTCAGGTAAGCCGACTATTTCACGTTACGGCGATCTTCAATTTGCCCATCCGGATTCTGATGCTATTTCAGATGATGAGTCACAAACATTTTATAGCACCGGCAAGATAATCCCTTTCTACCGCATTCCTAAAGAACTCCGCCTGACAAATATCGGTGACTTGAGTTTTCGTAAAATCATCACCTCCGCGATTGAGGATTATATTGAAGATATTACAGAAACACTACCGGATTATATTGTACAAAAGCATAAACTTATGCCTTTACGAGAAGCTGTATATGCAATGCACTATCCCAAAACTACTGAAGAACTTGAACACGCCAAACACCGGTTTAAGTTTGAGGAGTTGTTTTTTATTGAATTGATTGTCGCGCTGCGAAAAAATAACTTTATCGAGAAAATTAAAGGTAAAGCTAAACCGATTAAAACCGATCTTGTAAAAACATTTGTTGAAAGCCTTCCTTATTCTCTTACAAAAGCACAGCGAAATGTTCTCAATGAAATTGCCCGCGATATGGCAAAAGATGAGCCGATGAACCGTTTGCTGCAGGGTGATGTAGGAAGCGGGAAAACAATCGTTGCAATAATTGCTATGCTCATTGCTATCGATAACGGTTTT
This sequence comes from uncultured Ignavibacteriales bacterium, assembly GCA_903929035.1. Classification (GTDB taxonomy): domain Bacteria; phylum Bacteroidota; class Ignavibacteria; order Ignavibacteriales; family Ignavibacteriaceae; genus CAIYTF01. Next base: position 14,688 of record CAIYTF010000011.1, read on the forward strand.
CAGGCTGCTATAATGGCACCGACAGAAATTCTTGCCGACCAGCATAACCAAAATATTACTAATTTACTCGCGCCTTACAATGAACTGCATCCGGAAAATAAAATTACCTGCTCTCTCATCATAGGGGGACAAAAGAAATCAACCCGCGCAGCAGAAGCAAAAAAAATTCTCGAACTGCAGTCGCGAATAGTGATCGGCACTCACGCGATATTTGAAAATGAGGTTCTATATCAAAATCTTGGTATGATTATAATAGATGAACAGCATCGGTTTGGAGTTGTGCAGCGCGCGAAGCTTATTAAAAAAGGAGAAGCACCCGACTGCTTAGTAATGTCCGCTACTCCGATTCCGCGCACTCTATCAATGACAGTTTACGGCGATTTAGACATTTCCATCATTAACGAAATGCCTAAAAACAGGATACCTATCAAAACACATCTTCGCGGTGAAAGTAAACTTCCTGCAATTTATCAATACGTGGTTGAAGAAACTAAAAGGGGATTTCAAACATTCGTAGTTTTCCCGCTGGTAGAAGAATCTGAAAAAATTGAATTGAAAGCTGCAACTAAGCACTATGAAGAGTTGACTGCCACGTTTCTGAAAGATGTCCGCGTGGGACTGCTGCACGGCAGAATGAAATGGCAGGAAAAAGAAGAGGTAATGCTAAAATTTAAGGCAAAGGAATTTGATGTTCTTATTTCGACAACAGTCATTGAAGTGGGCATCGATATTCCTAACGCGAACATTATGATAATTCACGATGCTCATCATTTCGGGCTAAGCCAGCTGCATCAATTACGCGGGCGGGTCGGAAGGGGAACATCTCAGGCGAACTGCATTTTAATTGCGCCTGATGAGATTGCTGCTAAGTCCGAAAGGTTCAGCGGCAAAGTGGATTATCTATCCCCAATTTTACTGGAAAAATACAAAGCATCCGTTAGGCTGCAGACAATGGTACAGCATTTAGACGGTTTTCGAATAGCGGAAATGGATTTGAAACTGCGCGGTCCCGGTGATATTTTTGGTATTCAACAGAGCGGTTTTCCTGAATTTAAATATGCTGATATCGCGGCAGATGGTGAAATTATTCACGATGCAAAAGAAGATGCATTCAGAATCATCACTGATGACCCTCATCTGAGGAAACCTGAAAATCTTATTCTTCGTTCACATTTGCAGTCCGGATACGCGCATAACCTTCAATATGCTAAAATAGCTTAATATGCAGGGACAAAAATATTTGAACCGCGTTATTATTACATTTTATGTTTCTTTGAAATTTCGATACGATTAATTAACTTTATCTGTATGTTTTTATGGGAAAATAGTATCATAACAACTGCATTCATTAATATTAATTCAAATTTTATGGAGACTCTATGAAAAAGTCAGCTGTACTTTTACTGTTTATTTTTGCTATTTCTCTGTTTGCTCAAAGCAGCATACGCGATCATCACCGGAGTTTATTACCGGATCTAAATTCATTATCACAAAATGTGAATTTACTTCACGGAAACCATTCTCATAACGGGCAACGCAGTCTTGCCAAAAAACCGAGTAATCAAAATAAATTAAACAGGAATAACTCTGTCATCTACCTGCCCGTGCAGGCTATTGCAGGTGATTCTGAAAGAGTTTCTTATTCTTGCGACAATAATGGGAATAGGTTAACTGACCTCAATGAAAGATGGGTAAACAACGCTTGGGTAGATTTCTATAGACATACTTACACGTATGATAATAACGGGAATCAGCTTACTGACCTTTCCGAATACTGGACAAACATCACCTGGGTAAATTCCTCTAGATATAGCTACACGTATGACAATAACGGGAATCAGCTTACTGACCTTTCCGAATACTGGACAAATAACACCTGGGTAAATTCCTCTAGATATAGCTACACGTATGACAATAACGGGAATCAGCTTACTGACCTTTCCGAATACTGGACAAATAACACATGGGTAAATTCCTCTAGTGTCTCAACTATATAATTATGCCACATAATATTTTGACATTTTTTCATCTGCTTTTGCTTTTGTGAATGTCCAATAAATCTTTTTCTGGTCCATATTTTTCTCTAATTCCCACGCGGTAACTTCTTTCGTCAGTTTTTCCATAGACTCGATTTTTCTATCCAAACATTCAATCCCTAAAATATTAATTTCTATTTCTGCAATATTCAACCAACTGGCGTGCTTCGGCGTGTAATAAAATTCAATTCTTTTCAATATCCTTTCAGCCTCTGCTTTTGTAAATGTTTCGTAGAATGATTTTTCAAAATGCGTGTTGAGGTTATCTAACACCATTCGTATCTTTTTTGCCTCTGGATAAATTTCATCTGCTATTTTCCTTATAAATAATGCAAAATCCTTTTTTGTCCTTCTTTCTGTTACCGAGATTAAATGTTTGCCTGCTTTCGGTTCAACCGCCACAAAAATATTGGCTGTCCCATTTCTCTTGTATTCATAATCGTACTTCGCGATGCTTCCCTCTTTTAACGGAATTGATTTCCGTGTCTCCCCCAGTAATTGACACATTTTCTCGTCCATACAGACAACCGGATACTTCTCTTGACATTCTTCTTCATATAAATCCAATATTCTATACATTCGCTCCCTGTATTCTTCTGTAATCTTTGCAACACACCACATTTTTTTCAGCCAAGGGTTACACCTTTTTTTTTAATACCAGTCGTATGGTTTCCAAAGTAATTGTTTTCATACTTTCCCGCTTACGTAATTCCTGAACCATCAATCGCAATGTCCATCGTGCCCTACCTGTAGGTGCTTGTGTACAGGCTAACGCAACTATTTCTGCTTCTCCCTTTCCACGATACTTGGGTGGTTGACCGGAACGAGGGGCATCCTTTAATGCAGCATCCAGTCCGCTTTTGATATATTTTTTCTTTACTCTCCATATTGTACTTCTACTCACTTCATAAAAGTCCATTATTTCTAACATTGATTTGTTTTTGTTGAGTGCTAATAAAATATATCCATGCTCAATTTCTTTGGCATTCCTTTTACCAGATTTTACATAATCACTCAAAAATGTTTTATCGCCCGTTGACAGCAGTTCTTTCGTTTTCATCTCATTATCCTTACTATATTATTGCAAAGATAATGTTTCATATCTATATTTTCAAGACACTAGATATAGCTACACGTATGATAATAACGGAAATAGGCTTACTGACCTTTCCGAATAATGGACAAACAACACCTTGGTAAATTCCTATAGATATACCTACACGTATGATAATAACGGAAATCTGTTTACCGCACTCGAAGAAAACTGGTCAAACAACTCGTGGGTAAATTATCGGAGATACTCAGCCACGTATGATAATAACGGAAATCCGTTTACCGTACTCGAAGAAAACTGGTCAAACAACACCTGGGTAAATTCCTATATATATACCTATACGTATGACAATAACGGACATCTGCTTACTCGCCTTTATGAACAATGGTCAAACAACTCGTGGGTAAATTCCTCTATATATACCTACACGTATGACAATAACGGTAATGAGCTTACTCGCCTTTATGAACAATGGACAAATAATGCTTGGGTTAATAGTTGGAGGTATACCTACACGTATGACAATAACGGTAATGAGCTTACTGACTTATATGAAAAATGGACAAATAATGCTTTTAAATCTAACAAACGCTCATACACTTATGATAATAACGGAAATGCCATTCACGGGGTATCTTATGTATGGAAAAACGTATGGACTATAGCCAATGGAAATCTTAGCTTATCATATAATTCAAGAAAAGGTTGGCTTTATTTTTATGGTGATTCTGTTAATGTTCAATACACTTCTCCCGTAGTCACCGGTGTTAAAGAACCAAGTATCAACACTAATACCTTTGTAATTTCTCAAAACTACCCGAACCCGTTCAACCCGAGTACAACTATCAGTTATACATTGCCGGAACGAAGCGGAGTTGTCATATCCGTTTACGATCCGCTTGGTAATAAAGTGGCAGAACTGTTAAACGGCAGCCAATCGGCAGGCAGTCATAGTGTAAACTGGAACGCTGCAAATATGGTATCTGGTGTTTATTTCTATGAGATAAAAACTGATAAGTTCCGGGCAGTTAAGAAATTGCTTTTGATGAAATAAACAACAACAATAGAGCGGCGTGCCATTAGGTACGCCGCTGCTTGATTATTGCTGCAGGTTTGGTATTTGCAGTTACTTTTTTCCCATTTCTTTCATTCCCCTGCAACTTTTTTATTTTCTTTACCGTCTAAATTTTTTTGAATAACCGATAATTATACGAGGATACTAAATTGGATATTAGCTCATTAAATGAAAAGATCAGGCAGGAAAGCACGTTTATTGACCTGATGTTTAGTGAAATAGGCAAACAGATCGTGGGACAAAAACAAATGGTTGAGAAACTCGCCATCGGTTTGCTTTGCAATGGACATATACTTCTTGAAGGAGTTCCGGGCTTGGCTAAGACGCTTGCTATCAAAACATTAGCACAAACTATGAAAGCCAAGTTTCAAAGAATTCAGTTTACACCTGATTTGCTTCCCGCCGATCTCATAGGAACACAGATATACAATCAAAAAGACGGCGCGTTTAATATTCGCAAAGGACCAATCTTTGCCAATTTTATTCTTGCCGATGAAATAAACCGTTCCCCCGCCAAGGTGCAAAGCGCACTGCTCGAAGCAATGCAGGAACGACAGGTTACTATTGGTGACCAGACTTTTTTCCTGCCCGAACCTTTTCTTGTTCTCGCTACTATGAACCCTATTGAGCAGGAAGGCACCTATCCCCTTCCTGAAGCGCAGGTTGATCGTTTTATGCTTAAAGTAATAATCACCTACCCTAACAGGGAAGACGAGTTGAAAATAATGCGGCAGAACCTTAACGAAACCGAGATTAAGGTTAATCCGATAATAACCCCTCAAGATATACTAAAAGCACGCGGTCTCGTGAAAGAAATTTATGTCGATGAAAAAATTGAACAGTATATACTTGATATAGTTCTTGCAACAAGAGAACCCGCAAAATTCGGTTTGACGAAGATAGCAAACCTTATAGCTTACGGCGCATCTCCGCGTGCCACTATCAACTTGGGACTTGGAGTAAGAGCCTTGGCGTTTATTCGCCGCAGGGGTTATGTAATCCCTGAAGACGTGAGAACATTGGCTTTTGATATACTGCGGCATAGAATCGCTCCGACTTATGAAGCCGAAGCTGAAGAAAAAACATCGGAACACATCATCCAGGAAATTCTCAACACGATCGAAGCTCCGTAATAATATTCTATGAAATCGACAGAACTATTGAAGAAAGTACGCCAGCTCGAGATAGCCACCCGGGGGCTGGTGAATCAAATTTTCTCCGGTGAATACCACTCCGTCTTCAAAGGACGCGGAATGGAGTTCTCCGAAGTGCGTGAATACCAGTTTGGAGATGATATTCGGAATATCGATTGGAATGTCACCGCAAGACTCGGGCACCCGTTTATTAAGGTATTTGAAGAAGAACGCGAGCTTACGGTTATCTTGCTGGTAGATATGAGCGGCTCGCAGGAATTTGGAACACGCGCTAAATCCAAGATGGAGATTGCCGCTGAATTATCCGCGATTCTCGCCTTTTCTGCTTTAAAGAATAATGATAAAGTCGGCTGCATACTGTTTACAGATAAAATTGAAAAATTTATTCCGCCAAGAAAAAAGAAAACTCACGTCCTGAGAATTATTCGGGAAATTCTCGATTTCACTCCCGAGAATAAAAAGACAAACATAAAGCAGGCACTTGATTTTTTTAATACTGTAATAAAAAGGAAAAGTATCGTTTTTCTTATTTCAGATTTTCTCGATGACGGGTTTGAACGTGTATTAAAAGCTGTTTCCAAGAAACACGATTTGGTCAGCATTGTACTTTACGATGAAAAAGAGCATACATTTCCGCGGGCAGGATTAATTCGCCTGCGCGACCCTGAGACAGGCGCGGAACGTATAATCGACACTTCCGATTCAGCAGTACAATCAATATTCAGGCTGTCCGCTCCACGACAAACAGCCGCGTTGAAAAAAATATTCTCCACGGGAAAAGTTGATAGTGTTTGGCTAAATACACCTGACTCGGGTGATGAGTTTGGTTATCTGAAACCGCTTGTTCGGTTCTTCAAGCAAAGGGCTGATAGATGGTAAAAAAAATCTTTTTATTTATATGTTTATTCTTCGCCGGTGCCATAGCTCAAAACGTGAATGTCACCGTTAAGACTGACTCTACCCGCTACGTGATTGGGGATAAGATTAATCTTGTCTTTGAGATTATACATCCGCAGGCAGCGAAAATAATATTCCCTGATATTCAGGATTCTATTAAACCGTTGGAACAACTCTATGCTGATACGCCGCGAACATATTCCCGTCCTGATGGTTTAGTACGAGATGTATATCAATTCCAGGTTGCAGGATATGATTCTATCAATAAATTCTCAAAGTCTTTCGCGATTCCATTCAGTATAGCCGGCGATTCCGTTGCACGCATCGCGCAATCAAATGTATTGGAATTAACCATCGCGAGAGTAAGCGTTGATACTACAGTCGAAATCAAAGAACTTAAAGGTCCTGTAACAGAAGAAGACAACAGACCATTCTACAAAAAATACTGGTGGGTTATACTTATATTTTTCATATTGCTCGCGGTTATAGCTGTTTTCGTGTATGTCAAATATTTCAGGAAAGAAAAACCGGTTTTCCTGCCTAAAGTCAGCCTTACTCCCGAACAAGAAGCACTTCAACGCCTAAGACTTCTTGAGGAAAAACAACTTTGGCAAACCGGCGAATTCAAAGAATACCATTCGGAAATAACGGAAATCATCAGAGAGTTTTTCGAGAAACAATTCAGCTTCAATGCTCTCAAATTGACAACTACCGAAACAGTGGAAGAATTGCGGAAGCGGTCTAATTCATCCACGATCGCGCCAATGACCGAAGAATTTCTATCGCTTGCCGATATGGTGAAATTTGCGAAGCATATTCCGCCTTTCGAGACCAACGAAAGAATGATAAATCTTGCAAGCCAAATAGTCACTTCATCTTCTCCTGTAAATAAACAGGAGGGAATGCCGCGATGACTATTTTCAATATGATCGGGACAAGCTTCGCGCATCCTTCGGCGTTTTTTCTTTTGCTCTTAATTCCGATAATGGTGTTCTACTATTTTTACAAATCAAAAAATAGATCAGCGGCTATTATATATTCCAGATTCGATTTACTCGCTTTGCAGCCTAAGACCGCCAAAGAAAGATTGGTTCATCTGCCGTTAGTGTTAAGAAGTCTATTGGTTTTGTGCATCACAGTTGCACTCGCCCGTCCGCAGTCATTTACGAGTAACGAAGATATTTATACCGAGGGAATTGACATAGCGATTGCTCTGGATATTTCAGGAAGTATGCTCGCGACTGACTTTAAACCAAACAGGATAGAGGCTGCCAAAAAACTAACCCGCGAATTCATTGAAGAAAGAAAGACTGACAGAATTGGTCTGGTTATCTTTTCGCGCGAAGCATTCACTCAGTGTCCACTGACTATTGATTATAAGGTGTTAGGCAGCTTGCTGAATGAAGTGAAAAACGGGATGATTGAAGACGGCACCGCGATAGGCAACGCGTTAGCAAACAGCATTAATCGATTAAAAGATTCCAAAGTTAAATCAAAAGTGGTTATTCTTTTAACTGACGGCGTTAATAATGCAGGTGAGATAGACCCGCTTACAGCCGCAGAAATTGCCAAAACTTTCGGGGTAAGGGTTTATACAATTGGTATCGGCACCATTGGACAGGCACCATACCCTGTGCAAACTCCTTTCGGCATACAATATCAGATGATGCAGGTTGAGATTGATGAAACCTTGCTCAAACGCATATCTTCCGAAACAGGCGGCAAATATTACCGCGCGACAGGCAATGACAAGTTGAGCGAAATTTACAGCCAAATCGATGCTCTGGAAAAATCAAAAATCGAAACGACAAGTTACAGGCATAAAAAGGAACTATACTATCCGTGGGCTGCCGCTGCATTATTTCTCTTGTTCTCGGAACTTTTATTTTCACAACTATATCTAAGAAAATTACCGTAACTATATGAGTATGTTCAGATTCGCTCATCCGGAATATTTATACCTGCTATATCTTCTGCCTGTTTTAATAATAGCTGGTATTGGAATGGCATATAAGAAAAAAAAGATATTATCCTCAATAGCTTCTCCTGAAGCCAAGACGTATCTTTTTTCGGAAAAGAGCTATGTAAAAGAATATGTAAAATTCAGCATAATAATTATTAGTATGGCTTTGCTAATCCTTTCCTTTGCCAATCCGCAAATTGGGACACGCGTTGAGGAAGTGAAATTGACAGGCATTGACGCGATGATTTGCCTTGATGTGTCTTTGAGTATGAAAGCGGAAGACCTAAAACCAAACCGATTAGATTTGGCGAAAAGAGAAATCGCGCAATTACTAAAAAACCTGCAAGGCGATAGAGTCGGCTTGATAGTATTTGCCGGTAGTGCTTACGTTCAATTCCCTTTAACATCCGATTATTCGGCTGCAAATCTTTTCCTGAATACTGCAGATGTAAATTCCGTGCCCGAACAAGGCACCGCGCTCGCTGCCGCGATAAATCTTTCCGTGAAGTCCTTTGATCAAAATTCCCCTACACAAAAGGTAATTATTGTAATTACTGACGGAGAAGACCACGAGGGCGATCTCGATCAGGCAATTAAAGAAGCTAAATCCAAAAGTATAGCAATTTATTCAATCGGGATGGCATCGCCCAATGGCGCACCTATTCCTGTTTATGACGGGCGAAATCAAGTTGACTTTAAAAAAGACAGGAACGGCAGTATAATACTCACTAAACTCGATCAGGAAACACTTAAACAAATGGCGGATAAATCTTCAGGTAAGTTTTATCTCGCGTCACCCGCCGGAGATGAATTGCGGTCAATCTATCAGGACTTGGGAAATATTCAAAAAACAGAATTTGGCGCGAAGCAAGTGACAGACTATGATGATAAATATTATTATTTGCTTATTCCGGCATTGCTGCTGCTATTGATTGAGTTTTTTATTTCAGATAAACGTTCGGCCCGATTTCGAGACCTGCTCATTAAATTGAAATTAAGAGAGGAGTAATATGAAAAGTAAATTTATTTCGGTGCTATTATTTTTTATTCTATTCGCTTCGCCGCGGGCGCAGTCATATTTCGAGTCAATTAATGATGGTGTTAAAAAATATTCTTCCAAAGACTATTCAAAAGCCGAGGATAATTTCAAGAAAGGTATCACCATAGATTCCTCGAAGTTTTCCGGTGATTTTGACTTGGGAACAGCACAGTATAAACAAAATAAATTGAAAGAAGCTGAAGCATCTTTTGAAAAAGCGATTTCCAAAGCAAAAACAAAAGACGAACTTGCAGGCGCGTATCACAATCTTGGAAACACATTGTTGAAATCAAATAAGTATGAAGAAAGCGTTGATGCTTATAAAAAATCTTTGCGTTCCAATCCCGCGGATAAAGACACGAAATATAATCTTTCCGTTGCTCTTGAGAAGCTGAAACAGCAGCAAAATCAACAGAAGAAGAACGATAAAGACAACAAAAATGATAAAGATAAGAAGGACGACAAGAAAAAAGACGATAAGGATAAAAAAGATAAAGATAAACAGGACAAGGATAAGAAGCAGGATCAGGATAAAAACAAGGATGATAAGGATAAGAAAAAACAGCCGAAACCTGAGCCCAAAATGAGCAAACAGCAGGCTGAACAAATGTTAAACGTGCTGAAAGACAATGAAAAAGATATTCAGAAAAAGCTGCGTAAACGTGCCGCTGTTAAAATCAAAACAGAGAAGGATTGGTAATGAAAGCTTTTGATTATCCCTTTCTGAAATACGTAGTAATGGCAAGGTTTAAGGACTCGATGACAAATAACATTAACACTTCCTCACGCGAAGATGCGATGACCGCAAAGGTATTATTTAGAAGGTGTAAAGGTTATTTCTTAACAAGCCCTAAGTATTTTTTTGTGCTGTTTTTGATTTTATCAGCTTCAATTTTATCTGCTCAAACTTTCACTGCAGAAGTAAATGCTAATCCGGTTGGTGTCGGTGAAGTTTTCCAGATTTCTTTTACCTTTTCGGGCGGCGGATCAGGTAATCCAGCAGGGTTTCAGCCTCCGTCATTTAAAGACTTCCGGGTTGCCGCGGGTCCCTTTCAATCACAGTCATTTAATTTCATCAATGGTAGGTCATCGTCTTCCCAAAGTTACGCGTATAATCTTGTCGCGCAGGCTAAAGGGAAATTTACTATTGGCAGCGCGGCGATTTCTTACGGTGGTAAAGTCCTGAAAACTCAGCCTTTAGTCATCGAAGTAACAGCTCACACGGGAGGAGGCGGAAACCAGTCTTCCGGTCAGACAGGCAGTCAATCCGGCGGTTCGCAGCAAGTTTCAAGCACGCAAATAGGAGAGAATCTTTTTATAAAAGCAATCGCGGATAAAAACACAGCATATACCGGTGAACAGGTTACGGTAACTTATAAGCTCTATACACGCCTGCAGATTGCTCAGCCGCAAATCAGCAAACTACCCGGTTACCAAGGTTTTTGGGCTGAAGAAATTGAAACTCCTAATACACTTAATCTGTCGCGTGAAACTTTTAACGGCAAAGTATATAACACTGCAGTGCTAAAGAAAGTAGCCTTATTTCCTTCACAGGCAGGGAAATTTGACATTACTCCATTTAAATTAAAACTTAAAGTGGTGCTTGAGAAGAGAAGAAAAAGTCAGGGGTTTTTTGATGATTTCTTTAACGATCCTTTTTCGCAGCAGCAGGAAGTTATTGAATACGAAGCGGTTTCAAATACTGTTAATATTCAATCACTTAAAATACCGGACAACAATAAACCGGCAAACTATTCGAACGCGGTTGGTTCATATAAAATGGACGTGACAATTGACAAACAAAAAGTGAAGCAGCACGACCCCGTTACATTAAAAATTTCTATGTCAGGCACTGGGAATATTCAAATGCTGGAATCCCCAAATTTGAATCTGCCTGCACAGTTTGATAAATTCGACCCCAAAACAAATGTAGATATTACAAGGAACGGGATCATAGGCGGAAAGAAAACATTTGAATATTTGATTGTGCCTCGCGCCGAAGGCAAGGTTGAAATTCCGGCTCTCTCGTTTAGTTTCTTCAACCCCGCTAAAAAATCTTTCGAGACACTGACATCTCAGCCATACTCCGTGGAAATTGAGCGCGGGGAAGGACAGTTCGCAAATTCTAATCCCAATATATCTAAAGAAGACGTGAAACTGCTTGGGCAGGATATACGATACATAAAAACAACAGAACCAAATTTGCAGCCTATAGGGAGCTACCTGATTTTAAAACCGCTGACTTGGATACTATTCACCCTGCCTATTTTGGGAGTTTTTGGTTTATTCTTATTCAAAAAACGAGAAGAAAAACTGCTAAGCAACGTTTCCCTTTCGCGAAATAGGAAAGCAGAAAAACTTGCCAAAGGACGATTAAAAACTGCTGCTAAAACATTAAAAGCGAGAGACAATGAAGCTTTTTATCTATCTGTTTCTTCCGCGCTATTTGGATATGTAGAGGACAAATTTTCAATCCCCAAATCCGATTTGTCTTATAATACTATTATTGAAAAATTAGAACAAAATAATTTTCCTGCCGAGTTAAGCACGCGGCTAAAAGCTGCATTGGAAGAATGCGAGTTTGCCAGATTCGCACCCGCCTCCGACCGAGATAAGAAAATGGAATTGTTATACAGCAGCGCGATTGCTATAATTGTCGATATTGAAGCCCATATTCAATCGGGAAAGAAATAAAAGTATGAAAACAGTTTATATTTTATTGTTCACTGCAATAAATTTGATATCATCACCCTATCACGATGAAGCAATAAAAGCATACAAGGCGGGTAACTATCAGCTTGTCATCGAAAAATATGATTCTGTATTAAGGAGCGGTGTTTCAAGTCCCGAGCTGTATTATAACATCGGGAACGCGTATTATAAACAAGGTCGCGCCGGAAAGGCAATTCTTAATTATGAACGGGCACTGAAATTAAGTCCGGGCGATGATGATATATCGTTTAACCTGAAAATTGCGCGCGCAAAACTAATAGACCGCATTGACCAGACACCGCGTTTTTTTCTATCATCGTGGTTTGATACGGCTGTAAACTTCCTTTCAGCAAACGGGTGGACGATATCGGCACTTATTACCCTGATTCTATTTTGCCTGTTAGTAACAGTATTCTTTCTTAGTCATAACAGTTCTGCTCGAAAGTTGTCTTTGTTTTCCGGTATTGCCGCTTTCGGCTTACTAATCGTTTTCTCAATTTTGCTGTCGTTCCGCTATCACTCGGATATTCAGCAGAATACCGGAATTATAACAGCTCAAGTTATCGGAGCAAAGTTTGCCCCTGGGCAATCCGAAAAAGACGCTTTTGTTATTCACGAAGGATTGAAAGTGCGCGTTGAAGAATCTTCTGATGAATGGATGAAAATTGGATTGGACGATGGCAAAGTCGGCTGGGTGACAAAAAATAGTATTGAGATTATTTAGAATTTGTAACTGTTTCGTTAAAAAAAACGAGTATGTTTTGTTTCCCGTTTAGGAATAAATGTTTGTAGCCGTGACAAAAAAATTGAAAATATATACTCCAAACGGCTAATATATTTAACGACTCTATACTCGTAACTTTCTTATTTTATTGCTTTTATCGATTGCAATGCTATATTCAAAAGTAAATATTCTACCCGTTTGGAGTATACTGTTAAAAGAATGGTAACTACTCAGCCTCCTGAAATCAAGAAAATATACGGTACTGATATTATGTCCAAAATGGACTAAATTTGAATAACAGTGAGTGACAACTCACGGGAGAATGATAAAAAGCATCTATGTCCCCCAAAAGTGGGCAAATTCACGCTGCGTAGTTAGTTCGCGCCCCCTTTCGGGGACGTTATTTGTTTGGGCTTACTTTTCCGTGAGTTAGCACTCACGGTTATTCAAATTTAGTCCCGTTGGTACGCCAGAATGCGTATTAAACTCTAAAGGATGCAAGAGCCTTGATAGCATAATTTGTCCGTTCGTGCTAAAGCAGTTCCGAGAGGTCAGGCGGTAACAAATGACTTTGAGTTCGGGATAAAGCGTTTTTGCAAGCCGCAACGAAAGTGAAGCTCGTTTAAAGCCTCGTTACTTAATAGTAGTGGTCAGTCTATCGATGGAGATGAAACCTGCCACCATATTGGAAGCAACGGAAGCAAGGAAAATATGGACTACTCGGGGTACAAGAGAGCGGCGTGCAAAGAGAAGAGAACATACGAAGCTGGGAGCTCCGCATAGGCTGTGA
>CAIYTF010000012.1 GCA_903929035.1 uncultured Ignavibacteriales bacterium
CCCAAAGGGACTAAATTTGAATAACCGTGAGTGACAACTCACGGGAGAATGATAAAAAGCATCTATGTCCCCAAAGGGGGCAAATTCACCCCGCGTAGTTAGTTCGCCCCCTTTCGGGGACGTTATTAGTTTGGGCTTACTCTTCCGTGAGTTGTCACTCACGGTTATTCAAATTTAGTCCCTTTGGGACAAATTCAAGAACAGGCTGAGTAGTTACTTTCCGTCAATAATCTTTGCAGTCTTATTTTATTCCCACCTGATTGCATCCAAAGCGTCAACGCGCGCGGCTTTATTGGCGGGTATGATGGCAGCAAGCAGCGAAAGCCCCATTGAGGCAATGCCTACAAATATAAAATCCATCCCTTGCAGCTGCATCGGCAGTGCTGATATTTTAAACTTTGTCGGGTCTAACGGATATATGATATATGTTACTTGCAGCCAATAGATAAACAAGCCAAGAATAAATCCGCCAATAGTTCCTATGGCTCCGACTATTAAACCGTGAAAGAGATATATTCTTTTAATATGGGCCGGTGTCATACCCATCGCGCGCATAATACCGATATTACGTTTCTTTTCAATTACCGTCATAGTTAATGACGCGAGAATATTAAACACGGCAACCACCACGATAAGTGACAGAAGAAAATATGCCGCCCATCTTTCAATTACCATAACAGTAAAAAGGTCATCGTGTAAATCAGACCAAGTTTTAATGGTATAGTCATTGCCGGATATCTTGGATGCTATTCCTGCTTTAACTTTTTTCGCATCATTTAAATCATTCAACCGAATGTCGTAACCCTGAACATCGTGTTCCATCCCGAACAAACGAGCAGCCTCGGGAAACTGAAGAAAAATTACACTAATATCATATTCATTATTTTTCGAATAAAATGTTCCGCTTACCACGGCTTTTGAAACCAAAGGCAGTGCCCCCTGAGTGATAATAGCATCAATGTTTGAAGGGGAAACAAGCGTAACGGTATCGCCTGCCGCGATACCAAGATAATCCGCGAGCAAGTGCCCGATCATCATTCGCGGGGTATTGGTAGTATCGGAAAATGTTTTTCCATCAAATATATATTTGTCCATTCCATAAACATCATTCAATGCTTTCGCGGATGTGCCTCGTGCTGTAACCACGCGCACATCACCGCCCGCCCGCAAAATAATCTTGCCTGATGCTGCCGGTGATATGGCTGTAATTTGAGGGAATGTTTTGAGTATTGCCGGCAAAGAATCAATTGTTTGCAGTCCATATTCGGATATTGCTTCTATACGAATATGCGGGTCTAAAGAAATAAGATAAGAAGTAACCAGCGCGCTGAATCCGTTGAAGACTGCAAGTACCACGATCAAAGCCGCCACCCCGATAGCAATGCCAAGCGTGGAGAGGGAAGAAATAATAGTAATGAAATTTAGTCTTCGTTTGGAACGCGCGTACCGCGTGGCAATAAAGAAAGCAAGTCTGTTCATTGGAATTTAAGCGTTTCTACCGGTGATAATCGCGATGCAGCAAAAGAAGGAATCAGCGCGATAATAAACGTGAGTAGCACGCCGCATACCGAAACAATAACAAACGATTCAGCCGGCATTGCCATTGGTGCCGCCGAAGTGAAATACACCGTTGCCGGAAGTTTGACAATTTGATATTCCATTTGCAAATATGAAATAATCCACGCGATAATGTTCCCCGACAAAATGCCGGCAAGTCCCAGGTACATACCCTGCAAAATAAACGCGCGAGTTATTAGCGACCTTTTTGCACCAAGTGTTCGGAGAACGCCAATATGTTCAGCACGCTCCAATGCTAACATCAGCGAAACACTTACAATATTAAATACTGCTACCAGCACGATTAATCCAAGTATAATAGGAATTGGCTGTTCCTGCAATTTTATCCAGGTAAAAACAGGCGCGTACATCTGATAAATTGTTGAATAATAGTAGCTGGGACCAAGCGCGTCTTTGAGCTTAGCTACCGCGCCGGGAATAGAATCTATTGACGTGAGTTTTATTTCGTAACCGCTAACCTGATCCGGAAGAAAATCAAATAACATATCGGCAGAGGACTTGGAGACATAGCAATACGCGTTGTCATATTTATCCAGCCCGCTTTGGAATATGCCTGTCACGCGATACCTCTGAACTGCAGGCAGATTTTCCGGAGTGAGCGATAAAGTGTTTTTGAGCGCGAACGCTATGATGATGCCGCCTTGTTTTACAAATAG
Source organism: uncultured Ignavibacteriales bacterium (assembly GCA_903929035.1). GTDB lineage: Bacteria > Bacteroidota > Ignavibacteria > Ignavibacteriales > Ignavibacteriaceae > CAIYTF01. Next base: position 2,235 of record CAIYTF010000012.1, read on the forward strand.
TTTTTGAGCGAGTGTTTTACCAATGACTATCGATGAGTCATCATTTAGTTTTAACGAACCCGAAGTGCAGGTAATAAGAGTTTTCTTTTTAAAATAATCAGGAAGTACACCTTTCAAAGTAATGCCTTCTTTACGGTTTCCCGAGCTGAGCAAAACAAGCCTGTCGATAAAAGGCTGAACATCGGTACAGGTTGAATCAAGCACATTCCTAATTTTTGCCATTGACGCGTTCATTTGAGGGAGGCGCAGAATTCCATATCCGACAGTTTGAATATGCGAATCCAAATTTGCAAGCCGTTCGGAAAACAAAGAGCGGTAGCCCGCGAGTATATTCAGCGCGACAATAAGCGTAGCAACGCCCAAGGCTATTCCGCTAATGGCAATTCCGGAAAACAGCGATATACCGGAAGTTCCGCGCTGGGAAGCGATGAGCCGCCTGACAAAGAAAAAAAGAAACCGCAATTGTTTTATGCTTAATTATTTAAAAAATGTAATTGTAAAGTAAACCGTAACTACTCAGCCTGTTCTTGAATTTGTCCCAACGGGACTAAATTTGAATAACCGTGAGTGCTAACTCACGGAAAAGTAAGCCCAAACAAATAACGTCCCCGAAAGGGGCGAACTAACTACGCGGCGTGAATTTGCCCCCTTCGGGGACATATATGCTTTTTATCATTCTCCCGTGAGTTGTCACTCACGGTTATTCAAATTTAGTCCCTTTGGGACATAATATCAGTACCGTATATTTTCTTGATTTCAGGAG
>CAIYTF010000013.1 GCA_903929035.1 uncultured Ignavibacteriales bacterium
AAAATATTTAAATATATATTATGTGGCATATCAGCCTACGGTTGAAGATGTAAGTTCACTTCAGTCGATTCCGTTATTGAAAAAAGGAGGATCTTTTTCTTTCAAGGTAAAAGAAGGAGTTGTTTATCAAATATATTTTATTCGCGATAATTTAGAACTTGATTCACTAGTTTTATTATATGTAAAACAGATTGAAGATAAGGCTGCATCAAGTGAATCGTTGTTTGGTCAAGCGGGTAGTAATACGGCAGATACTATGGCAGTTCTTACTTTTGGTGATTTACAGGAACTATATTTCAGCGAACATCCTGCTTATAGTTTTCTATATAAAAAGGTTGTTGATTTGCAGCTTAATAATGAAGATGCAAAATCATTGTTAGGGATTAGCCTGAACGATAAGACATCTAAGAGTAAAGGTGTTACAAGCCCTGATAATATAGATTTTTTAAGTTTTAGGAAAATTAACGGAATACACAGGTATCCCGGACTTCAGGCGGAAGCTGCTAAAAAAGCAGGCGGGTCTCTTAGAAGAAAATCTGCAAATGAATCTGTTGATAATAACGGGACAGAATATCAATTTGATGCTAGTTTTTCACAGGTATCTTTTTTTCATAATTCAATGGAGTTAGGATTTGGTTCAATTAGTGCTGAAATAGGATTAGGTGCTAAAGGATTAAATCAAGTTCCTTGGAAAACTATGGCAATGAATATTGGTATTAGGTCACTTTTGTTTTTATCAAGTACTGCAACCCAGAACATAAGACGGGACTTTATTATTGATGCCAAGATTATGGGGAGAGTTCGTATAAGAACTTATAGATTAATTAACAATTTACCGTTTGTATTCGGTGATAAGCCGGCATTAAATGTAGGTTCCGGACTTGTTCTTGATCTATCTGGTACAAGATTATATGGTTTGCCTTTTTTTAATGTTTACATTGCTATAGGCAGCAAAAATATAGTAAAACCTTATTCAACATTTGGACCTTCCGGTTCAGCCGCGTATTTTAGTTTCAAGCAATGGGAAATGTCTTGGTCATTTTTCTGGAATTCAAGTGAAGAGAGAAATGTTCGTTATAATATAGATTTAGGAGTTGGGAACTATGATGTATATCGCGCGGACTATCAGACAAGTATTCCGACTAGTGAATTAGTGTATAATAAAATTAAACCCTTTGTCGCGTTCAATATTAATTTTGTACCATTAGGTATAGACTTTCTTGGCATTTTGACTAAATTTAGTGATAATGTATTGAATTTTAATTTGTGGATAAGATTACTTGAATTTGATAATATAAACACTATTAGATTAGAAACGACTTATTATTCAGCACCAATGTTCAGGAATCCATACCCTTGGGAAACACAAAACGGAAATTCAATCGTGCAAGTAAGATATCGCTACGGATTTTAGTGAAAGGATGTATTACTATAAAGAAAATTATTTTCTTGTTCATCATTTCCTGCGCGGGGCTGTTTGCACAAACTGATTCAATCATAGGTGATGCAAAAATAAATCGACTAGATAGAATTTATAGAAATCTTGAATATAATACAACTTCTTTCAATGATCTTAAGCAAACTTGGATAGTAACCGATCCGGTTTTCGTACGCGAAATATTTAACAAGTTTGTAGTACGAAACGCGTTAAAAATAAATGGAAGAAAGCCTACTCTTGCCGAATTAGCAAATAAAGCTGAGGCAATATATAATGGTGATGTGTTTATTGATTTGCGGCGAAGATATTATGATGATGAAATAGAAATTATTCGTTTCTTCAAAGAGCAGCGAAATACACGAGATACATCTGATTATTTTTTTGATGCTATTCCAGACTTTATTACCGTGAAAGATATTCTTGGCGAAAAGCTATACGCGGATTTAAAAACACAGGGATACGCGTTGAATGATATTACAAAAACCAGCTTTGATTATAAACCTGCATATAATTTTAATATTCTACTTCATTTATTAGAACCTGAATTAATGTTTTGGACGGCAACTACAAACAGCAGAAATAAGTACTTGGTTTCGCTTATTGGGAAGTGGGGAAATAGCAGAATAGGATTGCCGGGCTGGTATTCAGCTGACTATATAATAGGGTTTCGAGTAGGCTATGAAGACTCCTTGGTAAATAATAAAGAAGAAATTGTATATAGTGCAGAGTGTGGTGTTGGTGTACCGGTTCAACAGCCAGATATTGGTGTGAATGATAATTTTGTTGGAAGAAAGCTTGATCATACAGGTACTCCTATTTATATGAAATATACGGGAAAGCCTTTCGAATATGTGATGGAAGAGATAGCCGATTTGGAATTACAGTTTTCAGCTCAATTTACTGTTGGTGAAAATAAAGTTTCTGATTTTAATGTTTCCGCGCCAATTACTTTTTTTACTACAAGGAATTATTTTGATTTAATAGTCAAGAAAAAAAACCTTTTTCGTTTATCGGATTTAGGAAATCTTTCGGCGGGCGGGGGTGTTTCTGCTTTTGACATAAAACAATATAGTGCTATTCCAAGCGAAGTTACGTTAAGGCTTGTTCAAGGCAGCGGATCAGATAAGAACGGATTAAAATTTGCAGTTAACACTGAAGCAACTTTAAGTAATGAGAGCAGTGTTTTTACACATAATTTTACTATGATGCTGAATTATAATATTTCGGAGAAGCTTGTTTTGTTTGGTGTTAAATTTAATTTTTTAGTTTCAAATACGGTTGGCTTTGATCTTCAAATGGTTTCGCCTATTCTTGCCGGAGCGAAAGTTTTGCCAACATATCGGTCTGATACTTATTTTGTGTTCTCTCCAATGATTAGGATAAATTACTAAAAATAATTTTACTGTATATTGTAAGAACATTCATAGTATTGCTATCGGGTAAAGGCTAAAACATTTTTTATATGAACTTTTCTATTGAAATTAATAAAAAATTATCAATAAAATAGTTCTTACAGTTTGGGAATCTGCCTCTAAATTCTTATTTTGCATACTTGTATTGAAATAAAGATTTTTATTAGGAGTAAAGCGAAGTGAAGCAAGAACGAATCACTCGATCATATCAACCCGAACAAGTACAACGAAAATGGATAGTTGTAGATGCAGCGGGACAGACATTAGGACGATTAGCGACAAGGGTTGCATCAATAATTAGAGGGAAAACTAAACCGGAATTTACACCGAATACCGATACCGGAGATTTTGTAATTGTCATCAATGCTGAAAAGATTGCTATCGCGAATAAGCGTGAAGAAAATAAAGAGTATTTTCATTATTCTGGTTATCCCGGCGGATTAAAAATTCGTTCTTATCGTGAATTAATGGAAAAGAAACCCGAATATGTTCTTGAACACGCGATTCATTCAATGCTGCCGAAAAGTCGTCTTGGAAAGAAAATTTGCAAAAAACTAAAAGTATATCGCGGTTCGCAGCATCCTCACGCGGCACAAACACCTTCAACATTGAGTTTATAAAGGAAAAAGAATGTCAGAAACAATATTTCTAGGAAGAAGAAAAACGTCAACCGCCCGTGTAATTATGCGTTCCGGTAATGGGGTAATTACTATAAATGGACGTCCGCTTGATGTGTTTTTTAATCAAACTGATAACCGTGAAGATGTAGTAGTACCATTAAAGTTAACTGACACACACGGACAATACGATATTACTGCACGTGTAAGCGGCGGCGGAACAACGGGTCAATCACAAGCTATACGTCTTGCAATATCTAAAGCTTTACTTGAAATTAATCCTGATTATCGTGCAAAATTGAAACCCCACGGACTTTTAACCAGAGACCCTCGTATGGTTGAACGTAAAAAATACGGTCAGCCAAAAGCACGTAAAAGATTTCAGTTCTCTAAGCGTTAATTTTCATATAATTAATTATTTAATCATCACTCATATTTCTTGATTTGCCTCCTGTGTCCCGCGTAAAAACGGATGAAAGGCAAAGAGGATGGAAATAGAAGTTAAACAGGAGCATATTATGCCTATAATGGATATTCCGCAATTAGTGGAAGCAGGTGCGCACTTTGGGCACTTAACACGCCGATGGAATCCAAAAATGAAACCATATATCTTTATGGAAAAAAATGGGATTCACATTCTTGATCTTAAAAAAACCCTTTATCAAATGAAAGCTGCTGCTGAAGCTCTCGGTAAGATTGCCGCGGATGGTCAGAAAATTCTGTTTGTTGGTACCAAAAAACAAGCACAAAGCATAATAGATACTGAAGCAAGACGAAGTGAAATGTTCTGGGTTTCACAAAGATGGCTTGGAGGGATGCTTACAAATTTTTCTACTATTAGGAAGAGTATCAAGCGTCTTCATATAATTGTTAAGCAAGAAACAGATGGTACATTTGAAAAAATTACCAAAAAAGAACGATTAATGCTTACACGTGAAAAAGATAAACTTCGCGCTGTGCTTGAAGGAATTGAAAATATGATGCGCCTCCCGGGTGCGATTTTTGTAGTAGATATTAAAAAAGAAGCTATAGCTGTTCAGGAAGCCCGCAAATTAAACATACCAATTTTTGCAATTGTTGATACAAATTGTGACCCGGACCTTATAAATTATGTCATCCCTGCTAATGATGATGCAGTTAAAACAATTGATCTGATTACAAAATATTGCGCGGATGCTATTATTGAAGGTTCTGCAAAAGCAAAAGAAGTACGTGCCGAGCAAGCCGCTGAATCGGAGCGTAAAGATAAAGAGAACAAGTAAAGAATAATTTAATAAGTTTAGGTAATAAAAGGTATTTATAATAATGGCAGCAAATATAACAGCTTCTCTTGTGAATGAACTCCGTACCAAGAGTGGCGCGGGAATGATGGACTGCAAGAGGGCCTTAGTTGAGAGTGATGGCAATCTAGACAATGCAATGGATATTCTTCGTAAGAATGGAGCTGCAACTGCAGCCAAACGTGCAGATCGTGATGCTCGCGAAGGTGTTATCTTAACAAAAGTTTCAGAGAACCGCCTTGAAGGTGCAATGGTTGAAGTAAATTGTGAAACTGATTTCGTTGCTAAATCGGACGACTTTTTATCTTTTGTTGGTGTTGTGCTCGAGCACGCGTTCGCCTCAAAGGTTAATGGTTCCGAAGCATTTTTAGCAGGGAATGAAAATATCCCCTCCCTCATTAATGATGTTGTTGGTAAAGTCGGTGAGAAAACAGCAGTTTCACGTGTTGCTTTTGAAGCAGTTGAATCTGGGTATATCGCTGAATATGTTCATCCCGGTAACAAAGTAGGTGCATTGGTAAAGTTTATCAACTTAGACCAATCTAAACGCGAGGTTTTTGCACCGCTCGCGAGAAATATTGCAGTGCAGGTTGCAGCAATGAAACCGTTGAGCGTTTCACGTACTGATGTTCCGGCAGATATTGTTGCTAAAGAAGTTGAAATCTATCGTGACCAAGCTAAAAATGAAGGCAAGCCTGATAATATTTTAGAAAGAATTGCTTCCGGCAAATTAGAAAAATTCTATAAAGAAGTCTGCTTAATGGAACAAGATTATTTCAAGGATATGAGCAACGCTAGAACAATTGCACAACTGATACAGGAGTTCAATAAGGAACAGGAAGCATCTGTTGAGCTAAAGTCTTTTGCATTGTTTCTACTTGGCGGGTCAAAGTAAGAATTTATTCTAAGGTCTTAAGGTTTCTTAAGACCTTTTTTTTGTTTATGATATTATTTGAAAGTGTTTTATGCTGAAATATCGGAAAATTCTATTAAAATTAAGCGGTGAATCCCTTATGGGCAAGAAAGGATTCGGAATTGATTCCGAAGTATTAACATTTTTTGCAGGGGAAATAAAAACCGCGCGTGATGCGGGTGCGCAAATTGGAATTGTTATTGGCGGCGGCAATATTTTTCGTGGTTTAAATGCTCATACCCAGGGAATTGAACGTGTTACAGGTGACCAAATGGGGATGTTGGCAACAATGATTAATTCTCTTGCACTGCAAAATGCTTGTGAGCTGCAAGGTGTTTATACCAGGTTAATGAGTTCAATTCAAATGCACGAAATTGCAGAACCATATATTATTAGACGAGCTGTTCGTCACCTTGAAAAAGGCAGAGTCGTTATTTTTGGCGCGGGAACAGGGCATCCTTATTTTAGTACCGATACAGCAGCGGCACTGCGTGCCGTTGAAATAGGAGCTGATTGCATTATGAAAGGGACACGTGTTGACGGAGTTTTTGATTCTGACCCTGAGAAAAACCCCGATGCTATTAAATACGAAACTATCAGTTATATTGATGTCATTCGCAAAGATTTAAAAGTTATGGATATGACTGCAGTGAGCCTTTGCAAAGAAAACAATCTGCCGCTGTTAGTTTTTAATATGGACAAACAAGGAAATTTACTTTCGATTCTTAAAGGGGATAATATTGGAACAGTCATTCATAATGAAGAATAAGTTGAATTCTATTAATCGGATGCTTAATTTTGTAATTCAATAATTAAGAGTTGTATATGGAAAGCATATTTAAAGACGCTAAATCAAAAATGGATAAATCACTTGATGCATTGCGCAATGAGTTGGCAAGTATTCGTTCCGGTAAGGCAAACACTGCCTTACTTGATACCATAAAAGTAGATTATTACGGCACTATTACGCCCCTGAAGCAGTTGGGAAACATTACCGTAGTTGATGCACACACGCTTTCCGTAACCCCTTGGGATAAGTCGGCACTGCAGGCAGTGGATAAAGCTATTTTATCGGCAAATTTAGGATTGAATCCGGTGAGCGATGGAACAAACCTAAAAATTCCTATCCCGCCTCTCACGGAGGAGCGAAGAAAAGATTTTGTCAAGTTAATAAAAAAAATAGGTGAAGATTCTAAAATAGCAGTGCGAAATATTCGCCGTGAAGGAAATGAGCATCTTAAGAAGAAACAAAAAGATGCGAAACTTTCGGAAGACTTGTTAAAAGAGTTTGAAGATAAAATCCAAAAAGCCACTACCGAACATATTAAGGTTGTAGATGATATCTTGAAACATAAAGAGAAAGAAATAATGGAGGTCTAAGGGCTCGTTCATAAATAACCTTAACAATTTCTCACGCGAAGATCGCGAAAGTTATCTTTAGAAGATGTAAAAGTTATTTCTTAACAAGGTCTAATTTAAAAGGCTTCCCCGATTCCTATCTGAAATTCAAAAAGTTCTTTGAAAAATGATTTTTTGAAAAAGTTTTTTCGATTGCTTGGATCGTAAGATTTGACTGCTAAGTCAAGTCTAAATGGTGCGAACGATGAATAGTATCTAATACCCAAGCCGGATGATACAGCAACTTCATCCGGCTTGAAACTTTTTGAGCCTAACCACGTGTTGCCATAGTCGGTAAAAATAACAGCTCCTATTTCGGTATTAAATTTATGACGAAACTCAAAGCTGCCTTCTATCAAAAATGTTCCTCCAACAATTGAGACTGGCTTGTTAAGTTGGTATGATTGTTCTGTTGGAGCAAGTTCTCGGGCTTTCCAGCCTCTCACTGAGTTGCTTCCTCCAACTGTAAATTTTTTCACGCTTGGAATATCAATCTCATTACCGTGGTAATTCTGAATATTTCCTACTTTAAATTTGATCGCGAATAAACTGAAATTATTTCGCGTGGATGTTGGCAAATATCCTGATGCAGATAAAACAGTTCTATAAAAAAGTGCCCCGTTAAAGTCGCGGGATATTATTTTCCCGATAACATCATTTAGCAGGTTTGCCTCTTCTAATAGAAAATTGAGGTTATATCCTTTTGACGGATAGATAGCGTCATCGGCTTTAAATACTTTAAGTTCTGCACCTAAAATGGAGAGTGATTCACTCAGTTTCAAATCTGCACCTGTTAATGGAAAAGTTTCATCTACTATTTCAAAATTATAATAAGTATTTAAGTAGTTGATAAACGTATAACGCGGCAGCTCAAACTCGAAACTAATTTTACCGCCAAGGCTGCGCTTATTGGATGTTCTATCTTTGTTATACTTTAAGTAAGCATTAAATGTTCCAAATATGGGGCGGTTAAAAACATAGGGCTGCTCAATTCCAATAACCCCTTCAAAAAAGCCGAATATTGTCGAGTCTTGTAAAGAAAATGTTTTTCCAAGATTATTAAAATTTGAATGTACGATGTCGCTAAGACCTGCAGAAGCATTAATAGTTAGTTTGCGCGCGTTCCCGAGGAAATTTTTTCGTAAAATAACAGCCGCGACACCAACATTAAAAGTATTTAGCTGATTGTTGATTATTATTTCAGGTGAAAATTCATTCATAGGACCAACAGTACCGGAAAGCAACATTGGCACTGTTCCATTAACGGTATCCTGCAATGAAGGATTGATAATCACTGAACTGAATAGTCCTGTGCGAAATAATCGAACCTGACTTAGACGAATCTTTTCAAGACTATATATGTCACCTTTTTGAATACCTACAATATCTTGAAGCATTTCGTTTTCCACTTTATCCGCGCCGGTACCTTTTTTATCAACTTCTAAGGAGCTTATATAATATTTTTTATCTCCATAAAAATGAATTAATAGTGAAGCAGTATTCATTAATGTGTCTTGAAGCACTATGGTGCTGTCATATTTGATCAGCATATAACCGTTATTTTCAAGCAGCAAAATCGTGTTATCAATTGCTGATTTAATCGTGTTTTGAGAAAATCGTTTTGTAGAATCAAAAGTTAGTATCCCCTTAACTTCGTTGGATATTTCACTGCCGAGATTATCAAGCCCGATAAGTTTCACGCTCTGAACTTTAGCAGATATACCTTCAGAAATCATATAGGTAAGAGTTACTTCTTTTTCTAAACTGTCAATAGTTGTTGTATGTTCAATTTGCATATTAAAAAAACCATTGGCAATATAGAAATCGTGAATGGAGCGTTCATCTGATTCAATGATAAGACTATCGAAATATTCTGGAGATTTTCCTAACGGCGAGAAAGAATTGAGGAACTTCCAAAGCCAAATTGGAGTTTCTTGAGAAGTTATCATATCTTTTAGTTGGTTGGAAGAAAAAGTGCTATTCCCTTGAATGATAATTTTTGAAAGCTCAAAACGTGAAGTGTCCTGTGCTGCCGTGTTTATAGCGAAGAAAGATATACATATAAAGATAAGCGAATACCTTATATAATATTTAGTCAATCGACTGATCTTTCTTAATTCGTGTAAGATTTGGAAAATCTGCCCGTGATTTATTTACTAAATACTTAGTTATAGCTGTCGGGCAGTTAGAATCGATAAATAATTTAGGCGGTGCGGACGATTCAACAATAAGATGCGCCATAACAAGCGAAGGGGAATTAATCGAAATAAGATAAATATACATTTCGCCGCCGCTGCTGCCCAATAAATAGTCCCCTGTATCAAAATAGATATATTTATTTGTTGTGTCATTTGGTGTGTTAATAACGGCAATGGAAGTATTTTCTGCCGATCCGTCAAGCAATGAGGAACTGAACAGCACGTTAATACTATCTTTGCTGATGCTTACAAGCGCGAGAATTATTCCGCCGCCTTTGCGCATTTTTGGCTCATAACAGAGCGCAAAGTTTTGTAATCCAACAGCAGTGCCCGAAAGGTTCAGTTTTTTAAATGAAGTTGTTCCAAATTTTCGCGATATAAGTGAATCAATCGAAACAGAAATAGTCTGTTCTTGAATATCAGGCGGATTGTTTTGCACTGTTCGTTTGCAGCTGCTAAACAAGATAATGCCCATTATCGCGAGTAGATTTATTCTATTCCTTAATAACAACCCGCGTTCCTTTATACAAGTAAGGCGAAAGTTCATCGAGGCTTTCATTACTGACAGCAATAGAGCCGTCCGTCCAGTTAAATACGAATGGTAAATTCTTTAACAGAAAATTCAATCTGCCAATTCCGTGAATCCCGATGTTTCCGCCGAGTTTTGAGTCGGCACGAGGAGCTTGATTAATATCGGCAAGGTACCGTATTTCGTTATACTCCCGCTGTGATATAATGGAATGGTGAAACGCGGAACGAAGGTCATCGAGATTCGGGTAATTTATTTTATAGAATTTATAGTAAATATTGCTTGAATCTAATTCGCAAATTACATACTCTCCGAATGGTGTTGCCATATCATCTGCAACTTGCTTTGCACGGCTATTACTTCCAAATACAGGATGATATGATTTAACGAGGAGAGTGTCCTCGTAAAGATCGAGAGTATAATTCTTTCTGCTGACTACAATGGACGGGTTTTTCAATTCCTTTAAACTAAGCCGGCGCATTTCTTCAGCGAGGGAGCTTTCGCGAGTATTGATTACAATACCGTAAAGCATACAGCCAGTCATAAAGAAAATAATACTGAAGATGAATAAGGCTATTCTTTTTATCACGATAAATTAAACTTTTTTAGAACTCAATTTACAAATGAAACAGGTAAAATACTTCCCTTGTTTTGTAAATTTTTTTCGGAATAACCAACAGGAGAAACACAACGCGGACTATATTGAAAAAAAGAGGCTGTCAAAAAAGACAGCCTCTTGTTAATAAATTTCTTATCTACAGCATGGCGCGTATTTTAGCTCGCGGCGATGACTTGCTAACTCCCGGAGATTTTAGATTCTTTAGAGCTTCTTCACCTGTTAATGTTTGATAAGTCCAGTCAAAAACAATCCGGCTGCCAACTATGCTTTTTACCCGCATTTTGGCAAAGTGATTATCCCACGTCCAAATCACGTACGTGTGACCTACAATTGCAACCGCATCTTTAGTTGTTGACCAGCCGCTTATCGGCGCAGCAGTAATATCATAAATGTCATTCGTTATGCCAACATCTTGAATATCACTATCTGTACTAACAACCAAGTAGGGTTTGTTTACAGATGCATCAACGTCAAAATACACGTCCGATAAATCGCTGTTGTATGAAACAACCGAATATGTAGAGAAATCATAACCCGCGCTCTTCGGAAAAAAGTGAAAGTCCGAAATACTCTCGTTGAAACCTTCAGGACGAGAAATTCCATAAACCGATTCATAACTTAGCTCGCTTTCATTGCCGTCAAAATCGTATGAAGTAACTGCATAATAATATTTCTTGCCATAAGCGAGATTTCTGTCAGTGAAATAGGTTTTTGCAGTTGATCCGATCAGAGAATACTTGCCATCGTAACGCTCACTGTAATATACATTGTAGCCGGAGAGGTCGTTATCGCGGACAGATTGCCACGATATATTAACAGAGCCGTCATTATTATCGGTTAGCACTCCGCGAGGCACTGCAGGAGGTGTATTATCGAATGCTGTTAAAGTTTTATTTTCATTGCAGCCCTGTAAAAATAACAAGCCTGCTATAATTAACGATAAGAATAATGTCTGTTTCATAATGTAACTCCGGTTTTTAATAATATATTCATAATCCTATAATCTCAAGAGTTGTGCCACGATAATCAGCGTTTAATCTGGTATTTAGCGATATTATTAATGTGAATGTCTATTAAATTATACAGCACCTGTCTTTATGAGTAAACGGCAGAAATTGGCTAAGGATTCTTATCAGAAATAACATTTACACTTTCTCACGCATTATCCATATATTTCTTCCAATAATTTCATAATTTCATAATTCATACTTATGCTAACTCTTCTCTACTACATCCTTGGCTATACCGCCCTGTTTATCTATATAATTTGGTGCTACGTCAAGATTTACCGTCCCGTCCCGCGCAACAACGATGATATTATCATCAACATCCACATAAATTACTCCGCAAAAGAAGACCGCGATGGTTAGATTTGGAAGTTGTAAAGGTTATTTGTGAACGAGCAGTTTGCTGCATTGAAGGGGTGATCCTTTGATATTTCCATTGCCGAAGAAAAATAAATATTGCTTTTGATATAGAATCTTATTAATTTCTTTTTGCATTCAAAGCGAATATTTTTATTTTAACAATTCTAAAATTTATTAATTAAGGAAAGCATACACCTTGCAAACCGGAAAAATAATTCAGATAATTGGTCCTGTCATCGATATTCAATTTTATGACAACTATTTGCCCAAAATATATAACGCGCTCAAGATTCCCCGCACAAATGTTGAAGGCGTTAAAGAAGACTTAATTTGCGAAGTCCAGCAGCACCTTGGCGAAGATAAAGTGCGTGCTGTCGCGATGGACTCCTCTGACGGACTTGTCCGCGGAATGGAAGTAATAGATACCGGCGAACCTATTTCTGTGCCTGTAGGACCTGAGACGCTTGGTCGTTTGATCAATGTTATCGGGGAAGGAATTGACGGTCTCGGCAAAATTGAAACAAAGATGCGCTATCCTATCCATCGTCCCGCTCCAGAATTCAAAACGCTCTCGACTAAAACAGAAATGTTTGAGACAGGTATTAAGGTTATCGATTTGCTTGAGCCATATTCAAAGGGCGGTAAGACCGGACTTTTTGGAGGTGCGGGCGTTGGGAAAACCGTTGTTATTATGGAACTTATCAATAACATTGCTCAGCACCACGGCGGCTATTCGGTTTTTGCCGGTGTAGGTGAAAGAACAAGAGAAGGCAATGATCTTTGGTTAGAAATGAAAGAATCAGGAGTAATTTCCAAAACAGCATTGGTATTTGGCCAGATGAATGAACCTCCCGGTGCGCGTTTGCGCGTGGGACTCACGGGATTAACAATTGCCGAGTATTTCCGCGATGAAGCAGGAAAAGATGTTTTGCTCTTTATCGATAACATTTTCCGTTTTACCCAAGCCGGTTCAGAAGTTTCCGCTCTTTTGGGACGTATGCCTTCAGCCGTGGGTTATCAACCTACACTTGCAACTGAAATGGGTGCTTTACAGGAAAGAATTACTTCTACTGATAGAGGTTCTATCACATCTGTTCAGGCAATTTATGTTCCTGCAGATGACCTTACCGATCCGGCACCTGCCACGGCTTTCTCGCATCTTGATGCAACCACCGTTTTGGACCGCCAGATTTCCGAACTTGGCATCTATCCGGCAGTTAACCCGCTGGAATCGTCTTCAAGAATTCTTGAGCCTTCTATTATAGGAGAGGCTCACTATAATACCGCGAAAAAAACAAAAGAAATACTTCAAGGCTATAAAGACTTGCAGGATATTATTAGTATTCTTGGTATGGATGAACTTTCCGATGATGATAAAACAATTGTTAAACGTGCCCGCAGAATTCAACGATTCTTTAGTCAGCCTTTCCACGTTGCTGAACAGTTTACCGGATATCCCGGCAAATATGTTAAGTTGGAAGATACAATTAAGGGCTTCAATATGATTATCGATGGCGAATGCGATGATTTACCCGAAAGTGCATTTATGTACGTTGGCAATATTGAAGAAGCTTTTGAAAAAGCTAAAAAAATGAAGAGTTGATATGAAAGAGTTTTTTGTCGAAATAATAACTCCTTCTAAAACAATCTTTTCCGGGAAAGTTGAGTCAATTAACTTACCCGGTGTAAATGGTAATTTTCAGATTTTAAGTAATCACGCTCCTATGATTAGTGCTATTGAGATTGGCGAGGTTACTTTTAGAAACTCTGCAGGAGTGGAGTATCGCTATTCTACATCCGGCGGTGTCGCGGAAGTACATAAAAATAAAGTTCTTGTTCTCTCAAATTCAATTGAATCATTCGATGAGATTGATGTAGAAAGAGCAAGGAAAGCCGTTGAACGCGCAAAAACTCGTTTACAAGGAACCGATGATAAAATTGATATTCCCCGCGCTGAACTCGCGCTTGCAAGAGCAATAAACCGCTTGAAAATTAGCGCGAAATAATCTTCCACAATTTTCGATTTATGCCTGCCGGTTGAAAAATCGGCAGCATATCTTTATTTCGTATTTATATAGCCGTCATTCAATATCAAAGAGGAAACAACCTCCCTGTTGCTCAAATATTTTTCTATGTTAACAAAATGGTCGAGCAAATAGAGAATGCGGTCTTCTTCAGTTGTAAGAGCGAGCAATTCAAGCTGCTGGTTCAGCGAAATCCCGCTTTTTTCGGCAACCTTAAATGATTTTGTTGGTGAGAAAGATAAATTAAACCAAAAGTTATCCTCAAGTTTCACGTTCACTTTCCCGAGCAGTTGTTTAAATCTTTTCTCAAGCTCGTCAACAAGAACAACATCCGCATTGACTGCTTCATCAGGAACTTCTTCAATTAATCCTTCATCATAACCAATAGAATGTTTCCAAGAACGTGCAATTTTCACTCGTTCTTTACCTTTGACCACAATATCAAACGAACCATCATCAAATTTAGCAATTAACTGGACAATTCGGACTAAAGTTCCGACAGGAACAATTTTCCCGTCAAGAACTGCAATTATTGCAAAAGGAAGCTTGTATTTTCGGCAATTCATAATCATTGATTTATATCTATCCTCAAAAATACGAAGAGGATAATATGAATTGGGGAAAACCACAAGACTTAAAGGAAACAGGGGAACAATTTTTTCCATACACGAAATATATGTATTTACTGTTATTTTGTCAAGTATGAATGCCGGGCAAAAATCTTTCTTTTTTTAATGCTTCCACAGCTCGCGATCCAAACTTCTATATTGTATTGCTTCACTAACGTGCGCTGCTTTTATCTTCTCGCATCCTTCTAAATCTGCTATTGTTCTGCTCACTTTCAGAATGCGATCGTAAGCACGGGCTGATAGGCCTAATTTTGTCATTGCAATCTTCAACAATTCGCTGCTCGCTTCATCTATACGGCAAAATTTGCGGACTTCAGCACTCTGCATATCGGCGTTCTTATAAATCGATGTAAATTCAGCAAAGCGTCCTTTCTGTGCATCTCTTGCCCGTGCAACTCTCTCCCTCACGTTAACTGATGGCTCTCCGCCCGCTTCTGATGACAATTCTTTATATTTCACGGGAAGTACTTCAATGTGAATATCAATTCTATCCAGCAATGGTCCGGATATTTTGGACATATATTTTTGAATGAGCGGGCTGTTACAGGTGCATTCTTTGTTGGGGTCGGTATAGTAGCCGCAGGGGCAGGGATTCATTGCCGCCACTAACATAAAATTAGCAGGAAAGACTAATGTCATTTTAGAGCGGCTAACGGTTACTTTGGAGTCTTCCAGCGGCTGCCGCATCACCTCGAGAACATTTTTTTTGAATTCCGGTAATTCGTCAAGGAACAAAACCCCGTGATGCGAGAACGAAACTTCGCCGGGACGCGGAATGGAACCGCCGCCAATTAATGCCGCATCGGAAATAGTATGGTGCGGGCTGCGAAATGGCCGTTCAGTTACCACTGCTTTATCCTTTGCGAGTATTCCCGCGACTGAATGAATTTTTGTTGTTTCTAATGCTTCTTCAAACGTGAGGGGCGGAAGTATAGTGGGGATACGCTTTGCAAGCATAGATTTTCCTGAACCTGGAGAACCAATCATCAAAATATTGTGCCCGCCTGCAGCTGCAACTTCCAACGCGCGCTTCACATTTTCTTGTCCCCGCACATCACGAAAATCAACTGAATACTCGTTGACATCCTCAAACAAATTTCGGAGATCATTATACACGCGCGTGAACGAAACTTCTTCATTCAATAGATTTACAACCTCCGTCAATGATTCTAACCCGTAAACTTCTATTCCTGCAACAATAGAAGCCTCCTTGACCGATTCTTTGGGAACTATGAGGCGTTTCATCCCGCGTGATTTACATTCAACAGCAATCGGCAATCCTCCGCGTATGGGGCGCAATTTACCATCTAATGCAAGTTCCCCCAGCATTACAGTATCATTTAGTAAGTCGGGGCGCACTGTTCCCTCTGAGGCTAATATGCCTATGGCAATCGGTAAATCAAACGCGCTGCCTTCTTTCCTGATATCAGCGGGTGCAAGATTGATTGTTAAACGAGTTCGAGGAAACGCGTAGCCGCTGTTCTTGATTGCAGCAATAACGCGCTCGCGCGATTCCTTAACAGCGTTATCAGGCAGCCCTACAATGGTGAAAGCCGGAACTTGTTTCTCACCGTGGGTTTCAACTTCAACCAAGAAGGCGTCAATTCCATAAGTGGCAGAGGAAAATACTTTTGATATCATAAGCGGGGAAATTTTAGTAAAACAAAACCAATATATTTGCAGTCTAAATTAAACCTAAATTAATTATTGGACAAAGGCTATAATTTAAACTTGCGCGAATTGAGTTACTTATTTGAAATGGTTAGGACTCGTTCACAAATAACTTTAACACTTTCTCACGCGATGACGCCAAGACCGCGAAGGTTAGATTTAGAAGATGTAAAGGTTATTCTATAACAAGGAATAAAACCAAAAAAATATCCGGTTGTTTTCGCGCTTTTAACGGTGCGGAAGTTTATGCCCGTATTGTAGCGACCGGCCGGTAGCCCTTACGAGTCCCAAACAGACAGGTATGTTAGAAGAAATCGAAAGCACAAGTGCCTAAGCCTGTTTGCTCCCGATGCATCGAGGGATGCAAGCGGCGATAGTTCAAGTGATATTGTATGGATTTTGTTCAATAAATTTTTGCTTTGGGTTTTGTTTCATTTCTTTAATAGTGATAACAGTAGTATTTTTATATAGGTTATTTAACAAAGGTAAGGTATATGAGCGACAAACCGACATTTGATTCTGTTTTAAATAAATTTCGAGAGTTCTCTTTATCAGAGCGGGATAAGGGATTTCAGTTTGAACGCTTGATGCAGGTTTATTTGCAGACTGACCCGCAATATGCTAATTTGTTTAGCAGTGTATTCCTTTGGAATGAGTTCCCGTTTCGTAAGGATTTTGGGGGTAAGGATACGGGTATCGATTTAGTAGCTCGGACTATTCACGGGGATTATTGGGCAATACAGTGCAAGTGTTTTCAAGAAACCGCTCTTATTGATAAACCAGCCGTTGATTCTTTCCTTTCCACTTCAAGCAGGTCGTTTGTTAATGAGAATTATCAAACTGTTGAATTTGCGCACAGGCTTTGGATTTCAACTACAAATCATTGGGGCGCGAACGCGGAAGAAGCAATTCAGAATCAAAGTCCCGGGGTTTCACGTATCAATCTGTATCAGCTCCGGCAAGCACCGGTGGATTGGGAAAAGTTAGAACAAGGATTATCCGGAAAGGTTTCAAGGGATAACCGGAAAACCCTGTTCCCGCATCAATTGAAAGCAGTAAACGCCGCAAATGAATATTTTAGCAACAGTGAAAGGGGAAAATTAATAATGGCGTGCGGAACGGGAAAAACTTTTACCTCGTTAAAAATAGCGGAGAAAGAGACAGACGGAAAAGGATTGATATTGTTTTTTGTCCCGTCAATCGCGCTGCTTGGACAAATATTGAAAGAATGGTCAGCGGAGGCAAATGAAACTATTAATGCTATTTGTGTTTGTTCTGATCCGGAAGTAAGCAGTAAGAAAGTAAAAAAGGAGGATTCCGATGGTTACGGTATTATTGATCTTGCTTTGCCTGCATCAACAAATGTAAATGATGTTGTACGGCAGTTTAAAGATTATAAAAACGCATCGGGAATGACGGTTGTTTTTTCAACTTATCAGTCCATTAGTGTAATCTCTCAAGCTCAAAAAAAGTTAATAGACGGCGGAGACGGTTTCGGTATTTTTGATTTGGTTATTTGCGATGAAGCGCATAGAACAACGGGCGTGACGCTGGCTAAGGAGGATAGTTCGGCTTTTGTCAAAGTTCACGATAACAATTTCCTGCGGGCAAAGAAGAGGCTTTATATGACGGCTACACCGCGTCTTTATAGCGATGATTCCAAGCTGAAAGCCGCGAAAGCCGATGCAGAACTTTGTTCTATGGATGACGCGAACCTATACGGCGGAGAAATTTACCGTATCGGGTTTGGCGAGGCTGTGGAGAAAGATTTACTTTCGGATTATAAAGTACTCATACTTACGATTAATGAAAATGAT
This sequence comes from uncultured Ignavibacteriales bacterium, assembly GCA_903929035.1. Classification (GTDB taxonomy): domain Bacteria; phylum Bacteroidota; class Ignavibacteria; order Ignavibacteriales; family Ignavibacteriaceae; genus CAIYTF01. Next base: position 17,913 of record CAIYTF010000013.1, read on the forward strand.
ATGCCTGCCGCGGTTCAAGCTATGGTAGCCGATTCTGAAAACGAGATTAACGCTGATGACGCTTCTAAACTGATCGGGTGTATTAACGCGCTTTCCAAGCGTATATTAGGAGACGCGGATATAATAAAGAACAGCGACCCGGAACCTATGCGGAGTGCCGTGGCGTTTTGCCAAAATATTAAAATATCCAAGCGAATTACAAAGATATTTAATGAAACAACAGATATATATTCCCAGGGTCTTCCGCTAAGCGTCCGAGAGAAATTAGTTTCCGTTACTTCTGAACACGTTGACGGAACAATGTCTGCTCCCTTGAGAGACGAAAAATTGTCTTGGCTGAAATCATCGGATGGCAATAAAAACGAGTGCCGAATACTTACTAACGTGCGTTGTTTGAGCGAGGGCGTTGATGTGCCGTCTTTGGACGCGGTGTTATTTCTTTCCGCGCGTAATTCTCTGGTGGATGTGGTGCAGTCCGTCGGGCGGGTAATGCGTAAGTCCCCCGGAAAGAAATACGGATATATTGTTATTCCGATATTTGTACCGGCGGATGTTGAACCTGATGCAGCATTGGATAATAATGAGCGGTATAAAGTGGTGTGGTCAGTTCTTAACGCGCTTCGCGCTCACGATGACCGTTTTAACGCCACTATTAATAAAATTGAGTTGAATAAGAAGAACCCGGGACAAATATTGGTCGGCAAACCTGATAATTATTCCGATGAAGGCTCCGGATATGAATCTGTGGCTGAATCAACAGTGGGATATAACGCGAATGAAAAACTCAACAGGCAGCTTTCTTTACAATTTGAACAATTGCAGGGCGTGGTGTTTGCCCGTATGGTTCAGAAAGTCGGCGACAGACGTTATTGGGAGCAATGGGCTAAAGACATCGTGCTGATTGTTGAAAGTTATATCGAACGTATTAATATAATAACGCGGCGGGAGGGAGACCATAAGAAAACATTCGAGGCTTTTTTAAACGGGCTGAAAATAAATATCAATCCTTCTATAACGCGCGGCGAAGCCATCGAAATGCTCGCTCAGCATCTCATTACGAAGCCGGTATTCGAGGCGTTGTTTGACGGATATTCGTTCGTGAAGAATAACCCGATTTCAATTTCGATGCAAAAAATGATTGATTTGCTGGAAGCCCAATCAATTGAAAAGGACGCGGAAACACTTCAAAAGTTTTATGAATCGGTGAAAACACGCGCGAGCGGCATTGATAACGCGGAAGGAAAGCAGCGCGTTATTATTGAATTGTACGACAAGTTTTTCAAAACAGCTTTTCCTAAAATGGTTGAAAAGCTGGGGATTGTTTATACTCCCGTTGAGGTGGTGGATTTTATTGTTCATTCAGTGGAACATATTCTGCGAAAGGAATTCGGGCGAAGTATTTCGGATGAGAATATTCATATTCTCGACCCTTTTACCGGCACCGGAACATTTATCACGAGGTTACTGCAAAGCGGTTTGATAAGACCCGAAGATTTAGAACGAAAATACGGCAAAGAAATACACGCGAACGAAATTGTTTTATTGGCTTATTACATCGCCGCGATTAACATTGAAAACGCTTATCACGATGCGCTGGAAGATAAAAACACTTACAAACCTTTCGAGGGTATCTGTTTAACCGATACGTTTCAATTGGGGGAAACCGATGCAAGTGAAGAGTTATTCGCGGAAATGTTTCCTCAAAACTCGGAACGAGTTGCCGCTCAAAAGAACGCACCGCTTAGGGTTATAATGGGGAATCCGCCTTATTCTATCGGTCAAAAATCAGCAAATGATAACGCGCAAAATCAAAAATATTCAAAATTGGATGCTCGGATAGAAGAAACATACGCTCAAACAAGCAAAGCAACTTCGGTAAAAGCTCTATATGATTCATACATTAAAGCATTTCGTTGGAGTGCCGATAGGCTCGACAAGAATAATGGAGGTATAATCGCTTTTGTTTCGAATAGTAATTGGCTCGAAGGGAGCGGTATGGATGGCTTTCGGAAAAGCTTAGAAAAAGAATTCTCGGCAATAAATATATTTAACTTACGTGGAAATCAACGCACAAGCGGCGAACTTTCCCGTAAAGAGGGTGGAAAGATTTTTGGTTCAGGCTCCAGAACACCAATTGCAATAACCTTATTGGTAAAGAATCCAAAATCGGAAAACAAGAATGCTTTAATACAATACTATGATATTGGGGATTATTTATCTCGCGATGAAAAATTAAAAAAATTAAGCAAGTATAATTCGGTAAGTAATCCTGAAATTGATTGGCAAATTCTAAGTCCGAATGAACACGGAGATTGGCTGAATCAGAGAACCGATATTTTTGAAACGTACTTCTCTGTCGCACCCGACCGGAAATATAACAATTTAGCAAAATCATATTTTGTCACATACTCATTGGGGGTTGGTTCAAACAGAGATAGTTGGGTATATAACTGTTCTAAATATGTTATTGAAACAAATGTGAAAGAGACAATAAAATATTACAATGAGCAAGTTGTTGCGTATCAATCTGCAAAAAAAACAAATCCGACTATAACAGCAGAAGATTTTATTGGGAAGGATCCGAAAAAGATTAGTTGGTCAAGTAGTTTAGTCCCACAGGTGGGAAAAGGTGCTTTTTTAGAATATTCTCAAAAGAGCAATTTAATTGCTCTTTATAGACCATTCTACAAACAACATCTATATTTTGGAGAAAAATTAATTCATCGAAAGGGACAATTTGCCGAGTTTTTCCCAAACAAAGATATATCAAACATTGTGATTTGTGTTTCCGGTTTGGGTGGTAATAAAGATAATAGTGTTTTGATGACGGCAAATATACCTGATCTTAATTGCCTTGATGCGGGGACACAATGTTTCCCACTCTATTATTACGATAAGCAAGAAAAAGACAAATCCACGCTATTTGAAGAAGATAAAATTCTTACAGAGCGCGATTATATTTGGAGAGACGGGGTGTCGGATTATATTTTAGAGCAGGCGCGTAAAATTTACGGAAAAGCTGTAACCAAAGAAGATATATTTTATTATGTATATGGGTTTCTGCATAGTCCGGAATATCGGGAGCGGTTTTCAAGCGATTTAAAGAAGATGCTTCCGAGAATACCTTTGGCGGACGAGCCGCGTGATTTTTGGAATTTCAGCAAAGCAGGGAGGAAGCTTGCTGAATTACATATAAATTATGAATCTGTACCGCCCGCGGATGGCGTGATTGTAACCGGTATTGAAAGCGGATTTTTTCAGGTTGAGAAAATGAAATTCCAGAGCAAGAATGATAAAGGAACGATTTTATTTAACAGTAAAATTACTGTTGAGAATATTCCTGCGGCTGCTTATGAATATGTGGTAAACGGAAAAAGCGCGATTGAATGGATTATGGAGCGGTACGCGGTGACAACTCACAAAGAAAGTGGTATAAAGAACGACCCGAACGACTGGATGCCGGAGAACCCGCGGTATATATTGGATTTACTTTTGAGTGTTATTCGCGTGAGTGTTGAGACGGTGGGAATTGTTAAGGGGCTGCCGAAGTTGATTATAAACGGTTAATATACTAATAACGGATGGAATATTGACTAATTTATTATATTGTTAGCGTGAGAGTGCTTATATTTGTGAAAAAGGAAAAAAGATATGATAAAGATAGAATTAACAAAGCAAGATCAGGATGAAGTCTTTGATAGCTTTATGCATTCCAATCATCATAAGTCCAGATTAAAAAGTTTGGTTATACATTTAAAGAATCTCGGGTATCCACATCAAGATATCCGCGAAATATGCCGCGTAACGAAACCGACTCTGATAAAATATGTTGTTGAATATAAAGTTAAAGGATTGGCGGGGTTTCTGGAGTTAAGGTGGAAAGGACAACCAAGTAAGCTGAATGAATGTAAGGAATTAATAGATAAGGATTTTGAAAAGAATCCGCCGAAATCAATAGCGGAGGCTCAAGAGAGAATTGAAAAATTAACAGGTATAAAACGATGTCCGACACAAATTCGGAGTTTTATTAAAAGAATGAAGTATAAGTTTTTGAAAATGGGAAGCATACCCGGCAATGGTGACGGTAAAGACGAACAAAGAGAAGAAGCAAGAGAATCATTCAAAAAAAA
>CAIYTF010000014.1 GCA_903929035.1 uncultured Ignavibacteriales bacterium
CCTTCGGGGACATAGATGCTTTTTATCATTCTCCCGTGAGTTGTCACTCACGGTTATTCAAATTTAGTCCCTTTGGGACATAATATCAGTACCGTATATTTTCTTGATTTCAGGAGGCTGAGTAGTTACTTTTGGTTTATATTATTGAGAATAATAGCGGAAAGATACATAGAGTAATATTTAGCTCCAAAGGAAAATACTTTATAGTTTCCCCGGAACGTGAGTTGACGCGGCAGCTGCATTATGTTCACGTTTCGCTCATTTTATAGAATAATATTGTATATTTGTATTATGGAAATTTTAATGAATTTTGCCGTGAATAGTTCTTTTATTTTTAATACAATTTTATCAATGAATTTAGATAACTCAGGGAAGGGAGTAGATGCATAGTTTCACAATAAAACGAGTCGCGATTTTTTTGCTTCTTTTAGCATTAATGGTGGTTATAATCATAGTAAATTCCGCTTTATTTAAAATAATCGCGGGCGTGTTGTTAATTGGTACTCTTTTTTTGATTATCTTTTTGCGGAAACAAGGTTCTTCAGGGAACTTGCTTGTTATTGATAATGACCACGAGCCGGAGATGGGCCCCGCGCGAGAAGCGAGTATGGATGGCAGAACCTTTAGCGATGGCATTGAAAGCGGCTTTGTAATATTAAAAAGGGGCGATAATGTTCTCACTCAACGATTTTCCGAGGATAAAGAAACAATAACAGACAGTGAGAAATATAATAATATGGTTAATGAACCTCTCCCTGTGAATACTATCGGAAGTGAACAGCTGAATTTTGTTCTCGATAAAATATTAACTATTATTCAACCAACTATGGACGCTTATTCAGTTGTACTTTTCTGGCACGATAAGAAACTCGACAAAATAGTTACCGGACCATTTGTATCTCAATCTAAATTTATTCCCGAGAAAGGGAAATATGATATTCAAGATGATTTTTTAGGTCAGGTTTTTAGCAAGCACGTACCCCAGATTCGCGGCAGTATTCCAAGCTCTGGAGAGGCGGATAATATTAGATACTATTCTCAGCCGGAGGGCATCCGCAGTGCAGTTGGAGTGCCTTTTTTTTTCAAGGAACAACTTATGGGAGCCGTGGTAATTGATGCAAAAGTTCCTGATAGGTTCGGAGTCGAGACAGTCTATGATCTTGGTAGATTCGTGAGTCTGATTACTATCGTGGTAATGTTGTTCAAGGAACGTTATAGCCAAACTCATTCGAAGAAACGGCTTAATGGATTGCTGGAACTTATAAGTCCCCTGACTATTACGAGGAACGCGGATGATTTTATTAAGTTAGTCACGGATAATATTTCCTCTATATTCGAGTGGGATGCTTTCGCGATTATTATAGCTGATGATGAACCGGATGATTTTAAAGTTATTGATACTTTGAACAAAACTTTATTGCAATTTGGTGTACCATTGAATCTTAGTATTGAAATTAAGAATACTTTGGCAGGAACAGTTATAAGTTCGGGCAAACCAGTAATTGTTGATGATTTAATTCACGAGGAGAGAAAACATTTTAGCAGTTTGGAAAATATAACAATAGATGGCTCATTCATCGGGGTTCCGATAAAGTATCAGAATACTGTACTTGGCGCGGTGTGTTTTGAAAGATTACGCAAGAATGCCTATTCTGTATTTGACAGTGATTACCTAAAAAGTATCGCTGCAGTGATTGGCTTTGTAATGTACTCTCAGGTGGCGCAAAAAGAACTCTCGAGTCTTGGTGCCTACGACCAAGAAACGCGTATATTTAATAAAAATATGTTCAAAACATTGTTCGAGCTTGAATTAGAGAAAAATATAATTCTGAATACACAGTCAACTTTGGCATTGATAAAGCTGGATGATTTTACTGAACAAAAATCGCTGTTTAGTGAAAATCCGGTTACCATAGTAATGGTAGGTATAGTAGAATTACTGAGAGCAGAGATTGCCCCCACCTCGCTGATTGGGCGGTTGAGCGAAAGAGTTTTAGTAGTTTATTTCTTTAATGAATCATCAAATGATACATTTTTAAGGGCGGAGAAAATTAGAGTGAAGTGCTCACGAATGAGTTTCCCGGGACTCGTGACACGTGCTTCATTTACAGTTTCGATTGGTGTTGCATCCAACACCGGCTTTAAGACTATAGACGAGTCATTGAGAAATGCCAACGCCGCGTTATCCAAAGCAATTAAAGATGGCGGCAACAAGGTTGCAAATTTAAATTAACGGAGTTATTATTAATAATTTTTATTTAATCGTATTAGATGGTGTTGGAATAGGCGAGCTGCCGGATGCAGCTAATTACTATGATTCCGGAAGTTCAACGCTGTATAATATTTCAAAAGCAGTGAGAGGGCTGTCTCTCCCCAACCTAAAATCATTAGGATTAGGAAACATCAGCAAGATAGAGGGTGTTGATTCGGTTTCATTCCCAACAGCATCATTTGGTAAATTGAAGCAAGTTTCAAAGGGTAAAGATTCCACCACCGGTCACTGGGAGCTGTCCGGTATTCAGGTTGATTATGATTTCTCGTATTTTCCTTCCGGCTTTCCACGGGAAATGATGGAGAAATTTTTGGATTTAACAGGCTGTAAAGGCTATCTTGGCAACAAGGCGGCAGCCGGTACAGAAATAATTAAAGAGTTTGGTGATGATCATTTGAAAACCAAGTACCCGATTGTTTATACATCGGCTGATTCGGTCTTTCAGATAGCGGCTCACGAAAAAGTTATTCCGCTTGAACGGTTGTACGAGATATGCAGGATCACGCGAGAGAAAGTGCTTGAATATCCCTATGTTGTCGGGCGCGTGATAGCCAGACCGTTTGTCGGCTCATCGGGCATATACAAACGAACACCCAACAGGAGAGATTTCTCGCTGGACCCGCACGCGGCAACAATTCTTGATTTCTTATATGACGCGAAGGTCCAAACAATATCTGTAGGGAAAATCGCGGATTTGTTTAACGGACGCGGCATTTCTCGTAAAGAATCTTCAAAATCTAACGCGGAAGGATGCAGTATTATTTTGGAGCTGGCGAAAACTGTAAAGAATAGTTTTGTATTCGCGAACTTAGTAGATTTTGACGTTTATTTTGGACATCGAAATGACCCTAAAGGGTTTGCTAACGCGCTGGCATCTTTTGACCGATTTTTACCGCGATTACTTGATTTATTAGATGAATCGGATGTGCTGGTAATTACCGCGGATCACGGGAATGACCCTACCACGTCAAGCACCGATCATAGCAGGGAGTATGTTCCGTTAATATACTATCGCGTAGGTAAATTTGGTAAGGATTTAGGTATCCGAGAAACTTTCGCCGATGTCGGTATAACAGTTGCAGATTTCTTCAAGATAGATACAGATTTAAATGGTAAATCGTTTCTGAATTAAAAGCACTGCATATTAGTTATGTCGTTTGCAATGAATATCAATTAGGACTCGTTCAGAAATAACATTAACACTTTCTCGTGCGAAGACCGCGAAAGTTAGATTTAAGAAGATGTAAATGTTATTTCTTAACAAGTCCTTAGCCGGCTGCTGCATCATAGCCTGTGTTATATGACTGATGGGCTTGTCGTAAAAGAATTTAAAATTATAGGAAGACAATGATTTTAGGAAAAGTAATTGGCTCGTTATGGTCCACCGCGAAAGATGAAAGTCTGATAGGAGCAAAACTGCTGATAGTAAGCCGGTTAAACCTGGAAATGAAAGAGTTGACCGAATTTTTGGTCGCGGTTGATAATGTTGGTGCCGGTGTTGGAGATATTGTTCTTGTTGCCGCTGGAAGCAGCGTTCTTCATACAGCAATGACAACGAACAAGCCGATAGACGCGGTTATTATGGCAATAGTTGATGGGCTGGATATTCCGGCACTTCGACTTCGCTCAGTTACCGGGAATGACTCGGTGACGGAACACAGTTCAGAATCCGGACAAGATTGAGTGTCCGAAACGGAAAAAAACGGAGTTGTTGAATAGATATTGATAAATTCAGCAAAAATCCGTATTTTTGCTTTTTGAATATATTGGAAATATTGAATGATTATAACGCGAGTGAATAGGAACTATTCGGGCATTAAATAAAAATGAAGCGTTCAACATTGGGCATAATTGATACTATCTATACAGTATAAATGGAACAAACGTGAGAATAACCAAGCAATATACTAACAGGGAAAGTCAGTCACTGGACAAATACCTGCAAGAGATAGGCAAAGTTAATTTACTGACATTAGATCAGGAAATAGAGCTGGCTATTAGAATACGAAAAGGGGATCAACGAGCCTTAGAAGGATTAACAAAAGCAAATTTGCGATTTGTAGTCAGTGTGGCTAAGCAATATCAAAATCAAGGATTATCACTTGGAGACTTGATAAATGAAGGAAACTTGGGCTTGATCAAAGCGGCAAAGCGTTTTGACGAAACACGAGGATTCAAATTTATCTCGTACGCGGTGTGGTGGATACGACAGTCAATTTTACAGGCACTTGCAGAGCAGTCGCGAATAGTTCGCTTACCGCTTAATCGCGTAGGAGCCTTGAATAAGATTGGCAAAGCATATAGCTCTATGGAGCAGGAGCTTGAACGCGAGCCAACTGCTGCTGAATTGGCAGACAAACTGGAAATGAAAGCTGAAGAAGTAGCAGATACTTTGAAGATCGCGGGGAGACACGTTTCAGTTGACGCGCCATTCGCGCAGGGCGAGGAAAACAGGTTATTGGATGTTTTACCTAACGATTTGCAGCCAACGCCCGATACACAGTTGATGACCGAATCTTTGAAAACAGAGATAGAGCGGGCATTATCGACTTTGACAGAGCGTGAGGCAGAAGTTATACGATTGTACTATGGATTATCCAGTGAACACACGTCTAACTTAGAAGAAATAGGCGAAAAATTCAATCTCACGCGTGAGAGAGTCCGACAGATAAAAGAGAAAGCAATACGCAGGCTGCGCCACGCTTCTCGAAGTAAAAACCTTCGTGCTTATTTAGGATAATAATGAAATATGTAAAAAAATTTAGAGCAGTTTTTTCTTTGTTGCTGCTGTTGTTTATCGCGTTGGGCTGCACGCCATCTTCGGCTGTACATCGCTATGGAACACGGAATTCGGAACTTGAATCACCTGACGGTAGTGTACGGTACAGTAAAGATACATCAATGATTCCACAGGTATCATATAAGGTCCCTGAATTGCAAATAAATGATGAAGACAATGAAAATGAGCCGGCAGGTCTGGGAATGTCCGCGTTAGATAACGCGGTGCCAAGCAAAATTTCACAATCGAATCTTGGTGTTGGTGCCAATTTCGCTAATATCATCGAGAGTATGAAAATGGCAATGGTGAAGTATGATGAAACACCGTATCACTATGGCGGCAAAACACTTGACGGCATAGATTGTTCCGCGTTTACCTTGAGCGTGTATGACCAGACATTTAATATCGGGCTGCCGCGCTCGGCTCGTGAACAATACACGATTGGCGAAGTTATCCGTTCACGGGAAGAATTGAAGTTTGGCGATCTTATTTTCTTTAATACAAGAAGAAGAGTGAAGCCGGGACACGTGGCTATTTATATAGGCGATAACAAGTTTGTACACGCGAGCAGCAGGCACGGGGTTATCGTATCATCCCTTGATGATGAGTATTACACCAAACGCTATATGGGCGGCCGCCGCGTTCTTGATTTGGATGCTGCAATGGCAGGACAGGAATAGACAAAGATTCATACTTTATAAAAGGACAAATGCTTTAGGATTCGTTCAGAAATAACATTAACACTTTCTCACGCGAAGACCGCGAAGGTTAAATCTAATAAGATGTAAATGTTATTTCTTTACAAGGAATTAGTTCATTTGTCCTTTTTTTAGCACAGGTAGAAGTCGTTAGTTTTTTCGGTTTTGTATATGTAAAAACCGTTGTGATAAATATTGATAATAGAATTTTATAACTATTCGGAACACACGTGAGAATAACAAAACAATATACAAATAGAGAGAGCCAATCACTTGATAAATACCTGCAGGAAATCGGGAAAGTTGATTTATTAACACCTGATCAGGAAATAGAACTGGCTATCAAAATTAAGAGGGGCGACCAACGCGCGTTGGAGGCTCTGACGAAAGCAAATTTGCGGTTTGTAGTGAGCGTGGCAAAACAATACCAGAACCAGGGTTTATCACTTGGCGATTTAATCAACGAGGGAAATTTAGGTCTGATAAAAGCCGCTAAACGGTTTGACGAAACCCGCGGGTTCAAGTTTATTTCTTACGCGGTATGGTGGATACGCCAATCTATTTTGCAGGCACTCGCGGAGCAGTCGCGTATTGTGAGGCTGCCGCTAAACCGTGTTGGCGATTTGAACAAGATCAACAAGGTTTATAACGCGATGGAACAACAACTCGAGCGAGAACCAAGTGCCGCGGAAGTTGCCAAAGAACTGCAGATGGAAGTCAGCGAGGTTGCCGATACGCTGCGTATATCAGGCAAGCACGTTTCCGTTGACGCGCCATTTTCGCAGGGCGAAGAAAACAGGCTCCTTGATGTTTTGCAGAATGACCAGCAGCCGAATCCGGACAGCCATTTGATGATTGAATCGTTGAAAGTTGAAATTGAGCGGGCACTTTCCACTTTGACTGACCGCGAAGCGGAAGTGATTCGCCTGTATTTCGGATTGAGCCGCGAACACTCTATGACATTAGAGGAAATCGGCGAGAAGTTTAATTTGACCCGTGAGCGGGTACGCCAAATAAAGGAAAAAGGCATCCGCCGTTTGATGCGGACGACACGCAGCAAAAATTTGAGGGCTTATTTAGGATAGCGTTTTTAGGCATTTTAGCACTCGTAAGGGCGACCGGCCGGTCGCCCCTTATAATATTTTCTTCAAGCATATCATTTTTTTACGGCTATAAACATTGCCTCTCCCAAATGATGTTAAATTATAAAATGAACAATCCTCAATCTAATAAAACCCTGTTTAATGAAATTGCCGCGCTAAGCACGGAGCAGCGAAATGTAAATTCGATGAACATTGACACGTGTTCTACGATAGATATTTTACGAATAATAAATGATGAAGATAAAATAATTCCGATTGCAGTTGAAAAGGAATTACCGTATATCCAGCAGGCAGTCGAACTAATCGTTAAAGCACTTTCGGGAGGCGGGAGGCTGCTTTATTATGGCGCGGGAACAAGCGGCAGACTTGGGGTTCTGGATGCTGCTGAATGTCCGCCAACATTCGGAATTCCATTTGGAATGATCGAGGGATTTATTGCAGGCGGAAAAGAGGCAATGTTCAAGGCGCGCGAGGGCGCGGAAGATAAGGAAGAAAACGGCGCGAATGATGTTATTGCCGCCAAGGTAACAAGCGCGGATATTGTTTGCGGAATTGCAGCAAGCAAGCGGACTCCATATTCTATCGGTGCAGTAAAGAAAGCAAAAGAACTTGGGGCAGCAACTTTATTTATTACCTGCAACCCGCGTTCTGAGTTTACTATGCCGGAAGTTGATGTGGCGATTTGCCCGTATGTTGGTGCCGAAGTTATTATGGGTTCAACGCGAATGAAAAGCGGCACCGCTCAAAAATTAGTTTTGAATATGCTTACAACCGCTTCTATGATTCGTATGGGTAAAGTCTATGAAAATCTTATGATTGACTTACAGTTAACTAACCAAAAACTTGTTGAACGCGCCAAACGCGTTATTATGATTATTACCGGTGTTAGTTACGAGATTGCAGAAGTCAAATTACGGGAAGCAAGCGGAAGTGTTAAAGCTGCATTGGTTATGATAAAAGCAAAAGTTGATCTGAATGAAGCACTGCAACGGTTGGATGCAACAGGCGGATTCGCGCGGATGGCAATAGAATCTTAATCGTCTTTCAAACATTTTTCTCATAAGGACTCGTTCAGAACTAACCTTTACATCTTCCAACATATAACCCTTAAAGTGTTAATGTTATTTGTGAACAAGCCTTAAACAGAGAAATTTCACCCCTTCGCTGCTTATCCAATAACCTCGAACCCTGTATATTTCCTTAATACTTCAGGCACGATAATTTTTCCTTCAGGCGTCTGATATGTTTCCAAAATTGTCACCATCAAACGGCTTGTGGCAAGTCCCGAACCATTTAGAGTATGAACAAATTCTAATTTCTTTGTTTCTTCACGGCGGAAGCGGATATTCGCTCTCCGTGCCTGAAAAGCTTCAAAGTTACTGCACGATGAAGATTCTAACCATTTATTTTCTGCCGGAGACCAAGTCTCAATGTCATAGCATTTCGCCGCCGCGAAACTCAAATCGCCGCTGCAGAGCATTAATAAACGATACGGCACTTTCAGTGCCTGCAAAATGTCTTCCGCGTCGATAACCAATTTTTCAAGTTCAGTATAAGAATCCTCCGGTTTTACAAACTTCACCATCTCGACTTTGTTAAACTGGTGAACGCGCAAAAGTCCTTTTGTATCTTTCCCGTAAGATGCTGCTTCGCGGCGGAAGCAGGCAGAGAACCCGACAAACTTAACCGGCAATTGTGCTTCGGTTAAATTTTCATCGCGGTATATATTTGTAATCGGCACTTCCGCTGTCGGAATAGGATAGAGTTCATCGCGTTCGATGGTGTACATATCATCCTGCATTTTGGGGAGCTGCCCCGTGCCGAACATAGATTCTTTATTTACCAAAAAGGGCGGGAATATTTCCGAATATCCGTGCTGATTAATATGCGTATCAAGCATAAAATTTATTAAAGCGCGTTCAAGCGTTGCACCTTTCCCTTTATATAACGGGAATCCCGAACCTGATATTTTCGCACCCCGTTCAAAATCAAGTATATCGTGTTTCTTGCCTAACTGAATATGGTCAAGTTTTTCAAACTCATTGTCAAACGAGAATCCTTCAGGCAGCCATCTTTTAGTTTCAACATTATCTTCCGCGGATTTCCCGACCGGTACGGATTCGTGAGGCACGTTTGGCAGGCGGATAAGTATATCCTCTAACTTCGCTTCCACTTCGCGCAGTTCTTTGTCATTCGCGTCAATTTTATCGCCAAGCGATTTTGTCTCTCCAATGATCACGCTCGCGTCGCCGCCTGTTTTTTTAATCTGTCCCACTCGCGCGGATACCTGATTTTTTTTCGACTTCAAATCATCAGTTTCAAAAATTAATTTACGTTTTTTTTCATCTAACGAAAGTAATTCATCTACGCGATCAATTTCATTTTTATTTATCAAACCCTCGCGTGCCGCATCGGGATTTTCTCTAACAAATTTTATATCAAACATTGTTTAACTTTCTCACTTAACTACAATATTATAAATTTTATTCTTAACGTAAATTTCTTTCACTACCGTTTTACCTGAAGTGTGTCTTGTCACTGATTCGACATTCTGTAATGCCGCTTTCACTTCATCTTGGGTGCTGTCTAACGGCATCGGAATTGTCCCTCGCAGTTTTCCGTTCACCTGCACTGCAATCATAACCTCATCTTCTATCAATGCAGCCGCGTCAACCGTGTACCATACAGGTTCCGCGAATATTGATTTTTCTTTCCCGATAATCTGCCAGCATTCTTCAGCAAAATGCGGTGCAAGCGGTGCCATCATAGAAATAAATATTTGCAAAACATAAGCCTGTAATTCAACTCTGCATTGAACAAAACGTTTCCCGAGTTTTCCGCTCAGTTCCATCATTGCCGCGATGGCTGTATTGAACCGCAGGTTTTCCAATTCAATCGTCACCTTGTGCAAGGTCTGGTGTACCTCGCGGTAAACTGCTTTCTCTTCATCAGCAAGTGCTGTAATAACAAAGCTATCGGGCACAATTGCAGTCTTCGTGATATTCTCATAATTTTTAATAAATTCATACATACGGAGAATAAAACGGTCGGTGCCTGCAATGCCCTTATCGCTCCAATCGCCGCCCATTTCAAAAGGTCCCATAAACATAAGGTACATCCTGAAAACATCTGAACCGTGCTTGACAATAAACTCATCGGGATTTACAACATTGCCGCGTGACTTGGACATCTTCGCGCCGGCGTTGGTAATAGTTCCCTGATGCACTAATGTACGGAATGGTTCATCTGACTTTGCCATACCTATATCGCGTAAAAATTTATGAATGAAACGCGCGTAGAGCAGGTGCATTGTCGCGTGTTCAGCTCCGCCGATATACATACCAACCGGAGTCCACGCTTCAGCTAGTTTAGTATCGAACATCCCGTCTTCAAAGCGGGGATTCAAAAATCTGAAATAATACCACGATGAATCGACAAAGGTATCCATAGTATCGGCATCGCGTTTTGCCGGCGCGCCGCATTTGGGGCAACCGGTATTGATAAACTTTTCATTCGATGCAAGCGGTGATTCCCCTGTTGGTTTAAACTCAACATCATAAGGCAGTTCCAATGGCAATTGGCTATATGGCACAGGAACCTCGCCGCACTTTTGGCAGTGAATAATCGGGATTGGTGTGCCCCAATATCTCTGACGCGATATGAGCCAGTCACGCAGACGATAATTTACTTTTTTCTGCCCTGCTGAAATTGCCTGCAGTTTTTCAACTATTGCAAGCTTAAAGTCCAAAGAAAGCATACCGTTATGCTCTGCTGAATTTACCATAGTTCCCGCGCCGGTAAATGCTGCCTGTAATTCATCACTCTCATTTGTTCCGGATTCAAGAATGACCTTTCGTATTTCCAAATTAAACTTTTTTGCAAATTCAAAATCACGCTCATCGTGCGCGGGCACTGCCATAACGCAGCCTGTCCCGTAGGTAAGCAATACATAATCAGAAACCCAGATGGGAATTCGTTCACCATTAACAGGGTTAACTGCATAAGTTCCGGTCGGTACACCGGTTTTTTCTTTCACGGTAGATGTACGCTCAATCTCGGTGAGTTTTTTTGCTTCTTCGCGATAGCCTGCAATAGCAGCAGCAAATTCAGGCTTTGCAACCCTATCAACCAGAGTATGCTCAGGGGCGAGAACTACATAGGTAACTCCATAAAGAGTATCAGGACGGGTAGTAAAAACTTTAATTTTTTCATCACTGTCTTCAATATCAAAAACAACCTCGGCACCGTAACTCCTTCCAATCCAGTTTCTCTGCATTGTTTTGGTTTTCTCTGGCCATTTAATTGTATCCAATCCGGCAAGCAGTTCATCTGCATAGTCGGTGATTTTAAAGAACCACTGCGTTAAGTTTTTTTGAATGACAAGATTGCTGCATCGTTCGCAGGTGCCGTCAGAAGCGACCTGCTCATTTGCAAGCACGGTTTGACAACTATCACACCAGTTCACCGGTGCATTTTTTCTATATGCCAATCCGCGCTCGAATAACTGCAAAAACAGCCACTGATTCCATTTGTAATACTCGGGAACGCAAGTCATCAATTCTTTATCCCAATCATACATACAGCCGATGCTTTTTAATTGGCGGCGTATATCGGCAATGTTAGTCATCGTACTGTCTTTGGGATGAATGCCTGTTTTTATCGCGTAGTTTTCCGCGGGAAGACCGAACGCGTCATAGCCCATCGGCTCAAAAACATTATAACCCTGCAGGCGTTTGAACCGCGACCAGCTATCGGCAGGCGCGTAATTATACCAGTGACCGCAATGCAGCTTCGCGCCCGATGGATAAATAAACATCACCAACGAATAAAGTTGTTTTTCCGTTTTAGATAAATCGGTGCAGTTGATTTTATTATCCTCCCAGTATTGCTGCCACTTCGATTCAATTTCGGCAAATGGATAACGCATATAAGTATATTTCTATTTATAATTAAACATTAATTGTGAATCTCACGGCTGTTCGTTTCGGCTTCGCTAAACAAACAGCAAAATTGTGTTTTATACCAAACCGACAACAAGTTGAATAGTATGCCGATACAATCTGCAATCAGTAAATGGAACGCGTGCGGCGATACTCCAAAGGAGTAAAATTTGAATAACCGTGAGCGAGTGCCGCGAAGCGGTGCGATGCTCACGGTATAACGTGCAGCCCACACACTCTCTATCATCTCCGATGGAGGCGAACTTACCACTCACTATCGCCAAAAAGTTACTGATTACACCCGATTTTGTTTGTCCCCTTGCAGGGAACAGGCTCCTGTTCGTTTCCTTTCCGTGAGCTTCGTACCGCTTCGCGGCTCGAAACTCACGGTTATTCAAATTGAACTCTTTCAGAGTTATCGGAAAAACAC
>CAIYTF010000015.1 GCA_903929035.1 uncultured Ignavibacteriales bacterium
CGTTATCAATCCCAAATCTTCCGTGTAGAGAAGATCATCGTTGAAATCATCGTACATAACGGTATTGCCGGAAATGATGTTTTCTATTATCGGTTTCACCCTCGGTTCGCGAAGTTTATCCATCAAACTGTCCAAGTGAGTATCCCTGCGCAGGATCAAGTTTTCTTTCGCTTGGTTCACAAGTTCTGCAGTTATAGGCTTTGCAGTATCTTTGAGAAGTATTTCCACGGTTACTTCGTTTGCCAAAGCATTCACAAGCCAAGGCTGGCCGCCGGTGTATGAGAAAAACAAATCGATTATCTCGCCGGTAAATTCCTGTCCCCCGTCATCGGTGTATTGTCCCAATAATTCGGCTATTTGTTCACGGCTGAAATTGCCTATTCTCAACGATTTAGCTTTAACATTGAACGGTGAACCGCTGCCGATTGATTTCTCCTTGTCCCTCACTTTTTCTTTATATTCGCGGACATCACGAAGACCAACCAGTGCTACCGAGACAGGGAAAGCTTCAGGACGCAGTTGAAACCCGTCTCTAAGCTGCCGTAAAACAGAGACCAAAACATCATCATACAAGGCATCTATTTCATCTATTAGTAAAACCAATGGCTTTGGCAATTGTCTTGTCCATTGAGCCACAAAATCTTTAAAAGAAAGTTCACCGGACTTATCCGAATGAGCCGGCTGATACTCTTTAGGTAAAAACGAACGTGCCGCTAATAAAAGAGCATTATTGATTTTTTTGTTCGACTGCTCTTCCGTTATGCTTCTAAAACCAGCCGTTTCAACCGAGAAATACAGGCATATTCTATTATTTTCAGCGTTAATCCGCATCATTAAAGCTCGTAAAAGCGTGGTTTTACCCGTTTGCCGCGGCGCGTGAATGGTGAAATAATACTCCTTTTGTATCAATTCAAAAATAGTTTTATCTAATCCGCGTAACGGATCGACCATATAGTGCGTTTCCGGAGTACATAACCCCGTTACGTTAAAAAATCTTTTCATAATATTAACATACGACCGAAAATTTCTTTGTACCTATCCAGCACCGGCACCATATAATGGCTGTTCTCGTTGCACGGACCCGCTATGTTAAAGTATTTTTTCATCGGATTATTTTAGATTACTCGCTTTACGCTAAATTCGGCGTTTGAACCGAGTATATACACCATCCTGCTTTGAAAGCCTGCTCAATTTCTTCTTTATGAGCTAAGTTTATTTTTTGAAGGTCAAGGAATTTTATCATTTATTCAACTACAATTAATTGAGAATTAACTTCTTTGTATAAAACACTTTTATATGATTTCCATAATCCATTTTCTAGTCTTTTCATCTTTTGTCCACTTTCATCAACCCAACCACGTAATCGCGCCGGAGATCCATAAACAAGACCAAATGAAAGAACATCCCTTGTTATTACAGAGGCAATTCCACTCATAGAATATTCACCAATTGTAACCCCGCCGAGTATTGTAGAATTCGCTCCTATCGATGCCCCTTTTTTTATAGTAATTCTTTTCAAATCAAATTTATTTTTGCTTCGATGCCTAAGATCATTTTCATTTATCAATGCTTTTTGTTTGACATAATAAAAGATGTCAAGCCAGCTAAACGAGTAGTTGATTGAAAGTTGAATAATATCAAAAATGTCTTTTGGTTCATCGCGACTTACAATGGCGGTAAGTTTATTTGATAAAATATTCATAGGATTATCAATTTTGCCATATTGATAATCCGCCGGGGTTCCGATATTGTAACCAACATCATTGATAAATTCAACTTTGAGGGATGTATCATCACCGGTAATAAAAATACGTGTATAGTCATCAGCGAAAAGTGATTGTTGGATGTTTATCGTAAATCGTGACGCGATTTTATTTTTCAATTCCGAGATGTATAAACTGTAATTGTTATCGGCATTTATGAAGAAATCAAGGTCATCACTAAAGCGATGGTTGAGATAAAAACGCCCGAGAGCTGTTCCGCCGGTAAGATAAAACGGCAAGCCAAGACTGCTCCACCAAAAGAGGAATTTATCCTGCAATTGGTATAATTTGTTGTAGTCTTTTTTGTACGAATTCATATTTTTTCCGTAACGATGGGGACCTTAGCTTAGCGATTGTCCCATTGGTCAATAATACTTGTATTTCGTTCACGGTAAATAATTGTATAATCGTGAACCAAGAGTAAGATTCAATCAATTTCAGGAATAGAGTCTCGCGTGTGTAATGTCCTACACTAATTTTTTTACCATTGAAAACAGCTTGGATTTCTTCCGGAGGAATATCATAATCCCAAACTATTTGCTTGAGTAGTTTATTTTTCTCTGCTGTATCCATAGATTAGTTGTTAACGGTTAATTATTAGTGATAAGCTATCAATTGTTTAGATGCAATGTTCAAGTAAATTTCCGGTGTAATGGTAAGTTATTAATGTTTAGGGCTCGTCATAAAATAACCTTTACAACTTCTAAATCTAACCTTCGCGGTCTTCGCGTGAGAAAGTGTTAATGTTATTTCTCAATGATCCCCTTAGCATCCAACAATATTAATCGTTTTCCCACCGATGTTTTCAGTTTGCCAATATATTTTTTCGTCCCAATTCTTCTTGTCACTCCTGTCAAAAATAACTAACCATCCGATATTTTCGCCAACGGTTGTCAAA
>CAIYTF010000016.1 GCA_903929035.1 uncultured Ignavibacteriales bacterium
CCTTCGGGGACGTTATTTGTTGGGCTTACTTTTCCGTGAGTTAGCACTCACGGTTATTCAAATATAGTCCCGTTGGGACAAATTCTACAACAGGCTGAGTAGTTACGACAAAAATA
Organism: uncultured Ignavibacteriales bacterium; assembly: GCA_903929035.1. Classification (GTDB taxonomy): domain Bacteria; phylum Bacteroidota; class Ignavibacteria; order Ignavibacteriales; family Ignavibacteriaceae; genus CAIYTF01. The sequence continues at coordinate 117 of CAIYTF010000016.1, forward strand.
ATTTACCCCGCGTATATTTTTAAATTGCCTAATCCGTGATTAACGATTATTTCCCGCTTAACCTTGAAAAATGCCCGCTCAATACACAACCGGAGAATATTAAATATGTTATACCAATATTTGCATCATAAAAAGTCAAGAAAGAGAAAATCAAATGTACAAAATATTGGTAATAGAAGACGATAATTTCCTTAGGTGCAATATCAGTGAATTATTATCCAGTGAAGGATATATAGCAGAAGCCGCGGAAAACGGGAAAATAGGGCTTGAAAAAGCAAGAAATATAATACCGGATTTGATAATAAGCGATATTATGATGCCCGAGTTGAGCGGTTTTGAAGTATTGGAGGAATTGCAAAAAGATCCAAACACTGCTATAATCCCTTTTATTTTCTTAACAGCAAAGGTTGAAAGAGAAAATCTTCGTAAGGGAATGAATTTAGGTGCCGATGATTATTTATCAAAACCGTTTGACCTTGAAAATCTGCTGCTAACGATAGAAGCAAGGTTAAAAAGAAAAGAAGATAATAAGCGGCAGCTGACAGCTATGCAGGAACAAATTTCTTTAAAAGTACCTCACGAATTAAGAACCCCTTTAATGCATATTTTAGGTTATTCCGAAATAATAGAGGATGAGGAAGACATAGAGCAAATAAGAGAAATGGTAAAGAAAATTAATGCTTCCGGAAAAGTATTGCAGGACCACGTTGAAAAACTTCTCTTATATCAAAAATTAGTGATAGCCCAATCTAAGAAGGGCTATATAAATAACAAAACACGATCAACCATAAATGAGGACTCTGTATCCGCGGTAATCTCGAAATTGCCGGTAAGTTTAAAAGCCAAAGAAAGAGTGAATATCAAAGTTGAAGAGCAGACAATCGCCATAAATGAAGGTTTCTTAGCACAAACAATAAAAGAACTGGTCGAAAATGCGCTGCAATATTCTGACCCTGAAAGCCCTGTATTTGTAATGGGATATACATCATCCAATTTATATATAATTACTGTAAGCGATAGCGGAAGAGGTATGAGCGCGAATGAAATAGATTCAATCAGTGCCTATAATAAGTTTGGAGAAGGTAAGCTGTTCGATCAGGGTTTGGGATTAGGGTTAGCTATCGTGCAAAAAATAGCCGAACTGCACGGTGGAAGCCTTACTATAAAAAGTGAATTAAACAAGTTCACAACTTGCGAAGTGGCTTTAGCATTAAATTAATTTAAAGAAGGTGTTGTTATGAAAGTCGAAACAATGGTATCTGAATATTTTGAAAAATCATTGCTGTTGGTTTACTACTTAGAAAGCCAAACGGAGCTATTAGAAAAAAAAGCTTCCGCTATGGAAAATACCGGTGAGGCGAATTGCGGAAATACCGAATTATCTTCCGTACTTAGTCAGCTAAAAATTAATAATAAAAAAGTTAAGGAAAAATTATCTGCACTCGCTTTTGAGCTATCAACAGAGAATTAATTCAGCATTTTCCCGTTTAAATACAAAAATTGCTCATTTAATACAAAGTAGATAAAAAAATAATGATTATTATAAAGGGAAAAGATGTAAATTCTCAATTAATTATTGTAATATTTTGAATTTGCGCTTCAATCAGTATTACCCTCATCTTATTGGTATTACAATAGATATAATAAAATAAATCAAAAGGAGCTATTAAATGACCTGGTTTAAAAATCTAAAAATCCGGACAAAGCTGTTAATCAGTTTTTTGTTTGTTGCATTTATTGTTGGAACTATTGGCATAACCGGAATTACAAGTCTGCAGGAACTTTCAGGCAATGATGCGCGTTTATATGAAGAAGAAACTGTTCCGATAGGTATAATGGGCAACATTGCTTCATCATTTAACAGGCAAAGAGTGGATATTTTGGAATCAATAGTTTCTCCAAATCCCCAGCGAAGAGCCGATCAGAAAAAGAAAGCTTTAGCCAGAGACGCAGAAATTGATGCTTGGATTCCTAAATACGAAAAGTTTGTTTACGATAAGCAGGATAAGGAACTCTTTGCTGAATTTTCAACAAACTATGCCGCTTATGAATCCTCCCGGGAGAATATTTTTGCACTTACTGAACAGAACAAAATCGAGGAAGTACTGAAATATCACGAAACTGATTTTGACACGGTTCGTTACAAGGTTCAAGGCTCGATGGAAAAATTAATGCAATACACTCTAAATTCGGCAAAAGAAAGATCGGAAGAGAACGCGGCTAATTCAAATGCATCAGTAAAAGAAATGATGATTATGGTCATTTTCGGAATACTTTTAGCTTTGGGTACCGGTAGATTTCTTGCTGATTACCTGTCTAAAAATTTGAACCAAGTCTTTGAACGAATGGGAAGTTTGTCGGGAACGTGTATTACTAACCTCGCGAAAGAAAGCGAGCAGCTGGCAAACGGAAATCTAAATATAAAAATTGTTTCCGCGACTGAACTTCTGGAAATTCACTCTCAAGATGAGATTGGTCAGCTTTCAGAGAATATGAATAAAGTGATTACAAATACTAAAGGAACAATTGCTTCTGTTGAAAAAGCAGTGAAAGCAGTAAAGGAAATGGTTGACGAAATCAATCTAATAGTAGATGCCTCAATTAACGGAAAATTAAAGACCAGAGGAAACAGCGAAAAATTTAGCGGGAGTTATAAAGAGTTAATTGAAGGTTTAAATAGAACATTAGAGGCTTTTACTGCTCCAATTGATGAGCAGAGCAAAGTATTAGAAAAAATGTCAGGCGGAGATTTAACTGTTCGTATGGAGGGCGAATATAAGGGAGATTTCCAAACAATAAAGTTAAGTATAAATACTTTGGCAGGATCATTTGGCAGGGCACTTTCGGAAGTAAGTTCTGCAATTGGCGCGGCGGCAAGTTCAAGTTCACAAATATCATCCAGCGCGGAAGAAATGGCTGCAGGGGCTCAAGAACAGAGTTCACAAACCCGGGAAATTGCAGGTGCGATTGAAGAGATGGCACACACAATTTCTCAGACAACAAAAAATGCCTCTACTGCCTCGAATAACGCGAAATCGGCAAGCGAAATTGCCAAAGAAGGCGGCAATGTTATAAAGGCAACCATTGAAGGGATGAACCGAATATCGGAAGTTGTAAAAAGTGCAGCGTTTACCGTGCAAGAGCTGGGTGAGGGCAGCGAACAAATCGGAACAATAGTGCAGGTAATAGATGATATAGCAGATCAGACCAACTTGCTGGCATTAAACGCGGCAATAGAGGCAGCCAGAGCAGGCGAACAAGGACGCGGGTTCGCGGTGGTTGCAGATGAGGTTCGAAAATTAGCTGAACGGACAACCAAAGCAACGAAAGAGATTGCTTTGATGGTGAAAAAGATACAAACCGATACAACAGGAGCTGTAGATTCAATGAAAGCAGGGACTAAAGAAGTAGAAAAAGGGAAAGAATTAGCCAGAAAGGCTGAAGAATCGCTAAACAGAATAATTAATGGTGCTTTGGAAACGGTTGATATTGTCAATCAGGTCGCGGCAGCAAGTGAACAACAATCTACCACCGCTGAACAAATCAGCAAAAGTATAGATGGAATAAACAATGTAACTCAGGAATCAGCCGCCGGTATTCAGCAGATTGCAAGAGCCGCTGAAGACTTAAATAATTTGACAGTTAATTTACAAAATCTTATCGCGCAATTTAAAATAGATGAATCCGGTTCACATTTCAAAACAATTCAAAGAGGAAATGGGCATAATCTTTTAGCTCTAAGATCAAGTAGTTACAAGATATAATCACAATACGAAACAAAGTGTTCGTGACTATTCTTCCGGGTGAGCTACATTAAAATTACTCTCGCTTGCAAGAATAGTACTATAACTTGGGAATATATGCTTAGTTTTGATGTTAAAAGTAATTCTTTGCCGCTGTTTTTGTACTTTTAACCCATTTTTCAAAGATTATTCCCTTAATATCATCGTTTTTTATTGATTTTTGATGCTAAAACCACTACATTCACTATATTAATTTGAAATGATTATAGAATCTTTATCCCGTGTTAGGGAACGTATTGGAATTGCCTGTGAAAAAGCCGGAAGAGACTACTCCGATGTGCTTCTGATTGCCGTATCTAAAAACCACGGCATAGCTGAAATACGAGAGGCTGAACAGTCCGGACAAATTCACTTTGGCGAAAACAAGGCTCAGGAATTGCGAGATAAGTTCGCTGAAATAGGCGATTCGGTTATCTGGCATTTTATTGGCTCGCTGCAGTCCAATAAAGTGAAATATGTTGTTCCGGCAGCAACGTTTATACACTCTGTTGATTCATTGAAACTCGCGGAAGAGATCGCGAAACAAGCTGAACTAAAACAAATAAAAATGAAATGCCTGATTGAGTATAAAACAAGTTCAGAAACATCAAAAGCCGGTACAGCGGATAAGGAAGAGGTTTTCCGCATCGCGGAGTTTATGCAAAGTAGTCAGTCTATTTCTCTACGCGGATTAATGACAATTGCACCATTTGTAGAAGATATAGCACCTGCGCGAAAGTCTTTCTCGGATTTAGCAGATCTGCGCGATGAAATGCGGCGAAGCGGTTTCGCGCTTCCCCATTTATCAATGGGTATGACCAATGATTTTGAGCTGGCAATTGAATACGGCGCGACAATGATTCGGATTGGTTCGGCCATTTTTAATAATTGTTAATTGTAAATGATTAATTGTTAATTAGAAAATGAAATAACAAGGCAAAAACTTACAATTAACAATTGATAATTAACCATTAAAAACTAACCATTATTTTAAATGAGATTAACGCCTTTACAAATAAAACGTCAAGAGTTTGCTAAAAAACTTAGGGGCTTCGATCCGGTTGAAGTTCAGGAATTTCTTGATAAAATCGCGCAGGAATTTGAAGAAGTTATCGCGGAAAACAAGGAACTGAAAAAACAGGTTGAAGAATCTAACGCGCAGCTCCTAGAGTTTCACAGGATTGAAAAGAATTTGCAGGAAACTCTCCTCAAGGCACAGGAAAATTCATCCAAAGCTATTGAGTCAACCAAGAAACAATCCGGTCTGATGATGAAAGAGGCGGAAATCAAAGCGCAGCAAATGATTGAAAAAGCCAAAGAACAGGCGAATGAAATCAGGAACTCGATTATTCAACTACGGTCTGAACGCGATTTGATTATTGCCCGGTTAAAGGCTATCATTACTTCACAGGCTAATTTACTTGAATTGAAAATCGAAAATGCTGATGAAGAGGTACCCGTTCAATCAGAAAGAAAAAAACAAGAACAACAGCGGAAACAGCAAATAAATATTGATCAGGTTATGGATAAAATTTTATGACTAACTTAAAAAATAAAATTGAAGAAACGATAGAAGTTATAAAAACCTACACGAGCGATTCCTATCCAATAGGCATTGTCCTCGGCACAGGATTGGGCGGGCTGGTGAAAGAACTACAGATTGAACATACTATTGACTACTCCGATTTACCGCACTTCCCTGTTTCCACCGTAGAATCACATAGCGGGAAACTATTATTTGGTAAGCTCGAAAGAAAGAATGTTGTTGTGATGCAAGGAAGGTTTCATTTTTATGAAGGCTATACTATGCAGCAAATCACCTATCCTATCAGGGTGATGAAATTTCTTGGTGTTGAAACGCTTCTTATTTCTAACGCGTGCGGCGGAATGAACCCTATATATCGCAAGGGTGATTTAATGGTAATGATAGATCATATCAACTTTCTTGGTGATAACCCTCTTATTGGCAGAAATGCAGATGAAATGGGTCCGCGTTTCCCCGATATGAGTGAACCATATTCACTTGAACTGATTGCTATCGCGGAAGACGTTGCCCTTGAGAACAAAATCAAATTGCATAAAGGAGTATATGCTGCCGTTCCCGGTCCCAATCTGGAAACAAAAGCAGAGTACAGATTCTTACGTGCAGCCGGCGCAGATGTCGTTGGAATGTCAACAGTTCCCGAAAATATTGTTGCCAACCATATGGGAATTCGCGTGCTGGGATTCAGTATTATCACTGATGAATGTTTCCCTGATTCTTTAAAACCTGTTTCGCTTGAAGAGGTGATTGCCGCTGCTATGTCAGCGGAACCAAAAATGACACTCGTGATGAAAGAAACAATAAAGAGATTATGATGAATAAAAAAGCCATCTTACTATATTTAATTCCGTTGTTATTAGCGTGTTTAGTGTTTATTTCTAATTTCTTAGACACGAAGCTTTTTCAGCCCGGCGAGATGAGTTTCGCAACGTGGTTTGTTCTCGTGCTATTTTGCTTTGGCTGCGGGCTGTTTATGAACAAATCGTTTGGATGGGAAAAAGGGATTAATGTGATTTTACCTGTCATCGTGTCCACTTCAATCGTATCGATTGCCGCGGTTGCTTTTTTTCGCGAATATTTCCAGCCTCAAATGACTGCCGAGAATCTACTCATCTACGCGCTTCGCAATATCTTTCTTGGTTCTATGGGATTTTTTGGTATGTCGCTTGATGAAGTAAAAACATTGCAAACACGTAATACTACCATCACCGAGAAATTGCAATTTATCGAAGAAACTATCAAAGATACCCGGAAAGAATCGGACTTGATTATCCGCGAAGCACAGGTGAAAGCTAATAAAATTATCAATGATGCCGATTTGTCGGCAAAAAACACGATTTTGAGGAAAGAACGTATTGAAAGAGAAATTCGCGAATTCATACAGATAGAAAAAGAGCTTGTCAGAAAATATGAAGAAAAGTAAATAATGGTTAATTGTAAATGGTTAATGAATGAAAGAGAATATAATTTGCGCGAAGAGTTTTAGTTTTGCAATTCGGGTAGTTAAGTTGTTTCAATTTTTACAGACAGAAAAAAGAGAATTCGTTCTTTTCAAATAACAATTAACCATTGATAATTAATAATTTACCATTAACAATTAATAAGAGATGTATAAACCATTACCGGAACATATAAATTATAGTGAATTAGAAAAAGAAGTCTTGTCTTTTTGGGATGAAAATAAAATTTTCGAGAAAAGTATTTCTACGCGTGACGCTGACAAATCTTTTGCATTCTATGAAGGTCCGCCGACAGCCAACGGCAAGCCTGGAATTCACCACGTTATGGCTCGTTCACTTAAAGATATTATATGCAGATATAAAACACTTTCAGGCTATCGCGTACACCGCAAAGCCGGATGGGATACCCACGGGCTTCCTGTAGAAATTGAAGTTGAAAAACAACTCGGCATTAAATCAAAAAGCGAAATTCCCGCTTTCGGTGTTGATAAATATAACGAGAAATGCCGTAGCTCCGTCTTTACCTATAAAGATCTCTGGGAACAAATGACCCGCAGGATGGGCTACTGGATAACTTTTGATGATGCTTATATAACCTGCTCAAACGAATATATAGAATCCGTTTGGTGGTCGCTTAAAACACTCTTTGATAAAGGACTGATTTACAAAGATTATAAAATAGTTCCGCAATGCCCCCGCTCCGAAACGGTGCTTTCTTCGCACGAGCTTGCGCTTGGTTATAAAATGACCAAAGACCCGTCTGTCTATATTCTATTCAAAGCAAAAGATAACGACTATAGCTTCCTCGTATGGACAACCACACCGTGGACACTTGTTTCCAATGTTGCCTTGGCACTTGGCGAAGATGTTGACTATGTAAAAGTTCTTCATAAAGATAGAAAAATGGTACTTGCCAAAGCAAGACTTTCGGTTCTTGACGGCGAGTATGAAATCCTCGAAGAAATGAAGGGCGCGCAGCTTGCCGGCATAGAATATGAGCAGTTGATGACATATATCACGCCAAATAAAAAAGCTTTCTATACTATACTTGCAGGATTTGTAAGTACCGGTGACGGCTCAGGCATAGTCCATATCGCTCCGGCTTTTGGTCAGGACGATTATGAAATTTCAAAAAAATATGACCTTCCATTATTGCAGCCGGTAACTCGCGGCGGGCGATTCACTGACGAAGTCACTGATTTCGCGGGGCAATTCGTAAAAGATGCCGATGCAGAAATTATGTACAAGCTCAAACTTGAAGGCAAGTTATACAAGAAAGGTGTTATTGAACATTCTTACCCGTTTAGCTGGCGGTTTGACGATGTGCCGGTAATCTATTACGCGCGCGAGTCTTGGTTCATCCGAACAACTCAAGTTGCAGAGCGTATGGTTGAACTTAACAAAACCATCAACTGGAAACCAGCGGAAGTGGGAACCGGAAGATTTGGCAACTGGTTAGAGGACAATAAAGACTGGGCATTATCACGAGACCGCTATTGGGCAACACCGCTTCCTATTTGGATAAGTGATGACGGCGATATGTTTGCTGTTGGTTCAATTGCCGAGCTTGGCGAAGGATTCAAGATTATTGATGATGAACGAGTTTACATAAAGGATTTGCCTTCTCTTGATCTCCACAAACCTTTTGTAGATGATATTTTGTTCGAAAGAAACGGCAAGATATTTAAACGCACACCTGAATTAATTGACGTGTGGTATGATTCCGGCGCGATGCCTTTCGCGCAATTCCACTATCCGTTTGAAAACAAAGAATGGTTTGAAAAACATTTTCCGGCTGATTATATCTGCGAAGGCATTGACCAAACACGCGGATGGTTCTATACTATGCACGTGCTTGGTACTTTGCTCTTTGACAAGATTGCCTATAAAAACGTTTTAGTAAATGACTTGATTCTCGATAAAAACGGGCAAAAAATGTCAAAATCCAAAGGCAACACGGTTGACCCGTTTGCCTTGTTTGAAAAATATGGCGCGGATGCTTCCCGCTGGTATTTGATTTCCAACAGCCCGCCTTGGCGTCCAACTCTTTTCAATGAAGATGATTTAGTTGATTATCAGCGTAAATTCTTCGGAACACTATATAATACTTACGCGTTCTTCGCGCTTTATGCAAATATTGATAAATTTGATTTTAGTCAGCCCCTGGTTTTATATGACACCCGTCCGGAAATTGACCGTTGGATAATATCAAAACTGCATTTGGTTGTTGAGCAATATACCGAGTTAATGGATGCTTATGATGTAACCAGAGCCTCGCGAATAATTTCATCTTATGTAATTGATGACCTCTCGAATTGGTATGTCCGCCGCTGTCGCCGCCGTTTCTGGAAATCGGAAATGAACGAGAATAAACTATCGGCATATCAGACTCTTTATGAATGTTTGAATACAATAGTTAAATTAGCATCGCCGTTTGTTCCTTTTGCCGCCGAAGTGATTTACCGCAGGTTAAATGAGGCAACAAAATTAGAACCGTATCAATCAGTTCACCTTGCCTCGCTGCCGGTTTCCGGATATCGGGATAAGGAACTTGAAGAAAAAATGGATATTGCTCAAAAAGTTGTACTTCTTGGCAGAGCAATGCGTGCAAAGCATAGCCTGAAGGTACGTCAGCCGCTCCTTAAAATGATGGTTGCCGTTGATGAGGCACACAGAAATGCTCTTGCCAAGATGAATGATGTAATTTTGGAAGAGCTGAATATCAAAGAAATGATTATATTAACAGATGAAGAAGGAATAGTTCAGAAATCTGCTAAACCTAACTTCAAATCCATCGGGCCTAAGCACGGTAAGAAAGCAAACCCTGTTGCAAATGCAATCCGGGCTTTGGATGCAGGGCAAATCAAGCAGTTAGAATCTGGTGAAGTTGTTTCTTTGATGGTGGATGATGTGACGGTAAATATAGTTCGCGATGATATAGAAATTGTTCGGCACGAAATTCAAGGGTGGATAGTGCAGAATGAACAAGGTATAACTGTTGCTCTTGATACAGAACTAACTCCGGAACTTATCGCGGAAGGATATGCCAGAGAATTTGTGAACCGTGTCCAGAACCTGAGAAAAGATGCCGGATACGATGTTGTTGACAGGATAAAGATCGCGGTAAACGCCGATGAAATACTTGCCGCGGCACTGAAAGAGTTTAGCGCGTATATTACAAGCGAAACGCTTGCCGTGGAATTAACTTTCCCGCGGACTCTTGAAGAAAGCGCGGCAGTTGAAATAGAAAATTATGAAGTTAAAATTTTTATACAGAAATCCTAAACTGATAGGAGGTCCAATATGGCAAAGAAACCGGTTGCCGCCAAGAAAACCGTGAAGAAAACGGTTACTAAAAAAGATAAACCTGCCGCTAAACCGGCAGCAAAAAAAGTGACAGCAAAGAAAGCGGTTCCTGCCAAGGCGGCTGCTAAAAAAGCGACACCTGCGAAAGCGGTAAAGAAGGCTCCAAAGAAGTCTGTAGCGGCATCAACAAATAAAAAGGAAGCCGCGGTAAAGAAAGCTGAACCGATAAACCTTGAACCGAGCAAAATAGTAATTCCAAAGGCACATTTTCCTGCAAAGAAAGTTCATACTGAAAGTCCAAGAGTTGAAGTTAATGAGCCGGAAAAGCCACACGGAAAACCTACTGCAGTACGGTACAGCGATGCTGACTTAGCACACTTTAAACAACTTATTATTGATAGACAAAGCGAAATTCTTGAACAGCTGCAAAATCTTCGCGACCAGGTTCTCGATCCAACCACCGGTGAATACATAAATGAAAATTCACCTTACTCTCTGCATATGGCGGAGCAAGGCTCCGACGCGATGGAAAGAGAAAAAATTTATCTCTACGCGCAGCGGGAAAACAAGTTCCTCGGCTATTTGGAAGAAGCTCTTAAACGTATCGAAACAGGTACCTACGGACTTTGTATTGAATGTATTGATGACCCGAAACTACTTTGCCCGACTTGTCCTTTGATTCCTAAACCGCGATTGACTGCTGTTCCACATTCTCAACTATGTGTCGAAATCAAAAACAGACAAGAAAAAAACAGAAGATAGTCTGGTATTAATTGTTAATTATCAATGATTAATGGTTAATTAAATCACATTACGCAAAATGTGGCTAAAGCCATATAGTGGTTTCTCACAATCACCGGCTTAAAAGCCGGTGTTATTAAAGCTTTATGAAATATAACCCCAGCCTTTAGGCTGGGGAAATTGAGCAAATCTAAATAAGGGCTTTAGCCCAAATTCTGCGTAACGTGAGTTAATTAACCATTGATAATTAACCATTGATAATTAATCATTAACAAAGAGGGATTCTTTGAAAGCACTTTACGCGACTTTATTAGTCGTTATTATAGATCAGGTAACAAAACTTTATATAAAAGGATTTGCACTTCCTTTCCTAAAATTCAATCACGATGGATTGCCTTATGCTCACAGCATATCTGTTATTGGTGATTTCTTCCGTATAACATTTGTGGAAAATCCGGGAATGGCATTTGGCATTGAAATTAATCCGGTAACAAAGTTGTTGGTTTCAGTTTTTTCTATTATCGCGAGTATGGGTCTCTTCTATTATCTTTATAGCGTACGAAACCAATCTTTCAGCCTTCGGCTTTCGCTAGCGTTAATTCTGGGCGGTGCTGTCGGAAACCTTATTGACCGTGTCTTTTACGGCGTGTTATATGAGTATGCTCCTCTATTTTACGGGAGAGTTGTTGATTTCTTCGACTTCAATTTTTTTGACATCAGGATATTTGGAAGACCTTATGAACGGTTTCCCATATTTAATATTGCAGACTCCGCCGTTACGGTTGGAGTGTTGCTTATGATTATTTTTTATAAAAAGCATCAAGAAGAATCTGATGCGGAATTAGCGGCAGAGCAAGGAATTGACAATACTATAACCACTGAAAGCCAAGTAATATTGCCTGATGTGGAAACTCAGCAGGAATTACCTGAATTACAAAATCAGACGGTTGATCCGGTTTTTGATTCTCCAGCTGAAAAGGAAGTAGTAGTTTCAATACCAGGGGCACAAAGTGAACTGCCGTGCAAGGAACACAATATTTGATTATCTCATAGTGAACCTCGTGATTACTTAATAAATGCCCAATATTATAACTGAAAAGAATTTCCGTTTTGAACTAACAGAGGGGAAAAAAAAAGAACGATTAGATAAATTTCTGACATCACAATTAGAGAACGCGACCCGTTCTCGGATACAGAAACTGATTGACTCCGAATATGTTCTTGTCAATGGCAGGCAGGAAAATGCAAACTATCTTGTCCGTGCCAAAGATGTAATTGAAGTAAGCATACCGATTTCCCCGCGCCCTGAATTTGCCGAACCGGAAGCAATCCCCCTTGATATCGTGTATGAAGATGAGTATCTCTTAGTAGTAAATAAACCCGCCGGTATGGTGGCACATCCTGCTTATGGCAACTATACCGGAACGTTAGTCAATGCATTGCTGCATCATACAAATCAGCTTAGCGATTTAAATGAAAATCCCACGCGTCCCGGAATTGTTCACCGTATTGATAAAAATACAAGCGGGCTGCTTCTCATTGCAAAGAATGAAGCTGTCCACGCGGGGCTTGCCCTGCAGTTTTCTAAGCACACTGTTGAACGTGAATATTGGGCAATTATTTGGGGAAGAATGAAAACAAGTGAAGGCACGATAGATACATATATTGCCCGAAGTAAAAGGGACAGGAAAGTTTTTGTCGCGACAGAATCCGAGGGCAAGCACGCCATAACAAATTTTACCGTGCTTGAGCAGTACTTATTCACGTCACTGATTTCGCTTAAACTAAAAACAGGCAGAACACACCAGATAAGAGTGCATCTCTCAAGCCTTGGAAAACCTATTTTCGGCGATGTCACTTATGGCGGGACAAGTATCCACGCCGGTGAACAGACACCAAAACTGAAAACCCGCGTGCAAAACCTATTAGAAATAATGCCTCGTCAGGCACTGCACGCTAAAACATTAGGATTTATTCATCCCGTGACGAAAGAACTACTGCGCTTTGATTCCGAACCTCCAAAAGATTTTCAGGACTTACTTACAGAACTCCGAAAGACGTAAAAATTAATGGGAAATTTGTAAATTATAGAACTACAACGTGGTTCAATTTGAATAACCGCGGGCGTGTGCCGCTCGCGGTGTTTCTTACCCGCATAAAAACAACTTGACGGTACCGGGAAATGTGAGTTAATCACGTGGTTAGTAATTTAATAAAGGAGTCGAATTCGACTCCTAACAAAGAAATGATTATGAAGACTAAAAAAATTGTAGTAAAAGGTACAGAAATTTCAGTTTATAATTCTGAAAAAACCGATTTTATTTCTCTAACCGATATCGCGAGGCACAAAGATGCCGAGAGAACTGATTATATTATTCAGAATTGGCTTCGAAACAGGAATACGATTGAATTACTCGGTTTCTGGGAGCAGAAATATAACCCGGGTTTTAACCCCATCGAATTCGATGGGTTTAGAAAACAAGCCGGTTTAAACAGCTTCGCATTAACTCCAAAACAATGGATTGAAAAAACAAATGCGATTGGTATTATTTCAAAATCAGGCAGATACGGAGGAACTTTCGCTCATAAAGATATTGCTTTTGAATTTGCTTCGTGGATTTCTATTGAATTTAAACTTTACATTATAAAAGAATTCCAGCGACTGAAAGAAGATGAGAACGATCGGTTAAATCTCGAATGGAACTTGCAGAGGACACTTGCAAAAGTAAACTATCATATTCATACCTGCGGTCAAAGAGAATCTTATTCCGGCGGAGTTATCAAAACAACAAGTAAGTTTTGTTTATGCCGGCGAAGCTGATATGTTGAACGTCGCGTTATTTGGAAAAACGGCTCAGCAATGGCGATCAGAAAATCCCTGTGCTGATGGCAATATACGTGATTATGCAGCAATAGAACAATTGGTTGTACTCTCCAATTTAGAGAGTATAAATGCAGTACTTATTCGTCAACAATTATCTCAAAGCGATCGTTTGTTACAACTGAATAAAACTGCCATTTTACAAATGAAATCACTAATCGGGAACAAAAACTTAAAAAAATTGTAACTACTCAAGCCGCTTTATAACAGTATAACCAATGGTATAATAATGAGTTACTAAATATTTGATTTTTAGGGTAAAAAACAAGAAAATCTAAGTCATTATTTTATAATCACTTAAAAATTTTCAATATTTCCTTGAATAATTTCGAATGTTTATAACCTTATAATTTATAAATAGTGCCTGCACGAAAAGTCGAGTTTAAAAAGTTCCATAATTTGAAGCTCCCCCCTTTTCCATAGAACA